>PBML01000013.1 GCA_002722645.1 Acidobacteriota bacterium
CCTCTGCATCGACCGTCTGACCGGAAAGTCGGCCGGGCAAGTTGCGGACATGCTCCATGCGGCAGGCCATAAACCCAACTAAGGGGCCACCGTAGTTCTGCCCATTACCAAAGCTCTGCAGCTCGCCTGCGACGATATCCGCACCNACTTCACCGGCAGGTACGGTCAGTCCCCANGCNACCGGCTCGGCNACNGCNACAATGAACTTGGCAGGGGCATCNGCANCAGCATTTCCTGCACTNCGNAGATCTTCTANAACGCCAAAAAAGTTAGGCTGCTGGACGATCAGAGCAATGACGTCATCGTCNACCACGGGGATCAAGGTGCGACCCGAGNNATCAAGGCGCAGTACTTCGAACTCAATGTCGAGATANTTAGCATAGGTCTCGGCAACCTCCCGNTATGCGGGGTGCAAGCCTTCTGACCACAGCACGCGGCCACCACGGCGCATTAGCCGACGCGCCATGAGAACAGCTTCCGCAATGGCACTCGCACCGTCATACATCGACGCGTTGCATACCTCCATACCCGTGAGCATCGACACCAGTGTCTGGAACTCAAAGATTGCTTGCAGCGTTCCCTGACTGATCTCCGCCTGGTAAGGAGTGTAGGCAGTCATGAACTCCTGACGCTGGATTAAAGCGTCGACATGTGTCGGGACGAAGTGTGGAGAACAGCCCGCTCCTAGGAAACTCAACATCCCGGAAGCCGGGCCATTACGCGACGCTAGTTCTTCAAGATGACGGAGAAGTTCAGGTTCTGAGAGCGCCTCTTCAACTGGCAACTCGCCCCCGTATCGAAGCCCCTCCGGTATTGAAGCAAAGAGATCTTCGAAGCCTTCGACGCCAACCACGTCCAGCATCTCNAGGCGGTCATCCGGGCCTAGTGGCTGGTACCGGCCGGGGCCATGAGNATCGTTGGTGGTGCTCATTCGGTCTCGCTACGTAGGAGGTTCTTAAGGCTAGCCGCCGCCAATTGGNGCGCCCAGATCAGTGGTNNCCCTCAGNGGATTCGAGGAAACTGACATAGTCACTGAAAGACAATAANCCCTCCNTCTCACTACTGTCCGCCATACTCACCCTAACCATCCAGGCCGCACCNTGTGGATCTTCGTTGACTAGTTCGGGTTGATCAAGAAGTTCTTCGTGAACNCCAGTGACCTCTCCTGAGACCGGCGCATACANCTCCGAGACAGCCTTGACTGACTCGATGGTGCCAAAAGGCTGCCCTGCCTCCAAATGATCGCCGACTGCTGGCAATTCAACATAGACAACGTCGCCGAGTTCCGCCTGGGCATGATACGTGATGCCCACGGTGCCCTCATTTCCCTCCACAGAGATCCACTCGTGCTCCTTAGTGTATTTGTAGTCTTCCGGATAATCCGCCATCGATTGCTCCTCGATCTTCCTACTGCGTCTAGTCGGGCTTCNGGCGCCTGTAGAAGGGCGTTTTGGCTACCCGTGCTTCCAGTTTGCGCCCTCGGACGACGACTTTCAGGACTCCATCAACATCAGTGTGTTCCAGCGGCACATATCCCAGCCCAATACCCTTCTGCAGCGTCGGGCTGAAGCTGCCACTAGTAACCTCACCTATAGGCTTTTCAGCAGCACAGCAAAGCTCGTACCCGTGGCGCGGCACACCACGATCGACCAGTTCAAATCCGACCAGACTTTCGCCAGTACCGCATTCTATTTGCTCAATAATTGCATCCTTGCCAATGAACTCNCCCTTGTCCGGTTTNATAAGCCAGCGCAAGTTCGCCTCGACTGGACTGCGCGANTCGTCNATGTCGTTACCNTACAAGAGCATTCCAGCTTCGAGNCGAAGCGTATCGCGTGCCCCGAGCCCCACCGGNACCACGCCCTCTNCCTCACCAGNATCGAGAATCCTGTCAGCAACCNCTGGCGCCNTNGATGGTGGCAAATAAACCTCAAAACCATCCTCTCCGGTGTATCCGGTACGCGACACGAGGATCTGGNNACCATCGAGGTTAGTGAACTCAGCCCGGTAGTAACCAATGGACGTGAGATCNAGCGGAATAATGCGAGAAAGGATCGTCTGAGCNTCAGGGCCTTGAAGTGCGAGNTGCGCCCACTCGTCGCTCTCATCCCGAACCTCAAANAAACCTNGGAANNCNTCTGCCTGCTNTTCGATCCAAGAAACGTCCTTNGCTGTCGTGGCGGCGTTGATCACAAGNAGATAGTCGGTGTCCNCGAGCNTGTACACGAGAAGGTCGTCAATGACACCCCCGTCGTAATTAGTCATCACNGTGTACTGAGCTTGGCCAAGTTCAAGACCACCAGCGTCGTTGGTAATCAGATGTTGTATGAATGCAAGGGCGTCGTTGCCCTGGATNCGGACCTCTCCCATGTGACTAACATCGAACAACCCTGCCCGCTGGCGGACAGCTTCATGTTCCGCCAGGATGCCATTAAACTGAATCGGCATATCCCACCCCCCGAAGTCGACCATTTTAGCTCCATGGTCGCGATGCCACTGGTTCAACGGGGTGCGTTTGAGATCGTCAGACATGCCGTTCTCGGGAGGGGGATGAAAACCAATTGGGCGATGGAATCCGCAGGCAAGAACTCCATAGAAAGCTACCATAGCGCCCGGTTGATTCAACCCGCCTAAAAACCAGGAATCACGGCGCACAATGCAGCCAGTCCGCTCATGAAAACGTGGAGCGCCTGACGCTTCTAAGGTGTTCAACTCCATCACAAACCCCAGCTTCCGGCAGCGATCTGGAATTGNCCCTTATATACTTCTCTGTGCTAGCTTCCGGTGCTGGCTGCTGGCGCTCGACAGGGTTCGATCAACCCAAAGAGGAGCGCCTTTTTTATCTCATGCCCACGGTCGGGTGCCCACGAGTTCAAGGTAAATGGCCGACAACATCGAACAGTCTAATAAAGAGCAAGCTGAGGGTGACGTAGGCGAGATTACGCCCAAGTCCGAGGACTTCTCACGCTGGTACATCGACGTGGTGCGACGTGCCGAACTGGCTGACTACACCCCAGTCAAAGGGTGCATGGTTATCCGTCCATACGGTTACGGGATCTGGGAAAACACCCGCGACCGGCTCGACGCACAATTGAAAGCAACTGGGCACCAGAACGCCTACTTCCCCCTATTCATTCCTGAGGGACATCTGCAACGTGAAGCCGAACACGTCGAAGGTTTTGCGCCTGAAGTAGCATGGGTAACGCATGGGGGTAACAACGAACTCGAAGAACGGCTGGCCATCCGTCCCACTTCGGAAGCGATAATCAACAGTCTTTATAGCAAGTGGGTTCGCTCGTGGCGCGATCTTCCTATCCTGATCAACCAGTGGGCCAACGTTGTGCGGTGGGAGAAGGTGACACGTTTTTTTCTCCGCACAACCGAATTCCTCTGGCAGGAGGGACACACCGTGCACGCTACCGAGGAAGATGCCGAAGAGGAAACCCTGCGGATTCTCGAGATATACCGCTCGTTGATCGAAGAAGATCTTGCTGTGCCCGTGATCACCGGGCTTAAAAGTGAGGGTGAGAAGTTCGCAGGCGCCCTTCGCACCTACACTCTCGAAGCACTGATGGGTGACGGGCGCGCGTTGCAGGTAGGAACGTCGCACAACCTCGGCCAGAACTTTTCTAAGGCGTTCAATATCCGGTTCGAGGACAAAAACCAGGAACTTGTCTACGCGTGGACTACCTCTTGGGGGGTAACAACAAGGCTGATCGGGGCCATGGTTATGACCCATGGGGACGATCAAGGACTGCAGTTGCCACCTCGTGTGGCTCCATATCAAGTCGTCATCGTGCCCATTCCGGGGAAGCAATTTGAGGAAACAGTCCTGCCTGCCGCACGATCTCTACGGGACATGCTTGCTACTGCCGGTATTCGAGCACATCTGGATGACCGCGAGGAACATACCCCTGGCTGGAAATACAACGAATGGGAGTTACGTGGTGTACCGTTGCGTGCTGAAATCGGTCCTCGTGACGTCAAGAAGGAACAAGCTGTCCTGGTACGCCGCGACAACCGAGAGAAAGCCTTCGTCTCCTTGGAAACCGTCACAGAGGTAGCCACGGAGATACTCGAATCGATACAAGCCGACCTCTTCGAGCGAGCCAGCACGTTCGTCGCAGCCAACACACGTACCGCAGCGGACTACGACTCGTTCAAGGAAATCATGGACGGGCCCCGTGGCTTTATCGAGGCTCCCTGGTGTGGTGACGAGGCCAACGAGGCACAGCGGATCCAGGAAGACACCTCGGCAACTATTCGCTGCCTCTTAGCCGACCGGAAACCCGATGGCGGTTGCGTGATCTGCGGCAAGCCCGCTAAGCACGTAGCGATCTTCGCAAAGGCTTATTGATCGTCCGGCGCCTCGGCGCCAAGCAACTTGACGACGCACTCGGCCACCTGATCTGGCGGGGCATCAGCATCGACGCAAAACTCCGCGGACTCATAGCCAGCAAGCCGCTCGTCGAAGCGCGCCTGGAGTGCCTCTCGATCGCCCCATAGCGGCCGCCGCGCGGCCGTATTGTGCAGACGCTTCTCAAGCACTTCGAGTGGGCACCGCAGCCAAACCACCGCAGCGCTCTCCCGGCAAAGCGCCTGGCTTTCGGGGTTGATTAAAGTACCGCCACCAAGAGCTACAACAGTTGCCGGTTTCAACACAACCTGCCGTAAGACGTGGCGCTCTGCGTCCCGAAAGTGCTGGGCGCCCGACTCCTCAAAAATACGGCTAACGGACCGCCCCTCATGTCGTTCAATGACACCGTCCAGGTCAAGAAAGTTCCACAGCAACCGACGTGCCACCAAGCGCCCAACAGTGCTCTTGCCACTGCCCATGAAACCAGCCAAGTGAACCTGGAATCGGTCGCCTAGCACCGCGCTCCCCACCGGATCGCTCATCTCTGGGCCACCGACTCAAGCACCGTGGCAAAGCCCGGATACGATACCGCCATCGCTTCGGCGTTCTCGATCGTCACCAGCCCGTGGGCTGTCAAACCGACAGCGGCCATAGCCAGAGCAATACGATGGTCGCCAGCGGCGTTGATGGTCCCAGAGTTCAGCGCCTGCCCACCAGCGACCGCCAACCCTTCCGGGTACTCATCGAGAACCACACCGAGGCTGCGCAACGCCGCGGCCGTTGTTGCAATGCGATCGCTTTCCTTTACACGGAGTTCAGACGCACCGTTGATTTCGACACCATCGAGTGTCATAGCACCGAGTGCAGCGATCAAAGGCAATTCATCAATGAGGCCGGGAACCATGTCGGCGTCAATTACCCCGCCGGTCAGAACTGGGCCAACCCCCCGGACCATTAAGTCCGCCACTGGTTCACCGCACCACTCCTCGGTTGGTTCAATCTGGATATCCGCCCCCCAATCGACCAGTAGATCAACTATCGCCGCACGAGTCGGGTTCATCCCAACACCAGGCAATCGAAGTCGGCTGCCTTCTAACAACGTCGCCCCAACAAGCCAATATGCCGCTGACGAAATATCCCCGGGAATTCGGCCACTGATAGTGCCAAGTGGCATTCCCTGCTGGATCGTCACCCTACCGCCTGATCCTTCTGCCAATATCGCAACGTCTGCACCCATGGCAACCAGAAGACGCTCAGAGTGGTCACGGGTGCGGCAGCGTTCCACGATCGTAGTAGGACCGTCGGCATAGAGACCGGCTAACAGAACGCATGATTTTACCTGGGCCGAGGCGACTTCTGGACGGAACGTGATAGCACGCAAGCAACCGGGGCCGGCAATCTCGAGCGGCGGTGTCCCGTCACGGCTAGTTCGAACTGAAGCCCCCATGGCGTGCAACGGTTCGGCCACACGGCGCATCGGCCGACCACATAATGAAGCATCCCCGGTGAGTGTCGACGTGAAGTGCTGGCCAGCGAGCAACCCGGCGAGTAGTCGCATCGTGGTTCCGCTGTTGCCACAGTTGATCGTCTGATTCGCTGGCCGCAACCCCTCAAGTCCGCAACCNCGTATGCGTATGTCGGCCCCTTCNTGGCCGACCTCAGCACCGAGAACCCGTATAGCTTCTATGCTCGAAGCAAGATCTTGCCCGTCGGCTAACCCATCAATGACGCTCTCGCCGTCAGCAACCGAGGCAAGGAGAACGGCGCGATGCGAGATCGACTTATCGCCCGGAACCACGATGTCTCCACTGAGATGCCGGGCAGGCTCGACGGTCCAGTTCACCAGTAATGTTCTCCGCGTGACNGCGGTNACTCACTCATTCTGNGTGACAANAGAATGATCCGANCGCCACCTTGGTCGCNAAATTTANCGAGCGTGTTCCTTAGCGGGCCTCACTACATAAGGGAGGAACCAGCGANCCCGAGCGTAATAGTCAANAAGACNANNANAATNANAGTAACNGGTATGACAACTACNGCGACCACCAGAACGTAATTACCCAGAGCTTTCCAGACNGAAAACCCTTGGACNTGTGCCAGGCAATGTAGAGAAANAACGAGACTCCACACCCCTAANACAATTCCAGTCGACACAATAGGAAAGAGANAGGGNAAAAATGGGTTCGATTCGAGNCCAAACGAACCGGACCGAAACAGATCCTGGCCGAATAGTGCAATCAAAGGAACCCAAAGAAGTAAGCCCCATATTATCGGTACTTGGGCCCAAGCTCCTGCAGCACGAATGAATGGTTGGGAAGCTCTCCCGTCAAGCCACTTNCCCGTCCAGTGAAGCAGGAAACTAAAAACGTATAGACCAGCTATCCCCAGAAGCGAACCAATCAACGCACAAATAAGAACTATATAAAACCATGGGATCCCATCGCCAAGACCTGTATCACGGACACTNTCCAACGTGCTCGCAAACCCAGAGATGCCCGCCAATATCAACACNGATTGTTCCGGGTCCGAATCGACAATCTGTTGAATCGTGGCACGCGGTTGGGTCCATATTGACACCCATGGATTCAGTTCAGCTGTAGTGGTATGCCCGCCGCCTTGCCGCATCTCTTGCCCCGAATCATCAAACTCCATAGTTTTAATTCTTAAACTCAGCAGGACGAGTCTTGTCGCCCGCCACGAGGGTCACGACGATCACGGCCAACGCTACTAAGATATCGAGTGCCGCGAACCACGCTTGCAGCGTGTCCACCAACTGCGCCAACGGCGGGAACTCGGCGAGAATTCCAAGGACCAGCACTTGCCCGATAAGCAGCGGGCCAAACCAGCGCAGCAGGTTGATCCAAAGCGTCATAAAACGAAAGCCTGGGCTGCCAATGAAAACCTCCGCTTCGACTGTGGCACGGTTCCAGAACCACCCCACCAGCAAACAGAGGAAGAAACCGCCAACCGGCAGCATGTAGTCGGACACTATGTGGCTGATCAGATCAAACCAGTTGAGTTGCAAGATACCGACGCTACCGAGCGCACCTTGCCCCGCAGTCGCTCCCAGCATGCTGGCTATCGACCAGCCCCCCCAGGATCCCATTGCCAGCGCTGCGGGTATGCCCATGAGAAAGATCGCTACACCGAGGATCAGCACGGCCTTCGAGCGAACCCAGCCCAATTCGTCGATGAAATACGCCGCAACGACCTCGAGCAAAGAGATGCTCGATGTGAGCGCCGCCATAAAGAACAACGCGAAAAACATGCTGGCGAACAACATGCCGCCCGGCATCTGGTGGAACACGACGGGGAGCGTCACGAACACAAGCCCGGGGCCCTCGGACGGTTCCATACCGAATGCGAACAACGCCGGAAAGATCGCGAAGCCGGCCACGATGGCGATCAACGTGTCCATGAAGGCGACCTGCAGGCTCGCCATGGGCAGGTTGTGCTCCGGCGTCAGATAAGAGCCGTAGGTGATCATCGTGCCCATCCCTACACTGAGGGTAAAGAAAGCGTGTCCCATCGCGATCAGCACCACCGTCGGCGTCAGAGCGGAGAAGTCCGGCCGCAGCATGAAGTCAATGCCGGCGCCCGCGCCGGTCAAGGTCATGCTGCGCACTGCCAGTGCCGCCAGCAAGATGAACAGAATCGGCATCATGATCTTGCTCGCCCGCTCGATACCGCCCTTGATNCCCCGGGCCACGATCACAACGGTGGCGANCATGAACAGGCCATGGAACATGAGGCTCTGGGAAGCGNTGCTGGAAAGGGCACCGAAGNAAGTCNCCGCTTCTTCNGGGCTCGCCAGCCCGCTAATNGTTCCGAACGGCGCGCGCANCGCATAGGCCATGACCCACCCNGCAACTACGCTGTANAACGACAACAGGANCGCCCCAGCAAGNACACCCAGAGCTCCAATCCACTTCCACGACGTCCCCGGCTTGATCGCCTNTATGGCTCCAACGGGATTGAGGTGAGTNTTGCGACCGAGGACAAGCTCNGCGAGNAAAAGCGGTACTCCAATCAAGATAATGCAGGCGACATACACCAGGATGAAGGCAGCGCCGCCGTTTTCTCCCATGATGTAGGTAAAACGCCAAATGTTCCCGAGGCCAATCGCCGAACCAGCGGCGGCCAGGAGAAATCCGGCCTTCGANCTCCACGCACCGCGTGCTTCCTGGTCAGTCACCATTCCCTCCAGTACTCAGCCGATCCGCGCTGCCTAAGGCCCGGCGCTTCTCGGATTTCATAGAGTGTGCAAGGAGTGCCGCGAACCCACCCCAAAGAACTCCAAGCACTAAAACCATGAAGATCAACGTTGTCGCTTGCACGGCTACCTCCTCTCAAGTCCCAACATCATCAACCCAGGGTCGGTCGGTCGGCNATCCCGTCACCNANTGTTGCATCGGCCATCCGATTATTCGCCAGGTAAAAGATCAACAAGACCACGCCCCACTGGAACAGACAGGTTCCCAGGGTAAAGACGCCGAACGGATCCCACCAAGCCTCACCCGACGTCGCCGCCTGATACAGCCACCACACAATCAGGACGGCAAACTGCAGCGGCATCAGCACCTTGATGGCGAAATCAAACCAGCGACCGACAGGAATNTCNTTGTCNGNCGGTNCGATGAGNTCCTCTCGGAACTTCGCAACACCNAATTTTCTGGCGGCGANTGCAAAGAAGAANCCAGAAACCATCAGNCCAATTCCCCAGACTGCGTCTTGGTTGCTGAAAAAACTTAGGTTAATCGCCGAAGGGANGCCGAGCACAAAGCTGCCCATGGCGNTTGAAAGAACGGCTCTCTGTCGCGTCATCCCGAAGTCCATGAAGATACGCACACCGAGCTCGAGCATGGCGATCATCGACGAGAACGCTGCCACCACCAGGGCGAGGAAAAACAGCGTCATAAAGAACTGGCCGCCGGGAATCCCGCTGAACAACGTCGGTACCCAGATGAAGCTCAGCCCGGTGCTGGCCGGGCCACTACCTCTGAGAACCGTCTGAGCCTCAGCGAACGGAAGAACGGCAAACACCGTGGGAATGATGGCAAGTGCTGCCAGCATCGAGGCGGAATTGTTGCCCAACCCGATCGTCATTGCGGTGCCGACGATGTCGTCCTTCTTGTGCGAGTACACCGCGTACGTGACCATCAGGCCCCAACCGGCTCCGGTTGACCACGCCGATTGCGTCAGCGCCTGCAGCCAAATCTCGTAGTTGAGCAAGTCCGACCAGTTGGGGTTGAAAAGGAATTCGAGGCCAGCAATCGGACCTTCCGCCCCCGGTGCCGCCGGCAAGGTCAAGGCGCGGACCGCGGCGACCATCAGGAGCACGAAAAGGGCAGGAATCAGAACCTTGCTGGCGCGCTCGATGCCGGCAACCACACCGCGGTATAGGATGAGCGCACACGCCGCCATGGCGACNAAATGGAAGAACACCGGCTGCCAGACGGTGGTCTGGAATCCTTCCCAGTAGACCGTTCCCTCNANGCCGGACAGCTCGCCGGTANCCGCCGCNATCAGNTATTTGACGCACCAGCCGGCGACCACCGAGTAGTAGAAGGTGATCGCCATCGTGCACCAGCCNACGAAGGCNCCCATCCATGTCGCCTGGCGCCCCATCAACCTGCCGAACGCCCCGACCACCCCCCGGCGGGTATGCCGGCCCATGNCAATCTCCACCATTAGCAGCGGAATCGCCCACAAGAACAGGAAGATCAGCCACGGNATTAAAAAGGCACCNCCGCCATTGTTGGCCACGATACGTGGGAACCGCCATATGTTGCCCGTACCCACGGCCATACCAAGGGCAGCAATCAGCAACGCCCATCTTGAAGTAAAACTNTCAGTCTTTGTCATGANGCCGGACTTTATGCGGCCCTACNNGACCNCGTCAATTNTCTCGCAGTNANAAGGCGNNATCGGCCGCGTTCATNAGTTGTCGGGTGATGTGCTCCANGCCTCCAGNTCCGTGCAATGCCGAGAGCACTGCCACGCAGTCACATCCAGCCGCNACNACCGCACCNGNNTTCGAAAGNTCTATGCCGCCAACTGCNACCAACGGCTTGCTGATCGAGNCNGCAGCCTGNCGNACACCNTCAAGGCTNACTNCTGNCCCTGCGTCCGGTTTGGATGATGTGGCNAAAACNGGNCCGATAGCAATGTAGTNCACCGGNAAGANCTCNGCNGCTCTGTGCCTCCTCCNCGTTGTCGACGGAAATTCCGATGATTGCTTCAGTACCAAGNAACTCGCGCGCCTTTGACACTGGAAGGTCATCCTGGCCGAGNTGGACTCCNTCNGCTCCAGCCGCCAGCGCTACGTCGACACGATCGTTGATCAGCAACCGTACATCGANCTCCCGGCAAGCACTGACCATCGNCACTGCGCGCTCGTNGACACGTCGATCATCGGTTTCCTTGTCTCGATACTCAACCCAGTTGGCGCCCCCATGAGCCACCGCCCGCACCGCTTCAACAAGTGAATCCGTAGTGAGTGGATCAATGATCGGCAAAACAGGAGATGGGAGACGCTGCGGCGTTGCGGCGCTCAGGAACTTGCCCTCTCTACTGCTTTTGATTGGGGCGCGGGAAGCAGGTCGTCTAGCAAATGGGTGTTGTAGTTACCTGCCGCGAAGCCAGGATGATCAACGATACGCTGCAACAGCGGCAGGCTAGTGTCGATACCCTGAATGACAAACATGCCCAACGCACGTCGCATACGCACCAAAGCCTCTTCGCGATTGAAAGCGTGCACAATAACCTTGGCAATCATCGAGTCGTAGTATGGCGAGATGAAAGCTGCCTCGTGAGCCGCCGTATCAACTCGGACACCAGGTCCCTTGGGAACATTAAAGGCAGTAATTTGCCCAGGGCTCGGGATTAAAGTTTCAGGATGTTCAGCGTTGACTCGGCATTCAATCGAGTGCCCCCTGAATCTAATGTCCTCCTGCCCAAAAGGGAGCTTCTTGCCGAACGCAACGCAAATTTGTTGCTTGATCAGATCAACGAGCGTGACCTGTTCGGTTACAGGGTGCTCGACCTGGATACGCGTGTTCATCTCCATGAAATAGTGTGCACCGTCCTCGTCCACGAGAAATTCCATAGTCCCAGCGCTGTTGTAGTCGATGGCTTGGGCTCCTTTAATAGCATCGGACCAGATCCGTTCNCGCAACTCCTCTGATAACGCCGGGGACGGCGTCTCCTCGATGAGCTTCTGGTATTTGCGCTGCACACTGCACTCACGCTCACCCAGGTGTATTAGGTTCCCGTGCTTATCACCAAGCAGCTGCACCTCGATGTGGTGCGGGCAAGCAATGTACTTCTCCACATAGATATCNCGCGAGCCAAAAGCCGCCTCGGCTTCGGCGCTGGCAGTGCGAAACGCTTTAGAAAGTTCATCANGGGCGGAAACAACCCGCATGCCCTTGCCTCCACCACCGGCAGCCGCCTTCAATAAAACNGGATAGCCGATTTTATCGGCAAACACGCCAGCTTCTTTTTCGTCCGTAACAGCGCCTTCGCTNCCAAGGATGAGCGGCAACCCGACGGCTCCCATCGTCTTTCGAGCCATTGCNTTGTCACCCATATTGCGGATCGCATCGGTGCTCGGACCGATGAACGTAAGGCCACAGGTCTCGCAAATGTCCGAAAATTCGGCGTTTTCGGCCAGGAAGCCATAACCAGGATGGATCGCGTCAACCCCCATGATTTCGGCTGCGGAGATTACCGCTGGGATACTCAAGTAAGAATCAGCCGCAGGGGGCGGACCGATACAGATCGCCTCATCCGCAAAGCTAACGTGTAACGAGTCTCGATCGGCCTCCGAGTAGACTGCGACCGTCTTGATACCAAGTTCGCGGCACGCCCAGATGATACGAAGAGCAATCTCCCCCCGGTTCGCGATCAGAATCGACTGAAACACAGGGTTATCCGCCCTGTCGGANAGCAAAGAGGCGCTGACCAAATTCGACCGGTTCCGCGTTGTCTACGAAGATAGCGGCAACCTCACCACCTACCTCCGCAACAATTTCGTTCATNAACTTCATGGCCTCGACNATGCACAGAGGATCGCCCTCGGACACTTCTCCACCGATCTCGACAAAGGCATCGGCGTCAGGTTCGGGTGATCGATAGAACGTACCGACCATCGGAGACGTAACAATGAAGCAGTCCGCGTAAATCGCGTCAACAGCCGGGGCCGGTTCGCCATCTACAGCGGGCGACTCATCAATGGTCGGAGCCCCCGTGGCCGTAGCCGAGACGACTTGTACAGGTGCAGGCGGCGCACTAATTTCGGCGNCCCCCCTGCGAATCTTGACGTGTANNCCCTCGCGCTCGACCACGAGTTCACTGACATCCTTCTCGATGAGAAGATCAATCAGCTCCCGTATCTGGTCGAGATCGACCAAGCTGTCATCTGACGACTTCTTGCTCATNGATGGGCTGCCCATCTCCTCTTCACCTTCGATGAACAGCTTCACGCTGATGTGCCCCCAAATGCGGCCGAAAACCAGTCTAAGCGGTCCCTCGAAGCATAGGTTCGGGCTCCAAGGTGGTCAAGCGTTCACAGCCATCCTCTGTGACANACACCACATCTTCGATCCTTATGCCGAACTCACCTTCCAAATACAATCCCGGCTCAATGGTAAACACCATACCAACCTCCAACGGCCCGTCACNGCGGCTAGAAACCTTCGGGCTCTCGTGAATTTCGAGGCCGATGCCGTGGCCGGTGCCGTGTACAAACGCGGGACCATAGCCAGCATCCTGGATCACTGCTCGGGCAACAGCGTCGACTTCGATGGCAGCAATTCCTGGCCCGATCATTTCCAATGCCGCAGAGCGGGCGCGCTTGACAACATCGTGAGCCTCAAGCCAACGCCGACTTGGCACTCCACCACACCAGATCATGCGGGTCAGGTCAGAACAGTAGCCATCGATCTTGCAACCCATGTCAATCATTATGGGCCCACCTTCTTCAATACAGCGTGTGGAGGCAACACCATGNGGCAACGCCGAGCGAGACCCTGACGCAACAATCGTCTCGAACGCCATGCTTTCGGCACCATGACGGCGGCAGTAGAGCTCCAGATCCGATGCGACCTCAATTTCCGTCTGCCCTGGCACCAGACGATTTGCTACCTCTTGGAATGCTGCCTCACTTACCAGTAGTGCTGCCCGTATCGCTTCAATCTCTTCAGCGTCTTTGCAGCAACGATGTGTTTCAACCAGCATGGGAAACGACACCCATTCCACTTCGACCATAGCCTCAAGCTGCTCTCTAAGGATCACAGTGACATGGTCGGGTTCGAAAGCAACACGCTGGATGCCGCTGTGCACAACAGCCGCCGCGAGCGTTTTCGGCAAGCCCCTTGGAGCAATAACTATTGAAAGGTCGCCTACTTGAGCAANCGCTTGNTGCTGGTANCGCGGATCGGTAAAAAAGAAGACTTGCTCGGCTGTCACCANGAGCCAACCATTGGTTCCTGTAAACCCCGTCAGGTAACGGACATTGACGGGCGTGGTCAGCAAGGCGCCTTCGAGCCCGGAAGCAACAACAGCTGACAGAACCCGGCGGCNGCGCTGTGCATAGCGGATCGGAGTCACAGCCCGTTGCCCCCCTTCAATCGACCTTGCTCATTGAATTTCTTCTGGCCAGAGTTTGCTCGAGCAAAGTGNGTGAAGCCCGTCTCCTGCCTACCGCACCCTCAGGCTGTCGCAATTCCTATAAACAAACTTGATCGATGCTAACCAGTTTCATGGGGAGAGCAAAGATACTGACTAGTGCGTCTCGGAACCAAACCCTAATGATTAACATACCCACTGGATCTTACCCCTGAGGTATCGAGGGGNAGCAATCNTGACGAGAAAGAGAATACAGAGAGGTTCACCCGGAAGCACACTCAGCAATATCCCATTACCTCGATCTCCACCTCGACGCTCTTCGGCAACCCGGCTACCNCCACGGTGGCCCTTGCCGGGGGCGCATCGACAAAATAACTGCCGTAGGCTTCGTTGACTTCGGCGAAAAGATCCATGCTGGTAAGAAAAATTGTGGTTTTCAACACTTGATTAAGTGAGCTACCAGCCTCCTCAAGGATCACCTGTACGTTCTGCATGACGCGGTGTGCCTGCTCTCCTGCTGATCCGTCGATCAGTTCNCCCGTTGCTGGATCTAGTGCAATCTGGCCCGCCACAAACACCAACGACCTGTCCCCGACGGGAAGCTTGGTGGCTTGAGAATAGGGGCCGAGAGCGGCCGGTCCTTCGTCCGTATGAATCACCTCATGTACACGCACTCATTTCTCCTTTTTNATTTTANCGATGGCGCCAACGATATTCTNTCAAAGGNCCCCAAGNAATGCTCCCAANCTCTGCTAACGCATCCCTGTGCGCACTACCCGAANCACGCCCGGGATTTTCGGCAACACTTGTGTAATACGTTTCAAATGGTCAAGATCGGCCACGTCAATAATCAGATTGATGCACNCATGATTGTTCCCGACCCGCGAGTCGATATGGCGGATGTTAGTTTTGGCGTCCGAGATCCTCGATGTGATCTCAGCCAACAACCCCTGCCGATTCTCGATCTCAACCTGGAGATTGACAGGCTGTATGCTGCCCTTGGAGGTTCCCCAGGCCACTGGGATCTCCCGCTCCGGGTTCATCAGGAGCTGATCAACGTTAGAACAGGCCGCAGAGTGAACAGAAACACCCTTCCCGCGGGTAACGTAACCAACGATCGGTTCACCCGGGATCGGGTTACAACACCGCGCACGGGACACCAAGATGTCATCCATCCCTCCAACGCTGACAATCGGCTCGTCACCCCAGCGAAGGATGCGGCGAACAGTTTCGCCGATGATGCCACCCTCGGACTCCGGCACTTCCTTGTCCAGTTTTTCTGGAGGCAGAAGCCGATCAACGACCTGTTTGGCGGAGATCTTTCCGTACCCCACTGAAGCCAATACGTCACTACCCATTGCGAGCCCGAAATGTGACGCGATCTCGTCAAACGACCCGGCGGCGATAGTTTTCTTCAGGTTGAGGCCGTAACGACGCAGTTGCTTGTCACAAATCCGCCGTCCCATCTCAATACTCTTTTCACGCTCACGGCGGTTGATGTAGGTGCGAATCTTGCTACGCGCACGCGATGTCTTAACCAGGCGTAGCCAGTCGCGCGCCGGACGGGCATCGCCGCTGGTGATGATCTCAATAATGTCGCCATTCTCGAGGGGCGTACGCAGTGGCACCAAGCTACCGTTCACCTTGGATCCCCTGCAATGATGCCCAACTTCCGTATGGACGGCATAAGCAAAATCAATCGGCGTAGCCCCAGTGGGAAACACCTTCACCTCGCCCTTCGGCGTGAACACGTAAACTTCACCCGGGTAGAGATCAACCTTCAGTGACGAGAGGAACTCCCGTGCATCTGGGATTTCCCGCTGCCGGTCAACGATCTGACGCAACCACTGGAACTGCTGGGTATCGACGGCAAGCCCTTCACGCCCTTCCTTATACAGCCAGTGGGCCGCGATGCCCTCTTCTGCCACCTGGTGCATTTGTTCCGTGCGAATCTGCAACTCGAACGGCTGCCCCTCGTCAATCACCGTGGTGTGCAGTGATTGGTACATGTTTGACTTCGGCATGGCAATGAAGTCCTTAAAACGACCAGGGACCGGCCGCCACAGCCCGTGCACGAGCCCCAGCGCCGCGTAGCAATTCTTTACGTTGTCGGTGATGATTCGGAAGGCGACGACGTCGTATATTTGGTCGAGTTCGCGGACACTAGCCGAGAGCTTTTTGTGCAAACTCGCGTAACCCTTGACCCGGTGCTCGACTCTAGCCTCTATGTTCTGGCTGGAAAGTTCTTCTTCAATACGTGACCTGACTCGAGCAATGAACGCAGCGCGGACCCGTGGCTGGCTTTCGACCTGTTTGACGAGTTCACGGTAAGCATCCGGCTCGGAGTACTCCAACGCAAGATCTTCGAGTTGCACTTGTAGCCGGCCCATGCCGAGCCGCTGCGCTAAAGGTGCGTAGATTTCCATTGTTTCGTGCGCATTACGGAGCTGAGCATCTGGTGAAAGATGCGCAAGCGTGCGCATGTTGTGGAATCGGTCCGCTAACTTAACGAATAGGACCCGAATGTCCTCAACCATTGCCAAGAGGAGCTTGCGAAAATTCTCGGCCTGTTCTTGCTCACGAGTCGTGAAGCTGATCTTGCTGATCTGGGTGACCCCCTCGACCAGACTGAGCACCTCTTCGCCGAATTCTTCTTGGACTCGCTCCGAATCAGCCTGTGTATCCTCAAGGACGTCGTGCAACAAGCCAACGGCGATCGATGTCGCATCTAGTCGCTGCTCTGCCAAGATCATCGCGACTGCCAATGGGTGTACTACGTAGGGCTCTCCAGACTTACGCAACTGTCCGTGGTGCGCCCGAGCCGAAAACAAGTGTGCCCGTCGAACCAGGTCTTGGTCGTCCACGGAATACCGCTCGGACATTTGCTCGATGACATCTTTGATCGTTACCGAGCGTTTCGTTTTTGTACCCAGAGAAGGGAATCGCATCTGTTCAGAATAGCATCAGAGAAAGTTACTTCTTGGAACTCAGACAAACTGAAACCAAGTTCAATTCTTCCTGATTGCCTATCGCCACGGTCCCAGTGGGTTCAGAGTAGCTAGAAACCTTCGAAAGAAAGTACCCAAAGGAGTTCAAGGTCCCGAGAGAAGACTGTCTGGTCGGACGTCCGCTATTTCTTCTTCGCTATCGCCCGCTTCGCTAACTCGTAGTAGACCGGGCTCGCGACGAAGATCGAGGAGTAAGTACCCACGACAACTCCGATCAAGAGAGCGAACGCAAAGTTGTTGATCACCGGCCCACCATAGAAGAAAAGCGAAAGCACGACTACCAGGGTGGTCCCGGAGGTCAACATAGTACGAGAGAGTGTCTGGTTGATGCTGAGGTTGATGCTTTCAGCAAGCGGCATGCGGCGCTGTATCTGACGATTCTCACGGATGCGGTCGAAGACAACAACGGTGTCGTTAAGCGAATAACCGATGATGGTCAGAAACGCTGCAACAACTGGCAGATTGAATTCCCGATTGGTAATCGAGAAGGCCCCAACCGCGATTAAGACATCGTGAACGAGGGCAGCAACAGCGGCGAAACCGAAGCGGGATTCGAAGCGATAGGTAATGTAGGCGAGGAGGCCCAGGAGCGCCCAGAACATAGCGTATGCTGTTTGCAGGCGAAGATCCGCCCCGACCTGTGGTCCAACGAAATCCTGGCCGACGACAGCATAGCCACCGAAGTAGAACGTGGTCTGTATCCAGCTCAAGATCCGTGGATCGATGTCGGTCCCCTCGACCGCATCCCAAGAAGAAAGCAAACCGACCTGGTCACGAGCGCTTAGGGCCAGGTCGGCAACGCGCTCATACTCCGCACGAGCGTCGTCGATGTCAACAACGGTATTAAACTCCAAGGGATTTACCTCGAGGAGACGGCTGGCAACTATCTCGCGGCTGACCGTGTTGAAATCAAGTTCCTGACCAACACCCATCTCCACCGGGTCGAAAACCTTCAGCGCTGAATAGATCTCGCCCAGCAGCCCAGTATTGCCTTCATCCGTAAGCGGAGTACGAATGAGGACTTCCTCTCTTCCGGGCTGTGCGACGAATTCCTGAATAGTCGGGTCTTCAATACCTTCGGCTACCAGAGTGTCACGCAATACATCGAGGTCAGGTCGCTCAGCAAATAAAACGATGACCTGCGAGCCACCAGCAAAGTCAATCCCGTAGCGCAACCCCCCGTGAAAAACAAACGAGGCGATGCTCCCTAGGATCAACGTGGCCGAGATCATCGCCCCGATGCCGCGCTTGCTGAGGAAATCGATATTTGTTTTGCCTATTAGGCGCATTAGATGCTCAATGTTTGGCGACGAGTTGACGTCCAAATCGCGAAGATCACACGAGAAACAAACAGAGCCGTGAACATGGAAGCAACGATGCCAATGGTAATTGTCACCGCAAACCCTTTTACGGGGCCGGTGCCGAACTGAAACAGAAAGGCCGCGGCAATCAACGTCGTTAGGTTAGCGTCCAGAATCGCCGAGAATGCTTTCGAGAAGCCGGCATCGATCGAAGAACGAACCGTTTTGCCGAGGTCAAGCTCCTCACGGATGCGCTCGAAGATCAGTACATTCGCGTCGACGGACATGCCGATCAACAAGATCAAGCCGGCGATACCCGGCAATGTCAGCGTCGCCTGCAGTGAGGCCATCACCCCCATGACAATGATGAGGTTGAGTGCCAAAGCCAGTACCGCGTTGATTCCTGCCCCTTTGTAGTAAACCAGCATAAACGCAACAACCAACGACATACCGATGATCGCCGCAAGCACACCCTGGCGAATCGACTCCCTCCCGAGCGACGGGCCGACGCTCCGATCTTCAAGATATTCGATCGATGCAGGCAGTGCGCCAGAACGCAACATTAGCGATCTATCTTCGGCTTCCTCAAGAGTGAATTGCCCGCGAATGATTCCATCGCCATCGATGCGCGACTCGATGGATGGCGCCTGCTGGACCCGGTCATCGAGAACGATGGCAAGGAGACGACCGATGTTGGTAGATGTAAACTCACCAAACTTCTGAGCCGACGTTGCTTCGAGTGTGAAGCCAATAGCTGGTAGTCCGAATTNATCTTGCGACAGGCGCGCGTCCTTCAACTCGCCACCTTCGACAATCGGAACGATATCAAGAAGGTAGAACATCGGGGGGATNTCGACACCATTAACGGTCTCGGGAATCGACTCCACGATCTCGGTGCCCGCAGGCAGCTGGCCTCCAGCCGCTGCGACCAATGCCTCGCGTGTCTCCGCCGGTCCTGCTTGAACAAGCCGAAACTGCAGAATCGCCGACGTGCGCAGGAGGTTCTTGACACGCTCGGGATCCTCGGCGCCGGGAAGTTGGACAAGAATGCGAGTTCCGGCCATACCCTGGCGTTGGATCACCGGCTCAGCAACACCAAACTGATCAATGCGGTTGCGAATTGTTTGCAACGCCTGACGGACAGCGGCGTCCTTCGCTAGGTCCTGTTCATCTGGATCCAAGCTAAGATTGAGTGTGGGCGGGTTCGACGACAGGTTCACGTTGTACGATGGGTAGTAATTAATCGCATTTACTTCTGCCTGATCACGCAGAAGCTCCGTGTTGAACGTCATGCTGAACGACACATCGGAATCGAGAATAGTTTCCGACGGCACCACACCCTCATCTTCCAAGAGATCTTGGAACCGCCCCATGTCCGTTCGTACTTGCCCGGCAACCGCCTCCTCTACAACGACGTCGAGCACCAGATGGATCCCCCCTCGAAGATCGAGNCCAAGGTTGATCTGCTCGGAAGGCGGGTACGAAAGAAACAAGCAGAAGGCGCTAATCGCTACGATCAACCCGAGCTTATAGAGATTGTTCCGAGACATGGTCACTGCTCCGGGGGGATTACCTGTCTAGTTGGTCGCTGACGTATCAAGTCCGGAAATGCTCGACTTGGCGACGTTGACCTTGACCTGGTCTGCGATGCGCAGCGTCAACCGGTCGTCCTTGATTCCCACGATGGTGCCATATATTCCACCGACCGTGAGCACAGGATCGCCAGTCTTAAGGTCTTTGATCATCTGGTCCTGTTGCTTTTGTCGCTTACGCATAGGTGCAATTAGCAAGAAATAAAAGATCCCCAGCATAATGAGGAGCGGCACGAAGCTTCCCCAAGCACTCTGCCCCTGGGCCATCATAAANAACGCACGCACGTCTTCTGTCGACCTCGTTCGAGACGCCGAAGTTAACCGGCGATTGGAAATCCGGGGAGACCCGGAATGGCAGCACGAAATTTAGTTCAACCAGACAATTTAGCCCTGCCNGCCGCGATGTTGCGACGAAATTCGGCGAAGTTCGCCGAAGCGATAGCGTGCCGGATGCTTNTCATGGTGTCAAGGTAGTNAAANAGGTTGTGCCAGGTCAGCATNATNCCTGCNGACATTTCCCCGCGGACCATCAATAGGCGCAAATAGGCACGCGAATAACGTCGACAAGTNGGNCAGTTGCAAGCAGGATCAAGCGGCCCCTCGTCGGCAGCGTACTGCTGGTTCTTAATCGAGATCCGCCCCTCGCTGGTGAATGCCATGCCGTTACGAGCGTGGCGTGTCGGTATCACGCAATCGAAAAGGTCAACGCCTCGCGCCACCCCCTCGATAATGTCGTTCGGAGTCCCCATCCCCATTACATAGCGCGGCTTTTCCTCGGGCAAAACGGCCACTGTTTCTCNAAGCAGANNCCAGGTNACATTTTTCTTTTCACCAACCGCCAAACCTCCAACAGCGTAACCATCAAAATCAAGCCCAATGAGCTGCTCAGCGTGGGCAACACGGAGGTCAGAGTAAACACTCCCCTGGACGATTCCGAACAAACCTCCGGGTAGACAAGAGGCGATTTTACGGCTTCGCTCGGCCCAATCCTGAGTACGACGAACTGCCGCCTCAGCGATCGCCTGGGTGGCCGACCCGGCCACACACTGGTCGAGGACCATGGCTATGTCGGAACCGAGCTGGGACTGAATCTCGACGACGGACTCTGGGGTCAAACGATAGCGGCTGCCGTCAAGCGTCGACTGAAAGGTGACGCCATCGTCATCGACCTCACAACGGTCTGACAACGAAAAGACCTGGTAACCGCCGCTGTCGGTCAAAATCGGACCATCCCAACCCATGAACTGATGCAAACCACCGAGTGCCTGAATTTCCGCTGCTCCAGGCCGCTCAGCAAGATGATACGCNTTGCTCAACACGATCTGGGCACCAAGTTCTTCGAGATCTTCCGAACGAAGGCCCTTGACAACTCCGTAGGTACCGACCGGCATAAACGCTGGTGTCTTTAGGGTGCCGTGCGGTGTATCGAGCACACCGCAACGTGCGGCACTTGATGGGTCACGGCTAGTAACGGAAAATTTCAGTGGCACGTTATTTTCTTCTAGGCTTGGCGTCGATCAAGCAAAATGGTCCCAACCGTCACGCGAAATCGTTTCGACGTGACCAGCCCGGACGAACGTGATCCCCTTATTTGCGGCGACGAATCGACCAACGGCGCGCACCTCGACACCCTCTTCTGCAGCCAACGCACGAAATGTTTGCGCTTTTTCGTCTGCCACCGAGCACAACAGCTCATAATCCTCTCCACCTCCGAGGACCAGTTTTATTGGATCAAGACTCAACCCAGCCGACACGTCAACCAAGACTGTGTCGGCAACCAGAATTTCTGCATCGAGACGGGCACCAACACCAGAGGCCAGGCACATGCGCCCCAGATCGACAGCGAGACCATCGCTGATATCGATCATTGCCCCAACCAGTCCTTGGGAAGCTANACAGCCACCAAATGCGACCGGAGGCCGCGGATCGAGGAATGCATCGATGCATGGTTCAAAGGCTGCCGACGACCTATAACCAGTCTTAAACATCCGCCGAGCCGCTGCAGCNCGGCCAGGCCATCCGGTAACAAAGCACCAGGTTCCCTCTGCAGCTCCACCNCGCTCAACGGGATCCGTACCCTCTTCAATTTCCCCCANNGCTGTGACGTTGATGGAANCANGATTGGCAACCGCAGCCACGTCACCTCCCAGAATTGAGGCTCCAAATCTTTCGGCACCCTCCCGAAGACCCTCTGCAAGGGAGACAACCCAGTCAAGTTCGGTACTGGCCGGAAGGGCAAGAGCCACGAGAAAGCCGCGTGGCCGTGCTCCCATGGCGCCAAGGTCGGAAGCATTGACAGCGATCGCGCGACGACCGAGAACTTCAGGAGCAATCCATTCTGCGCAATAGTGGATGCCTTCGTGCTGACTGTCAGTCGTGAGCACGACGGAACCCCCGATCGAAAGAACGGCAGCGTCGTCTCCAGGGCCAATCTGGACATCGCTATTGAGAGCGCTGAGCTTGCCGAGAATTCGCTCAACCAGCTCAAGCTCACCAATGTCCGATACAGTCAAACACCCCACTTCAGTGTCCNATCTCTGAAAGGTTGTCCGTCACATGCGCGCGCGCCCATGAATGAGCTTCCTTGCACGATTCCCAGCGGCGCTTCACCTGGCCACGGGCAGTTTGTTCGAGCAACGCACCGAGCACAGGGCCCTCTTTCATGCCCCAAGAAATCAAGTCCATTCCCCGTATCCACGGTGTCTCTGCCGCCCGTGTCGCGTAGGTTTCAAGCTGTAAGGCAGCGACGGCATTCTGTTCGTCGTCNGCCGACAGAGCACGTACTAAGCACGCCGCCAAAGATGCGATTTCATGATCCTCGATCGCCCAGCCAACCATCTGGTTGTCATCGGCACCAGGCGCCGCCATCGCCCAAGAACAGATAAGGGTCGCCCGTCGCGCCAAGGCGGCAGGCCAACGTCGCTCGATTAGCCGCTCTCCCATGCTGAAATTTGCGTCCCCAAACCCGCAAAGCAATGCTGCCAGTCTGAGCTGTCGATAATCTTGTGGCATCAGGCCAGAGACCGTAGCTTCGAAGCCACTCCATGCCGATACAGTTCCAAGATCCGCCAACCTCCCAAACGTACGTTCCCCNACCCCTAAATCAAAAGCCAGCCGTAGGGCGCTGACCCAATGCGGGCCACCGAGCAATCGCTCCCATTCTGTCTGAACGCGTTCATTAGAAACTTTGTCGATCGCCATTGCATGACGGCTGATAGTGGACTCGGTAGATTCCTCGATCTTGAAACCATCAAGTGTAGAAACGTAACGAATTGCCCTTAGTGTCCGCAGCGGGTCTTCTCGCAGAGCCTCTTCAGAGACCATGCGGATGACNCCTGCGGCAAGATCAGCNCTACCGCCGTGGGGGTCTATAAGTTCTAGCGGTTCCGGAAGGTCGAGACGAACCGCCATTGCGTTGATGGTGAAATCTCGCTGGGCGAGATCCTCGGACACGGTCCCCATTATCTTGCCAATATCGACTAGGGTGTTGCCGAGCCGCGTACGCCGAGTGTCGCGCCATGGGTCCCCAATAGCCACTGGACAGCGACCACAATAACGTCCGAAAGCATCAATGAATGCCTCGAGGTCACCGGCTACCGCAACATCGAGGTCGGCATGGGGGTGCCCCTGCAAGGCATCCCGGATCACCCCACCGACGAGCAGAACCGGCTCGTCGTGCTCCCTGGCCGCCGCAATTAGCCACGGCAGGGGCGGCTGTGACAGAAGCTGCGAAAAGACCTCATTCTGTCGACTCATCGAGGAGGCCTCTGAGCTCGCTCATGAACTCGTTTATGTCTTTGAATTGTTTGTAGACAGAAGCAAAACGAACATAAGCAACGTCGTCCAGGTCACGGAGCCTCTCGATGACGCATTCACCGATCACCTGCTTAGGGATTTCCCGACCCGGAACATCCTGCGCCATCCCCTCAACCTCATCGCAAATCGCCTCAAGCTGCTGTAACGGAACTGTTCTTTTCTCGCAAGCCTTCAAAAGGCCGTCGAGAAGCTTCTTTCGATCGAAGCGCTCGCGCCGTCCGTCATTCTTGATGACCATAATCGGGACGTCCTCGACCCGTTCGTAGGTCGTGAAACGCCGTGCACACTCATCGCTCAAGCACTCACGACGCCGACGGATCACCTGGCCTTCNCGGCTCTCGCGAGAGTCCACAACCTTGTTTTTCGAGCGGCCACAAAAAGGACATCTCATGGACACATTATAGAGACTCGGTAGTTGCCTGAGCAGGCCATTGGGNAAGTCCAGAGGACAGGCGGCACCCTTTTCCGGACTCAATTAGCAAAGCTACTAGAGTCCTTCGAACCGACGCATCGACAAACCCTCGCGACCCAGCAAAGCGATTCCGATGACGGTGATTGGTCCGAAGGCCATCGCGTGGCAAACGATCGCGTAAGAAACAGCCTGTTCGTTGGGAACGCCCCAAAGTGTTCCNAATGCAANCAGTGCGGCNGCGTGAAATGCACCAACCGCCGCGGGCGTNGGTACCATCGCGCCAATCACCACCGCTACNANCAGCGGCATCACAGCGTAATATGGCAGGTCNATNTCAAAGGCNAAAAANAGCATGTAGAACGTCACNAGAATGTTGGCCCAGATCAAAAGCGAGTGTACGACGATCGTCAGGATAAGCTTGGGATCCTTTATACCAGCGAAGCCGGTCAGGAAGCTGCGTCCGACGGACAGCATCTGATCGCCCGTATTGCCTGGTGCCCAACCAGCGATTCTCACTAGGAACGCGTCCATTCGCCGTGGCATCAGTTGGGAACCAANCAAGAAAATCATCGCGACCACNAGTCCTCCCAGGGCTATCAAGCCACTCATCCGCATCCCCGAAATAATCGCCGTGCCATCTTCGACGATTCCCACGGGGAGAGGGAAAAAGAGTAAGTAGGCCACCAAGATCAACAAGATACACATCAGATCGAACAGCCGCTCGAGCACAANGGTGGCGAACGCAGCCGTCTTACTAATGCCCACCCGACGGCCGAGCAAAACCGCACGCGCGATTTCCCCTAGACGACCCGGCAGCAGCGTGTTGAACGTCCAGCCCATAAACACGGCCGCCGTCAGCGGTGCCAGAGAGATAGATTTGATCGGCAGCAACAAGTAGTGCCAGCGCCAGGCCCGGTGCACAACCGCCAGCAGGGTCAATATTGTCGCCGCCAGTACCCAGCGATAGTCCGCCCGTTTAAGCTCGGCAAAAACGTTCCCGGCGTCGGACTCGCGCAGAAACAGCCATAGCAGGAACAGGGCGAGCACTCCGCCGATCATGATCTGGGTCCGGCGAGACATGCAAACGCGGTNGTTCGGTGGAGAATGNAAGATACGAAGATCAAAATGNGCAAGGATTGCTCGCGACGATACCGTGGATCGTCGCAGCCTGCTACACTCCGCGCGATTCTACAGTCGCCGTNNCGCTTTCGAGCCACGGCAATCAACGAATTTGCCTCGCCGCAAGGAGTCACCGAATGCTGGGCGAACAAGAGGCCCGCGAAGCCATTGTCACAACGGGCCGTCGCCTTTACGAACGCCATATCCTCGCGTCGATAGAGGGGAACATGAGTATCCGCCTGGATGNCGATCGCATCCTGGCGACCCCCAGTGGGATAAACAAGGGATTCATGCGGGCGGNCGACCTCGTGGTCACTGACCTTGACGGCAAGGCCGAGGATAACGGTAGGCCATCGTCAGAAATGCCCATGCACTTGGCAATCTACCGCGAGCGTGAAGACATCGAAGCNATCGTTCATGCTCATCCCACGGCTGCCACTGGGTACGCCGTAGCAGGTCGNAATCTCCCNGCAGCCGTCCTGGCCGAGATCGTCACGACACTTGGCTGTATCCCCATTGCGCGGTACGGAACTCCTTCCACCGACGAGTTAGCCGAGTCNGTCATCGACCCGATCAAAAGCTACGATGCCCTTTTATTAGGCAATCACGGTGCTTTAACGGCAGGCACTAGCCTGGAACAGGCAGAAGAACGAATGTACCAACTGGAACACTTTGCCCAGATCAGCTTGGTTGCAGAGCTACTGGGCGGCCCCAAGGCTTTCAGNCNCGAAGAGGTCGAGCAGCTCTCAGCCCTACGAGAGAAAGCCGGCGGTCGTCCNGTTCCCCCGGCTTGTTACCCGGTGGACATCAGCCAAGAAACGATTACGCTAACGAAAGATGAACTGGTTGAACTCGTAACAGACGCCGTTCGGACCCTGCGGTGACNNGCACAGAGCACCCCTTGCGGTGNCGTTGCGCTTTCCCTGCTAGAATCGCGANGTTGACAAAAAATCCGACCCTCTTAAGGAGGNGAACAGATGGGTGATTATGGGGAAGCCCTTGGAATGNTTGAGACCAAGGGATTGGTGGGAATGGTCGAAGCCGCGGANNCCATGGTAAAGGCAGCCAANGTGACGTTCATCGGCTATGAAAAGGTCGGNGGNGGCTTGGTTACCGCGATCGTACGCGGTGATGTNGCCGCTGTGAAGTCGGCNACGGACGCGGGCGCTGCGTCAGCGCGTCGTGTCGGGGAGCTCGTGTCNGTNCACGTGATACCGCGTCCTCACGGTAGCCTCGAAGANGCGCTTCCCATCGGCAAGAGCGAATANCCCCCCGCNCTCGTGTTTNTAGCGCGNGTTGCGGGCACTGTCGTTGCTACACGCAAGGACCCTAAGCTCGAAGGTTTTAAGCTGNTACTGGTCGCTCCTGTTGACTTGGATGGCAACGACAAGGGNGGCTACGTTGTCGCAATTGACACCGTGAACGCAGGCTACAAAGAAACGGTGNTCGTGGTCCGCGGATCCTCGGCTCGAATGGCCGATGGCATGAATGAACGCCCAGTGGACGCCNCGATCGTAGGTATTGTCGATGCGACTGACGTGGACGACTGATGGATTTGGCCCGTGTAATCGGCCGTGTTGTTTGTACGCAGAAGAACGAGTCGCTTANNGCTCGTAAGCTACTTCTCGTCCAGCCTCTGACCATTGAGGGNCANGAAACCGGCATGCCCCTTGTGGCCATCGACGCNGTCGGCGCCGGAGCTGGCGAAAGAATCTTTTATGTCACCGGCCGAGAAGCTTCATTTGCTTTCATTCCTGATCACGTCCCGACAGATGCCACAATCGTCGGTATTGTCGACCGNGTCGATTTACTCTAGCGGTGTGCTGAAATGTTCCTAGGGCGNGTAATCGGAAACCTTGTNGCTACACAGAAGGAACCTAAGTACGAAGGNAAGGCGTTGCTTCTGGTACAACCTGTGTCGCCAGAAGGCAACGCCGACGGCAAGGCCATCGTCGCTGTCGACAGCGTCGGCTCAGGCGCCGGTGAGACCGTATTGGTCGTCATTGAAGGTCGCTCAAGCAGCATCGCTATGGGCCAAAAGCTTGCACCGGCTAACGCCGCGATCGTAGGCATCGTCGATCACATCGACTGGGAGAGTTAACGATTAGAGCCCGTAAGCTACTCGGCAAACCCGTTCAAGAGGCAATCCTAGAAGATGTTGAAGGGGGTCTCGCTGAATTGGCCACAGCCGGTCACCGGTCACCAAAGCTCACAGCGGTACTAGTGGGGGACGATCCCGCCTCGGCGATTTACGTTCGCACAAAGACGCGAACCTGTGAGGGGCTTGGTATCGACTCCGAGACCATCGAATTACCCGAGAACGTATCGACCAAAGACTTAATCGGTTACATCGACGAGCTCAACACCAATAAAGGAGTCGACGGCATCCTAGTGCAGTTGCCTCTGCCGAGCGGTGTTGATACTGAAGCGGTCCTCGACAACATCGATCCCCGCAAAGATGTGGATGGGCTTCACCCGCACAACGTTGGTTTATTAGTGCAAGGTAGACCGCGCTTCGTGCCAGCAACCCCCGGCGGCATTATGCAGATGCTCGACCGGAGAGGCATCGAGATCGAAGGGGCAAACGCCGTGATCATCGGGCGCAGTGAGATTGTCGGCAAACCGATGGCCTCACTGTTGATGCACCGGAACGCTACGGTCACGGTCTGTCATTCGCGTACCCGCGACTTACCAGCTGTTTGCCGCAGCGCCGATATACTCGTTGTCGCCGTTGGTCGGGACGCGATGGTCACTAAGGATTTTGTTAAGTCCGGTGCGACAGTGATCGACGTCGGCATCAACCGTGTCGCCGCGCGCGCGCGCGTCGAGGACATCTTCGGCGAGTATTCTGATTGGGAGAAGTTCAATCAGCGTGGATACATCGTCGTCGGCGACGTGCATCCTGAGGTTGAGGAGATCGCCGGTGCGTTGACCCCTGTTCCGGGAGGCGTTGGCCCTCTCACCATCGGCATGCTGATGTCCAACACGCTTGAAGCCGCCGCGCGTCTGCGGGCAACGTCGACCGGTTGACCGAGACAACGGACAACGTGAGGTCCCCGATTCTCCGCGTCGGGCTGACCGGTAACATCGCTGTCGGCAAGTCGACCGTGGCCAGATGGATGGCGGACTTAGGCTGCCATGTACTGGACGCCGACATCCTAGGGCATCAGTGTTTGGAGTCCGGCGAGGCAACGCACGATCGCGTTGTGGAGGTATTCGGGCGTAGCGTCTTGCTGGAAGACGGAAGTATCGACAGAAGTCTTCTTGGCGCCCGCGTATTTAGTGACGACGACATCCGAGCGAAGCTCGAGGCGATTATCCATCCCGCGATCCGCGCCAAGGAGCAACACCAGGTCGGCCAAATCGAGCAAGCTTATGCTCCCGCTATTGTTGTCACTGAGGCCGCATTATTGTACGAGACTGGCTCCGTGGATCGATATCAACGCATAGTCGTAGTTACCGCAGTGGAAGGTGTTTGTCTCAAGCGCCTCCTAGAGCGTGGCCTCAGCATTAACGAAGCCCAAGATCGTATGGCAACGCAAATGGTCCAAGCTGAGAAATCGGCACGAGCAGACTACGTCATTGATAATAGCGGCACCCACGAAGCTACCCGCGAGGTTACCCAGATCGTCTGCGAGAAGCTTCAGCTAGATCTGGCGGAATGGATGGCAGGAAATCCACTCCACTCAACGTAGAATTCAGTCGAGGCGGTACTCAAAACGAATTCCAGGATCAGCCTCGACCTCCACCGCGGCAAGCCAAAAGTCGTGCGTCCCGTCAGGTTCAGTGCCGTTTTCACCACCAGTAATGGTGCGCATGCGCCCATCGAGCCGTTCAAAGATCCACGCGGCCACCGCTGNAACGGTNGGGCCGGACTCGCTAAAACCTTCAACATCTTCGAGTACTCGTTGATCGAGCATCCCTAGCACTTCGTCGACGACAGTCCGTAGAACTCGAAAATCTATAACCAGGCCGATGTGATCTAAATCATGCGAGCGAGCATAGGCAGCGACCTTCCAAGCGTGATGATGGAGTGAATGTATCTCACCATCAGGGCCACGTTTGTGCCCAGCCTCGAACTTAGCTTCGACGCGAACCTCATACATGAACGTTCTCAGCTCTGCTCGTCTGCAACAGTGTTCCAGTCATGGCAATGGGGACATCGNGNAAATGGCTGACTCGCTTTGAAACCNCACTTCAGACAAACATAAGGATCAACAAGACGCGCCTCGCGTATCACCNCAGCAAACAAATCCCCCACAGCGTTGCCGTCGTCACCTTGCTCATCGAGCACCTGCCACAACTCTCGTTGTACGGTGATCGATCCTGGTTTCTCGGTCAGCGCTCGTGTCAGTGCTTCTCGTGCCGCCTCAAGGTCGCCGCGTTTTCGNTGCAAGCGCGCTAAAACAAGCTGCACACGCCAGGAGTGAGGGTGACGATCCAAAACCTTGGCACAAGCTCCTTCGACCCGAGCTCCATCATCGATGCCACTGGACACACGGGCAATGCGTTCAAGCGCCTGCATGGCCCAAGCAGTGCCATCACCGAGCGCCATCTCCCAGTGTTGCAAGGCACGTGGCAGGTCACCACGATTGTCTTGGCTATCCCCGAAGCCAAGATGTGCTGGTGCGTAGCCCGGATCAAGTTCCAGTGCGCTCTCGTAGCAACGCAACGCGGTTTGAGAATCACCATTCTTTTGTGCCGCGTTGCCACGCTCAGTCCATAACGATGCAAGGAGTCTCTCGTCGCTCGATCCCGCCAACTTGTCGATGCGCGATTGGGTCTCTCCAGCCTTTTCCCAGCGTCCCATTTCCTCGTAGACACGACGCAGACAAAGCCAACCACTGAGATTGTCGGGATCACGGTTAACGACATCTTGAAGCGTGCGCTCNGACCGATCTATGAGACCCGCACTCTTGAAATCAAGTGCCAGNGAAAACAATGCTTGGGTGCGGCCNAGNTCTGAAAGTCCTGGGCGATGCAGCAAGCTCTTGTGAATATCGATGGCNCGCTCAATTTGGCCNTTTTCGCGGAAAAGGTTNCCGAGNGCCAGATATGCCTCCACCGCGTCGGTTTCCCCACGTACAGCTTTGCTGAGCTCAACCATAGCCAGATCAGGCTGATTCAAGATCAGATAATTTAGGCCGAGAAGGTAATGAGGGTGTTCACCGTATTGCGAGCCCTCAACCCGGCGAGCACGTGCCAGCGTCCAGGCACGTCCCAACAGAACGCCGAGCATAACCAGGGCCGCAGAGACTCCAAGCGTCAGGGACCAACCCTGCATCTCCTACTCCTCAACCCAGTGGTCGTCTGACAATTCCCCTTGGCCCATGTCAATTGGCAGGCTCCCAAACTCACGGACCGTTGATTCCAAAGCATCGATTCGGCGCTGAGCCTCACGCTCGCGCATGGTGTGTTTGAGGTGTTCAAACACCGCGATCACACCCGCAACAAGAACGCCGATGAATACCGAGCCNAGAATTACCAAAAAGACCGGCACATCTTCGACTGTGCTATTGGGGAAATAGGTCACGTCAACCCGCTGGTCGCCATTGGCATAAGCGATAGCAACCAAAATAATAACCATTGCTAGGTACAACAACATCTTAAAGATTGCGTTCATCCCACCTCGTTCTCAACCTGTCCCACAGGCAGGCACTGGCGACTTCGATAGTCATCGAGCACATCATCCCAGAGCCCCCGAGCCGTAACGATATCGTCAACCACCTCACGCACGGCGCCACGACCTCCGGGAGCCAAAGTAACCCAGTCGGCAACTTCGATCAGTTTAGCGTGGCCGTCCGACACCGTGATGCCGAGACCAGCGTGTTCCAACATGGGCAAATCAATAAGATCGTCACCGATGTAGGCAATCTCGTGGTCAGCGATACCTTCTTGACGCTGGATGGAGAGACAGGCGCTGACTTTGTTTTTTGCTCCTTGCCTCAGATAGTCAACTGGTAGCTCGCTAAATCGTCGTTCGACCACCTTCGAGGTCCTTGCGGTGATGATGGCAATCTTTAAATCGATCAGATCGGCTATAAACATCGCCGAGCCGTCTCGGACGCAGAACATCTTGGCCTCGCGATCATCGTCGATGAAAATGATCTCGCCACTGGTCAACACGCCATCGACATCAAGTACCAATAGCCGAACGTCCCGCAAGCGCCTTTCGTAGCTCTCACGGTCCAACATCGCCATCAGATCATCTCAGTGCGCCAGAGGTCATGCAGATGAACGACACCCTCGGGACGCTGCTCGGCATCAATCACTGGCAACGAGGTAATACGCCTCTCCTCCATTAACCTCAGGGCTTCAGTCGCCAAGGCGTCGGCGCGCATACACACAGGGTCCGGTGTCATCGACTCTTCCGCAGTGCTCTGCAGTGCCAACTCCCCCTTCGATTCAAGGAAGCGCCGCACATCTCCGTCGGTAATCACCCCAACCAACCGNCCGTCGGAATCAACCACCGTCGTCATTCCGAGTTCCTTACTACTGATTTCAGCCAAAACATCCACCATTCGTGCGGCAAGAGTGACACTGGGTATTCCCGTCGCCATGTGCATGACATGGTGCACTCGCAAAAGCTGGCGGCCGAGGCTACCGCGAGGATGGTGGGCCGCAAGATCATCGGCACTAAACCCACGCTCCTCAAGAAGAGCCATTGCCAAGGCATCACCAACAGCAAGGGCCGCCGTCGTGCTAGCAGTGGGAATCATCCCAAGCGGACCGGCCTCTTTTTCAACACCGGCGTCAAGAACGACATCGGCCTCGTTTGCCATAGTTGATTGGGTCTCACCGACGATAACGATTAGAGGCACCCCTAAGCGCTTGATCGCCGGCAACATGGCCACAACCTCTTGAGTGTTTCCACTCTGGCTGATTGCGACCAGGACATCACCTTCGCATAGCAAACCCAGGTCACCATGTCCGGCCTCGGCAGGATGAAGAAAAAGTGCCGGGCTCCCTGTTGACGCAAGGGTTCCCGCCAACTTACGTGCAATGATGCCCGATTTGCCCATTCCAGAGACGACTATGCGTCCACCACAACCAAGCAGGATATCCAGTGCTTTGTCGAATGGCACCTGATCAAAACGCTCGGCCAATTGGGCGAGCGCGTTCGCCTCGATGCGGAAAACTTCCCGCGCTAAATCAAGCGAACGCTGCCGCTTCTGTGACGATTCAGTGTCGCTGCGAAGGTTCCGTCCAGAAGACGCTCTACTCACGATTCCACTCCTTGGTCCACCACCCGCGTGTTCGCTGCGGAATGTACCCGGAGAGTTTCTTCGAGCAAACGCTGCAATGTCTCAATCGGTAGCTGGGTCGAGGCATCGCTCAGCGCCGCAGGAGGATCATCGTGCACTTCAATGAACAAGGCGTCTACACCTATCGCAGCCGCCGCGCGAGCAAGCGGTCCAGCGAATCGCCTTTCCCCAGAGGTCTCTCCTTCACCCGCCCCTGGGAGCTGAAGGCTATGAGTGACATCCAATACCACCGGATGGCCGAAGTCCGCCAGGCGACAAACTCCCTTAAAATCAACCACCAAGTTATTGTAGCCAAATGAAGTTCCACGTTCGGTGAGCATAATCCCGGAGGCCCCTGCCCCTTCGAGCTTGCCGATAACGTGTTTCATGTCTGCAGGAGCGAGGAACTGGCCCTTCTTTACGTTAACTGGCCGGCCACTCTCAGCTGCAGCCAAAAGAAGATCCGTCTGCCGACTCAAGAAAGCCGGAATCTGAATCATGTCGACCGTATTAGCAACTGCCTCTACCTGCCCGACAGCGTGAACGTCCGTAGCAACCGGAACCCGAACTGTGTCACGCACCTCTGCGAGGATCTCCAGGCCAGCTTCTAGGCCAGGCCCGCGGTAAGAGTCAATCGACGTACGGTTAGCCTTATCGAACGATGCTTTAAACACGAAGGGTAGGCCAAGTTCACGGGTGATCCTGGCTGCTTCGATCGCTACGCGCAGACAGTGGTCGCGACTCTCGATGACACACGGCCCGGCGATCAGCCCAAGCATGCCCGTACCGAACTCGACCGTTTCGCCGATTTTCACCGTGTTTATCATGTGCGCGCTCCGGTTGCGTCAAACTGCGGCGACATCTCCGGCCGTCTCGACTCTAACTTCTTCTGCAGCATCTTCTGCGCGCGCCACCATGCGACTGGAACCGCTGTTAGCGTGATCCTGTGCGGCACGGACAAAAGCCGCAAACAGCGGATGCGGCTCCTGCGGCCTTGACTGGAACTCAGGGTGGAACTGACAGGCGACAAACCACGGATGTTCCGGAAGTTCGAGAATTTCCACGAACTTCCCATCCGCGGTCTTACCACTAAGCACGAGACCGGCGTTGACCAGAGGCGACTCAAAGGCACGATTGAACTCGTAGCGGTGGCGGTGGCGTTCCGAGATCATCTCCGACCCGTACGCTTCGGCGGCCCGTGAGACGGAGATCAGTTCACATTCGTAAGCACCAAGTCTCATCGTACCGCCAAGATCTTCAACACCAAGCAGATCCCGTAACTTGTAGATAACCTTGTTGGCCCCAGGCCCCGGGCCTTTGAAATTAAACTCGCTACTATCGGCCGAATCCCCAAGTCCTGCAACGTTTTCAGCAAACTCCATGGCTGCAGTTTGGAAACCAAGGCAGATACCGAAGTAGGGCACATTATGCACACGCGCGCAACGAACCGCTTCCATCATGCCGCGCACCCCACGATCGCCGAAACCTCCAGGAACCAACACACCCCCGACGTCAGCAAGGAGGTCAGTCGCATCCTCTTCTTGCTCAAGGCGTTCCGCCTCAATCCACTTAATGTCGACGCCGAGGTCGTTCGCCAACCCTCCGTGGATGAGCGCTTCGGTGAGGCTTTTGTACGACTCCTCGAACTCGACATACTTCCCAACAACCGCTATACGGACACGACCCGAGGGTTCTTTATACGTCCTGACGACGTGCAACCATTCGGCCAAGTCAGGAATATCGCATTCCAGCCCGAGGGACTCGCAGATGATGCTGTCGAGACCCTCTTCCTGGAACACGAGCGGGACATCATAGATACAGTCGACATCTTTTGCTGTGATCACCGCTTCTGGGTCGACGTTGGTAAACAACGCGATTTTCTCCTTGATTCCATCCGGCAGGAAACGGTCAGTGCGACACAGCAAGACATCGGGTTGGATACCGATTGACCGTAGCTCCTTGACACTACGCTGAGTCGGCTTGGTCTTAAGTTCCTTCGCCGCCGCGATGTATGGCACCAGAGTTAAGTGAATGAACATCGAGTTACCGCGCCCGACGTGTTGTCCAAGCTGACGAATCGCCTCAAGAAACGGGAGACTCTCGATGTCACCGATCGTGCCACCAATCTCACTGATAACAATATCGGCAGTCGACGCAAGCGCCGTGATGCATTCCTTGATTTCGTTGGTAATGTGCGGAATTACTTGGACTGTGTTCCCGAGATAAACGCCCTGGCGTTCCTTGTGAATGACCGACTCGTAGATCTGCCCCGATGTGTAATTGTTAGCCTTGGCCATTCGGACGTTCGTGAAGCGCTCGTAGTGCCCAAGGTCAAGGTCAGTTTCGGCGCCGTCATCGGTGACAAACACTTCCCCGTGCTGAAAAGGGCTCATCGTTCCCGGATCGACGTTGATATAAGGATCCAACTTCAACAAGTTGACGGTGTATCCATGAGCTTCCATAAGGCGCCCGATCGCCGCCGAGGCAAGTCCCTTACCTAACGACGAAACTACACCGCCGGTTACGAAGATGTACTTAGTCGACATACCCCTNTGCTCGATCTCCTAATTNGTTAGCTCTTCTTCGGGTGCGAGGCATGCTCCCCCAACAGGGCACGCACCCTTTCAAGGTCACCGGGCGTATTCACTCCCGGGATCCCCTCATTGACAAGATATGTCTGGATCGTTTCTCCAGCCTCGAGAACCCGCAGCTGCTCAAGGCCTTCGGCTTTCTCCAAACGTGACGGGGGCAACGCAGCCCATCTTCGAAGGGCATCCGAACGATAAAAGTAGACACCCAAGTGCAGCCATGCCCCGCATGTACTTCTTTGGTCAACAACTTTAGGGGTCCACGCCACAATAGACTCAGCGGTGGACATGTCGACTGTCGCCTGCCATTCAGAACGTGGAAAAGGCACCGCAGCGCGACTGAAATACAACGCTTGTTCGTTGTCGTCGATCACGACCTTCACCGCATTAGGATCCCAGAGATCTCGACGTTCTTTGAGCGGAGCCCGGAGGGTGCCAAGTTCGGTTGCAGAGTCCCGAAAACAGTCGAGCGCCCCGGCGACCGCAGCGGAATCAAGCAGCAGCTCGTCACCTTGCACGTTGACGATGATTTCAGCAGAGTATCGTGACGCAGCATCGGCAACCCGATCGGTCCCCGAGGCGAATTCACCACCGGACAGTACCACGTCGACCCCCGATTCTCGGGCCGCCTCGCCGATACGTTCGTCATCAGTTGCAACGATGGTGGCGTCTATCCCCTCCACCCGAGAAACGCTTTCCACGACGTGCCGGATAAGCGGCCGCCCAGCCAAAGAGGCGAGCAATTTCCCAGGAAATCTGGTAGAAGTAAACCGCGCTGGAATGATGGCAATGCAGTCCATGCGCCGACCCAGGATCAGTAATCGCAGGAGAATAACACCCGACCAGTCTAGACGTTGATCAGGGATTCTACTCTGAGGGCTAAGTCAATGACGGTAGCGTCCATGAGCTCGCCGGTATCATCATCAGGGATCTCGATTTTGAATTCATCTTCAGCAGCTATCACGAGGTCAATGATCTCAACCGATGTGAGGCCAATCTCGCTTTGCAAACGAGCTTCATCTGTGATCTTTCCAGCAACCTCGGGCTTGAGCTCGACAATAAGGCGCTTGATATCCTTAACCGTCTCAATCGAACTCACGCCAATTCCCCTCCTTCGTAGAGGTCTCGACAACGGCCTCGACATAATTTGCCACTCGTGGTGCGAGGAATCCGGCCGCTTTCCAGCAAAACGACATCAAGTACTGGAAGGTTCAGGCTCTCGGAAACCACGGCGCGCACCCGCGCACCGATACTTTCACTATTTTGAGGGTCGCGTGGCGCTGCCACAATAACAATACCTTCATCATGGCCATTCTTGGTCCCGAAGGCAACGACGCTTCCCGGGCGCACTAACTCGAGGCCATGCACAACCCTCTCGATATCCTGTGGGTAATAGTTGCGCCCGCCGAAGATAATAAGTTCTTTTTTCCGTCCTGTGACGAATAGCTGTTGATCCTTCATGTAACCGAGGTCACCAGTCATTAACCATTCTCCGTGGAGCGTATCCGCAGTGGCCACAGGGTCGTTGAAATACTCGCGCATGACCGACGATCCAGCAATCGAGATTTCTCCAATACAACTATCCGGGACCAGCTCGCCGTGATCATCGACGATGCGCACGGATGTTTCACGAACCGGCGCACCACAACTAACGATGCGCGCACAGTTGGAGGCTTCATTAACCGGGCGGGCAACGCCCTCCCCCTCCAAAGCCTCCCGATCGACCNCTACNATCTCATNCNNTTCCTGAGCTCGAACTCCGGTAGCCATCAGACCAACTTCNGCAAGNCCGTACGCGGGCATGAAACCAGTCTTCGGGAACCCTGCCNGCCCAAACGCCTCNGTAAACGCGGTCAGCAGNTCCGGATCTACGGGTTCNGCGCCAATGATCGCCACCCTCCATTTCCCTAGATCACGTCCAGGAATGTCNCCACGCTCCAGTAGATGCCGGTAACTCACGTTCGGACCAGCAGTGATCGAGACGTTGTGGCGTTCCATCACGTCGAGCCATCGGCGTGGTCGGCGCAGAAAATTGAACGGCGTCGTGAGCACCAAGTCGATAGAACGTGCTGCCGCGCCCAGTAAGTTCCCGATTAGACCCATATCGTGATACATCGGCAACCACCCGCCACCAACGTCGTGGGGTGCCACCTCGAGACGTTCGACTATCGCTTGGACATTGGCAGCAACGCAACGATGCGGCAACACGACGCCACGNGGCGAACTCGTTGACCCGGATGTGAATTGGATAACGGCGATCTCATCGGGGGCGGCCTCGTACAAATCAAACCGGCTCGAGCTATCGATCAGCTCATCGTGCCGGATGACGAGTGCCTTATTCTCAAGGTTGGCTTCTTTCACCAACGGCTTTCCAACCAGCTCGACTTCTTCATCAACGACAACGAATTTGGGTTCGGCCACACGTACTATAGAAACGACGTGCTGCAGATAGCCTTGCAGTCGGTGCCGGCTAATAGGGGTCGGCAAAATCGACGGGTGCAACCCTGCAAGTACGGCACCGAAGAACGACGTCACTAAGGATCGTAGCCCCTGGCAAACAATCGTCACCCGGTCCCCGGGCTCACCATCGAGGGCCTGGAACCCGGCCGCCACCCGCTGCGCTTGCGCTTCGATTTCTTCCCAGGTGAAGCGTTGCTCATCTTCGTCGACGAAGATTAGCCCACGGTTACCACAGGTTTCCGAGGCACGAGCCAGGATGTCAGGCAGCGTTTGTGGAAACTCAGAAACAAAACTCACGGTTCACTCTTGAGACAAGGCCGGGGCCTAACGAAGCCCTTGCCAATCAGGATCCTGCTGGCTCGAGCGCCGGGAGCTTGGCTTCGATCTGCGCCCAGCAGTCTTCCAGGTCGTTGCCAGTAACGATAATTCCGTGGTTGGCCAGACCGAGGATCGTACGCTGTGGATCATCTGTTTGCTTGAGGCCGTCAAGCGTCGACTCGCAGAGTTCGATCGTACCGCAAGGATAATGTTCATCAGTGTACACAATGCCATCTACGAACCAGTGGATGTGGATCATCGCTCCGATCTCAGGAAATTCCCGGTAAATCGTAGCGTGGATACTCGAGTCGATCGAAGCGCGCGAATCTTCAAATCCAGACGGTACCGTGATGTGGATTTCTCGAGCATCCGGGTCAAATTTACTGACCAGGAGGATGTCCTTTCCAATGACATCAAGCTTCGCCTTATTCACACCTCGGCCTGACATCCAGAAGACGTCAGCATCGTGCCGCGCGCTCATGTTGCCGTAGCTAACTTGCTTCTGACCCAGCACTTTGAAAAAGCGACGACGCGCACGATCCGATAAACCGTCAAGGACAACCGCTGAAGGCACCAGATCAAGATCGTCGAGGCGGCGTGCCATGTCTTGCATCTTCCGAGTCACATCCGTTCCTTCGCACAACTCCTCGGACAGGTCCGTGTGAACGATGTTCTCATCGATATAGGTAACGTCGGAGCGCTGCAGCAGAAGGTTGAACAGCCAATCCGCCGCATCGTCAGAACCATTGAGAACCTCATGCCCACGTTCTGGAGTGATCAGCGTCATGTTGTAATCTTGCGGACCATCACCGGTGACTTCTGTATATCCGGCTAGATTTGCCATGCAACGCAAGCCGATCTCGTAAGAACGAACGACTCTCTGGGCATCATTCTCTACGGCATCCGCAATAAAGAATATGCCAACGAAGTCCTGGTAAGTGCGACGCTGAATCCCAAGCTGATCAATGTCATCACCATCGGGCATGAACGCCAAGATTACGTCGGCCGGTTCCTTGCTATCATCGCTGAGTAACTGATACTGCGGCGAATCTGCGAAACGTTGACGCACAGGGTCAAACAAACCGTCCAACACTGGGTGGGAGCCCGTGCGCAGCATCCGCACAGTCTTCATGAATTTCCTCCAGAAGAATCACAGCGGCTGGTCATATCAGTAGAGCAACTACTTTCCTTTTTCCGCTGCGAAAGTCAGGGACACACGGTCGGGCCTGGATTAACCAAACCATGGGAAAATGATTACCTTGGGTCCCACGCAACTATTAAGGATACACACAGAACCAAGCTAATGCATGGTTGCAAGCTACTTGAAAGGCTCTCGATACCCAATGCGGCTGCAACCTAAATCGGCATCCGCACAAGGAGACTTGCTGGATATACCCAGAGTTTAGCCGGCAAACCACCAGCGATCTCCCCATCGGTCTCGACATCGAGGATGGGGCCCTCGAGTTCGATCGATCGACATACGAAACTGTGAATATCTGGGTGGGCAAACGGACGTTGGCTCTGAAGTCGGCGAAACTGGCCCAATGTCGTCTTCAGGCCAAGCGCCCCAATCATAACGATGTGCAGTTCTCCGTCTTTGAACGAGGCATTCGGACTTGGTTGCATGCCGCCTCCAACAGAGGGACCGTTGTTCACAAACAGTTGAAGCATCAGCGTATCCCCACTGGCACCATCGTCAGTTCGCCATGAAACCTGGTGCGATTGAGCCTCAAGGATTTCTTTAAGCGCGGCAAGCGCGTAGGCATGCTTACCGAATCTTTGCAGCCACTTGCTGCGCTTGACCCGAAGCGCCACCGCAGGTCCCAAGCCAACCGTCGCACCGTTAAGAAAATAACGGCGTACTTTATCTCCTCCGGCGCTCATCTCCGCTACACCGACATCTATGCGTATATTACGACCCTTCCGCAAACCACGGAGAATCCTGGTTGGATTAAGGGGAAGACCCAATCCGCGCGCCAGGTCACACCCNGTACCCAACGGAAGGTGCGCGAAAGCNGTNCCGGCTGTGCTCGCCTTAACCTCCATGAGACCCTGGACAACTTCGTTGGCCGTGCCATCACCACCGGCAGCGATTACTAGGCCCGATCCGGCAGTGACTGCAGACCGAGCAATTTCGGTGCCGTGTCCGGAGTACTCAGTCTCGATAACNGTTGGCGTCGCGCTCCAGGAGCCAAGTTCATCGCGCACNCGACGCCAAGTGCNTCCTGCCTTTCCACGTGCGGCGGTCGGATTTAGAACCAGNACGGGAGGTGCCTGGACATTCTNCTCCGCATCGGACAACTTGTCCCCNGTGCTGTTGTTCTTGGNAACCATAGTCTTCTCTTTTACCGCGACCGNCTTGCAGTCGCTACTTTCGCGCGCAAGACTCCGAGACTCATGGAGACTCGGGCATGATCAGCCAGTTCATCACACGTGGGGTATTAAGCTTGAAAGCAACTGTCACCAAGGCAGTGGTGACGCTGAAGATCTCCCCAAACGTGCTCACGATCACTTCTTTGCTCCCAACCTTGTTGGCCACCTATAACTTGGCCGAAGGCCGGCTGNCAGTGGCTGGTTTGTGGATCATAGCGAGTGGGTTCCTCGATGTCATCGACGGTGCGGTAGCCCGAGCTATCGGACAGGATTCACCGTTTGGAGCAGTACTCGACTCCGTAACTGATCGCATCGCGGATGCCCTAATCTACATCGGCGCCGTACTCTACTTTTATCGCACAGAGCAGCCACTGTATGTCATTGTCACAATGGTGGCCCTGGCAGGCGCGCTAATGGTTTCCTACACGAGGGCCCGGGCAGAAAATACGGTGGTGGACTGCAAGGTAGGTTTTGCGGAGCGCGGCGAGCGCATTGTAATAATGCTCTTCGCGTTGTTCTTCAATAAACTAGGCGCCGGCATGTGGCTGCTCGTCGGNTTNTCCTGGTTAACCACGTTGCAGCGTGTTGTCCACACACACCGGGCTCTCGTCGCAGGGCAGCATCGGGCTCCTCCCGAGCCCGGTTAGCGGAAGGCTTGGCGCCTACCCGAAGGCAAAACCCTTTGCAGCTATAAAGGGCACAGTTGGCTCGCCTGCGGATAGTCAAGTAAGCGAAGCCCCCTCGTGCCGCTGCGCACGGAATCTTAGTGAACACAGCACCACCCAGCAATTACAAACCTGCCAGAACGGACTGTTCTCAGTGCCGCCGCGGTTTGGCGACGCTTTCTTCGTTCTCCGACGAAGAGTGTCCCCCGATGGCAATGCGCTTTCCCTCGAGATACTTGCCAGCCACCGCGTTCCAGGTTGGTATCACGACCGTCACGTTGCCGGTCGCTTGCGCTTTACATGCCAGGCGGATCAGCGGCCGGGGTTCGTCAGTTTCGATATAGCCGAAGCGAGCGATGCGCCTGCGTTCAAGCGGGTTGACTTCCGAAAGGTGATCATTGCCACCCAGGATACCGACCCAACAAGTTCCGCAAGCCGCCGAGCGACACTCTGTAGGAATAGGGCCATCGCCTGGCTCGCAACGATTATTGGCGTATGGGTGATCGGCTTGGTCGAGCATCGACGCCTGCGTAAGCTGGACACCCTTGATTAGCTTAAAGGTGGCACGCTTGAAGCCCTCGTCAAAGCGGATCGTGTAGTCGCGCTTGAGGCCCTTTAGGTACCCCAAAAAGCCACCCTCATCGTTTTTAGCTCGGTCACCATGAACCTTTTGGGGCGACCGACCGCGAGCCCAGTCGCTGATGTGGAGGTTGCCCTCGGCGGTATCAAACGCCGTACGACCCACTTGGTGCAACGTCATGAAACCGATGATGGTGATACTGATTACTAAAGACACATCTGCCTTTACTTCCCCTGCGACCTGAGACGAAATCGCGCGAACCTCGTCGACAAGATCGAGGCTCTCAAACGCAGCTTGCGATGAAGCACGCTCGCTGATGGCCATCTTGACCTGTGGCCAGTAACGGTGCCCATAGACAAACGCGTGCGAGCTATCGATCTGCTGCTCCAGTCGAGCAACCCCCTTGAACTCAAGCTCCTCGAGCAGTTGGGGGTTAGCCTCGGCATCCTGGAGCATGTTTCTCACCCAGAGCGGCCAAAAATAGAACCAAATCTTCGTGGCATCTCGGTCAACTTCATGTATCAACGGGGCCAGGTTGTTAACGGCTGACCACCAATCATCCTGGCCGAGGCGATCCAGAAAATCCATGAAGGAAAATTTGTTTGCACTGCTCATCAAATGTCTACTTGGTGTGCTCAGAATCGTCAAAAACTATGAATGATGAAAAAGTCGGGTACAAACTACTCGTGCCCGCTCAGGCTTCTCGGCCGGTAGGCTCAAGCTCTTGTAGCCATCGCCTTTCGAAGCGAACAGCAAAGCAAGTCAGTCTGAAAAGAAACACAGAAATTCTGGAAGAGAAGCTAGCCATAGTAAGGAAGCCGTATTTTCGCACATCAGCTATGGTGTTGAAAATCCGCCGAAACCGTGTAATTTCCCTCTGGATATAGTCGTAAATTTTATTCCAGCTGCGCAACTCCAGCTTCCCCTGCGAATCAGCTTATGTACACATTCTTGGTGGTCTTTACGGCGATAATCGTCTTCCTCGTTGTATACGGGTACCTGCATTTGAAGCTGGTAAAAAAGAAGTTTGCCAAGGCGACCGAAGAAGACCAGAAGCGTCGTCAAGAACGCCTCGATAACCTGCCCGTGATTCCGCTGTCTGAAAGAGATGACGAAGCCATTTACCAGTGGAGCTTCCACCATGGAGACCGCCTTGTGGCGCGTGCGGTGGGACCGGAAATCGATGAAGCATCAAAAAAGGTAAGGTTCACGGAAATCACGGATAGTGACCTGCTGCTGCTACCGGACGAATGTCATTTCCGGAAGTACAAGCTCGAGATCGATACTGTCGGAGACGCAAAAAAGACTGACACGACAAACTCGGAAGAAGGACGCATCTTGCGTCAGGTTACAGCCCAGATCACAGGCTACGTGGAACATTAAACGCTCTGACAATCCTCTAATTCCGTAGGCATCCCACTCCCAACAAGTTTGTACGTCTGTTCCATCATTCCATGATCCTGCAAGGACCCAACACAAAAAGGCCGGTGGGAACCAAAGTCCCCGTCGGCCCTTTCGGAACTTCCAGTGAATAGCTCCTTGCTAATGGGTACGGTAGCTAGGTGCAGTCTGAAATGTCTATCCGAGTTCTAATTCTATCTGGCTGAGCTTTTTCTGCTTGCCCGGTGTAGCCGTTTCGGTCTGCTGAGCTACCTCTCCTAGAATTTCTTGGCGGTACAGCTTCGCCATCTTCTCGTTTTCGGCTTTGGCACGAAGCTCGGCAAGCTTCTCATCACGCTTGGCACGCTTCTCCTGATGTGCGTACTTGGCAATGCCGAGATCATCGAGGTCATGCTGCTCTTCCTTGGTGATAATCTCGTCGCGGAGCAACATACTGTGCTCGGTCTCCGACAGCTCTACTTCGCGGTTGCCTGCCCAGATTTCATGACGACCGTGCTCGTCATACCACTCGTTAAGTTTAGCTGTCATGTGCATCTTCTCGATGATGTTCCTCCACCCAACACCCGTGTTGTATGCACAGAAGGAAATCTCGCCTTCCTGGGTGCCATACGGAATGATGCACTGCTCGGTACGGCGAAAATCGTAATTGAACAGGTCTTGAAACCACATTCCGGCGATGATCAGCGAGCCCCAGCGATCACTGCGCCGTTTCTCGATGTCTTCCATCGTTCGGTCAGCACCTGAGTTGCCGTAATCATGGCCGGTACCACCAAACTGCTTGTCGAACTTCTTGAGCATGTCGAAGACGCTGAAGTAACGAGGCGATTCAAATGGCTTGTAGTTGCGGATAACTGACAGACTGAAGCCCACAATCGTCCAGAACTTACTGCGTGCGGCGTTGTTGATCGCCTTTGTATCGTCCGACAGCTGGTCGCCTTTCAGAAAAGCGGTAATCGGCACCATCTCACCGGTAAACTTGTCGATCATAGTCCCCATTCCAATACCGCAGTTGGGGTGACAGCCACAGCTGTACTGGCCCCACTGATGGTCTGGGCCATGTACTAAGTCAGCAAGGTCAGAGAATGTCGAGATATACGACAGAGGAAACCAGTCACGTGTAGGNTCACTAAAGCCAGTTTGGTCCTTCACGTCATGTGCAAGGTCAGCAAGTGTGTAACGTTGCGCGTGGCGCCGATCGTCCGTAATTTCCTCGTCTCGACCCGTGAAGGAAACCGGTTGGAAAGCCAGGAATACAATCTTGCGCGGATTGTCACGAGCAAACTCGATAATACGACCAACTTGCTCGTTGTTGATGCCGTTAATTAGCGTCGTCACCGGAACGATCTCGACACCAGCGCTGTGCAGGTTCTCAATTGCTTGCAGCTTGACGTCAAACAGGTTGCCCACGTGACGGTGCGAGTTGGGGGCGTTGCCAACTCCGTCAAACTGCAGGTACGCATAGCGCAGACCAGCCTCAGCTGCAGTCTTCGCGTATTCAGGATCCTGTGCGAACGCGATGCCGTTAGTTGCCGCCTGTACGCTCAAGTACCCAACTTTCCGTGAATAGCGAATAGCGTCGAGGAAAAACGGGGACGTCGTAGGTTCACCACCGGAAAACTGTACTGACATTTGGCGTCGAGGCTTGATCTGGATTGCGTTGTCAAGAATCTGCTTGATGTCACTCCAGCTCAACTCGTGAACGAATCCGACCTGATTGGCATCCATAAAACACGGGTCGCACATCATATTGCATCGGTTCGTCAAATCGACTGTCAGAACCGTGCCCCGGCCATACTTGATCGTGCTTGTCCCGTGGTCATGGAGCTTTTCGTCGTTGTGCGACCGCTGGTCACGACCTGGGAACTGATTCTCAAGGTGGGCAAACATCTCTGGATCAGTCGACATAACGTCTTCAAAGCGCCCATGCTTAGGACACTCCTTTACCATCCAGATCTTGCCGTCGCGCTCGATAATTTCAGCCTTNATTTCACCGATTTTCTCATCCTTGAGGACTTCGACAGGCAGCTCACCTTCGAGTATCTTGGCGCGGATCTCAGGGACACACTTCGGGCATAGGGAGTCNGTTTTACGCGGTACACCTAGCGTAGGCCGAGTCTTTTCCCACGACTTTTGNAACGGCTTATCGGACCACGCCGGCACAAAGCCTGGGTTGGGGCGGATCTTGTTGATACGCGAGAACACAAACCAGGCCGCTTGAGCCGCGTAAACCAGCCCCTGCTCGAAGTATTTCACGGGACGATGCATCGTTCCTCCTGGTGAAGAAACCAGGGCTATTAAGTCACCCTGTTAACTTCTAATAAAATCAGTTTCAAATAAATAAAGACGTCGGCCACTCAGAATGTATTTGAAGCTCGGCCACTACAGCCGATTGCCTGAATGAATGAGTTGGCCCCACCGGCAAATTGCACCAACCAAGGTTGATAGTAACCGAAACCGTCAACGAACAGCGGGCACACTGGTGGCATCCACCTGGTTAGCGAGGGATGTTACACGAAATAGCCCAATCGGTGTCAATAAACATCCAGTCAGGCATCGTCCACGGCGGCTTGCCGGATGATCTCGACATCTTCGGGTAAGTCGAGACGAAAATCGTCAGGCTCAAGACCCGCATCACGTTGGACCTTCGTTAGAACAATAGTAGTTGTAGTCCCCGCGTGCTCTTCCAATACGATCCGCCGCGCCGGGTGCCATTCGCCTTCGACGACTGACAATCCGATACGTTTAAAGNGGCGAGCAGCCGACGTGTCCGGTTTCGGAACAAGGTGCAGCATATACAACCTGGCCCCGTCCCCATCATCGAGACTAATTCCTTCCAATGTCACACTAAACGACGCCCTAAGGTCAGAGCTCGACACCATTCCTGGCACATCTAAATCCCGCGCTTCCTCCGATGAGCCAGTAAGGGATATGATGCGGGCCTGCTTAATCCGCGGGATATATACAATGACCGATTCATCCGCGATTAATTCAGTTCGCAAAGCTGGATCAGTAATCTCGCGCCTTATGTAGGCAGGCTTAAGGAAGGCTACGGTCCCACTCTCGGTTTCCTCGTCGTCGAAGAGTTCGATATGCTCGGTCGCCGTCATATCGGCAGTGAAGCTCTCGAGAACATCGCTGGCTGCCTCGATTGCGACCAACACCGCATCGAGATCTAGGCTCTTTGTTTGCGCCTGCGGATTCGGCAACAAGAACAAGGCAACGATGGCCGCACCACAGATCAGGTCATACTGCCACGACCCGCGTGGCCAGTTTAGAAAAACCCAGCGTCCGACTGGCCCCCACAACTGTAGTCCGCGGCGGCTGTCCATCACTGGTCATCTGCCTCGTCAACGATCATCCCATCCCGCATGTGTATCGTGCGGTGAGCTATCTGCGCGACTTCGGGATTGTGGGTAATCACCATCATTGTCTGCCCGAACTCTGAGTTAAGGGAGGTAAACACCTCCATCACAATCTCCGAGTTGCTGGTATCGAGATTACCGGTAGGTTCGTCGGCTAACAAGATGTGGGGCCGGTTAACCAACGCCCGGGCAATGGCAACACGCTGTTGCTCACCAGTCGACATCTCGTAAGGCTTATTATCTATTTTGTCTCCAAGCCCAACCCTTTCCAACAATTGTTGGGCGCGGTGTGGGTCGCCCCGGCCACTCTTGTTACGCCAACGTTGAATGGCTTGGGCCAGTTTCACGTTATCGAGCGCCGACAGCGTCGGAAAGAGATTGAAGCGTTGGAATACAAAACCAATCTTGTCGCGCCGGACCAACGTCCGCATGCTGTCTGTAAGCTTGGTGATATCTTCGCCGTCGATACGAACCTCGCCTCCCGTCGGCCCAACCATGCCACCAAGAAGGTATAGCAAAGTCGACTTTCCGCAGCCGGAGGGGCCCATCAGTGTGACGAACTCACCACCGCGCACAGTGATGTCTACANTTTTGACCGCTTCGACCACAGCCTTGCCCATGTCGTATTGCTTGGATAGCGCAACCGTCTGNAGCACGGGCTTGGCGGCGTNGATCATCTCTTCCATTGTNATTCGTCTCGCAGGGCCCGCACCGGGTCTTGCCCGGCAGCGAGAATGGCTGGGTAGAAAGATCCCAAGATCCCGCCGAGCATACCGAGTGCACTTGCCGCAAGTGTCCAAGGATAAGAGAACTGGATCATCAGCGTTGGATAGGCGGCCACCAGCATCGCGGCGGAAAACCGACTGAGCCCGTAGCCTCCAACCACCCCGAGCAAACTCAGCAACATGGACTCCTGCATAATAGTCAGTACGATGTAAAGCTTGGAGCCGCCAAGCGCCTTAAGAATGCCGATCTCCCGGGTGCGCTCGATGATCGATGTGTACATCGCCAATAGAATCACGAGGAACGAGAGCGAAACGGCAACTCCGGCAAGCACTACCCGGAAAATGTTCAAACCTGCAATGCTCTCGAACACCATGGTCGAATATTCCTCTAAGACGGTCGTCTGCACACCTGGAATCCCAGTTTCAATTCGTGCCGATAGTTCTCCTGTTTGGTCAAGCCGATCGGCTTTCACAAAAATCAGGTGGACTCGAGTCGGCTGTCCAACGAGCTCTCTCAATCTTGAAAGACGCACATAAATACGAGCTCCGATGCCAGCATGCGCTGTTCCGACGACTTTCCATTCAGCACCTAACATCTCGACGTTATCGCCCACCGAAACATTATTCGCTTCGGCAAAACGTCGATCGACGACCATCTCGAGTTCAGAAGAATTCCAGTCGAGCCCTCGACCATCCAGATAAGTGAGGCTCGCGCCGACCTGTTCGAAGCGCGGGTCAATGCCCCACGCGTTGACTGGGGCGCCCCCGCTAACCATCGCCGACCAGAAGTAGATTGGGGCCACTGCCTGCACCCCTTCAACTTGCTGGATCACTTCCACGACAGCTTCCCTCAGCGTCGTGCTCGACAATCCAAGAAGCCTCGAACTGCCAGCTGGCTGGACAATGATGTCGGCCCCAACGCTCTCCATCCGTTCCGCTACTTCTGCCAACGTACCGTTGCTCAATCCGACAATCAGCAGCACCGCGGTCACCGGAACNGCTACNGCCAGGATGGTAATGGCAGCTCGGGTCTTACGCTGAAAGATATTGGCGCGAACCAGGCTCGGCATAACNGTGGCCTCAGTGGCTTAGTGGAGGCTTGAGNAAAGCGTTCGATAAGATAGAAAACGNAGCGAAGACAAAGCTTNNGAACGCCTTGCGCTCAGCNTCAGAGTATGTCGACAACAAGAAACATGGTCAAGCTTCCAAGGACANCCGAATTTCAAGAGTCAAAAGCAATTTNGNNNCNTCNTAAACGATCANGNNCCACCGCNGCGACGAAATTCTTCCATAGCTTCCTCAANNGTCAGTANNCGGTAACCCGNTGGCAATTCGAGGAATTTAAACGCAGCTTCNGGAATCNATGGGTNGCGATCAGCTTCGGTCAGGTCGAAACGAAAGACGAGCTCTTCCCAGGGGCGCTCGACCTCGATCTGGCTNGGATATGCATCCATCGCACCAACCATGTAGTTCGAATACTTGGCGACGAAATCAATNCGCCCATCGGCATCAAAGCCNTCAATCTGGCTGACNCGTAGGTTNTNTCGATCAATCCACACCTTGCGATAGATNCGTGCAGTGTCTTCGCTGTCTGTCATCCAGACAAGGCANTAGCGATCCGGATAGGTTTGCCGAATTATGGAGAAGCCAGGCGCGTTTGTCGTAGGAAGCAACTCGGGAAGGAGAGCCTGGGTCATATGGTGGGGTCGCAGTGCGAAATAGGGCCTTTCGGCATCGGGCTCGGCTGGCGCTGCACCCGTCCCCATGTAATGCGCACCATGATCGGGAACAGACAGTTGGAACTCGACCCCGTTAGAAACCAACTCAAANATGGTCCCGACNAATGACCGNCCCCCAACCAAATGCAGCGCACCGCTGCTAGTTGCAAACAGGCGTACGTTGACATGCCGGCTATCATCATCGCGTGACCAATACATCCGCAGCTGCCCCTGTGTCTGCAGCGCTGAGGTGGTCCAAGCGTTAGCCCGTGTGACCAGTGTGGCGACGTCAGCTGAGAGGTAAATCGGTGCTGAGCCAATTTGCACGTTCAGCCGAGCCGTTCCCCGCTGGCCCAACGAGCCACCGCAGCCGAGGCTAACAAGCGAAACCAAGAAAGCCAGTATCAGTATGTTTCGTTGAGCNCACATGGCATCACATCTGACGTGAAAGGACGAATCCGGGTAGCTCAACCAACGCCTGTTTGGGAAGAGAATCTTCCAACTTCTCAAGGCTAGCTTCTGCCAGATGAGCGTATTCCGCAGCGGCCATATAGGACGCATCGAGGGCGCCACAAGCACGTACCGCCATCACCACAGCGTTAAGGTCATCATCGCTCAGTTCCGGGTCACCAAAACAACCCAGAAAATGTTCCTGGGCAGCCTTCTCGCCATCACGTAGCAGATAGATTGCTGGCAGAGTCATCTTGCCCTCACGCAAGTCTGCCCCCACCTTCTTGCCAAAACGGGCCGGGTCAGCGCTGTAGTCAAGAAGGTCGTCAATGATCTGGAACGCCATGCCAATGTTGCTGCCATAGGATGCAAGTGCCTGTTCATATTCCGGGGTCGCATCGGCGAGGATTGCCGAAGCCTGGCCAGCGGCAGCAAACAAGGAGGCGGTCTTACGATCAATCGTCTCCAGGTAGTCTTTATCGGTTAACTNAACNTTGCCGNTGCTCGAAACGTCGAGTATCTCTCCCTCNAGCAATCGGCTGGTGGCTTCGGTAAGGATCTCCACGAGACGCAGGCTCCCGAGNTCCACGCTCATAGCCAATGAGCGCATATAGATGTAATCNCCGAGCAAAACGGCAAGTTGATTACCCCAAACCTGGTTGGCAGCTTCCTGCCCCCGGCGCACCTCGGCACCGTCGACAATGTCATCGTGCACCAAAGTTGCAGTATGGATGAACTCGATTACAGCACCAAGCTNCACATCATCATCGCCCATGTAGCCNCATATCTTCGTGCACANCAGGACCATCGCTGGACGGAGGCGCTTGCCACCAGCCNGGANTACGTACTCGGAGTGGCGACGAACCAGTGCAATCTCAGAGTTNCAGGCACGCTCAATTTCNCGTTCNACAAGATGCAGTCGGTCCCCGACGAGAGAATAGGCCAGCGTTGCGGTCGGGGTTCGTTGAACCTCTTGNTCGGTCACCCTAGCCCTCTATAAAGATTACGTCGGCACCCTCGGGAATCTCGAACTCGAAGAGCTCTTCGGAAAGGCCGGGGTCAAATTGCACGTCGTGGAACTGGTAGTCGAGCGTGTTGCGAAGATTGTCGTAGATAACCAGCCGGACGATCATCTCTTGCAACGGATTGACCTCAAGAATGAGCCGTTCGAATGAGGCCCCAGAGCGACGTGGGTGCAATTCAAGTTGTACGTTACCCCGCCTAAGAGGGGCTCCCCATTCGACCACCTGGATGCTGAAGTCACGAAGAAGGTTACCGCGACCAGAGAGGTAGAGAATTGGCATTCCCGATGTGTTCGCAAAGTCCGACTGCATCACCTGTACCTGATTGTCTTCTGGCAGGTAAAGATACATCTCGCGCCCTGGGCCACCGGCAATCAGTAGTTGATCATTGGTACTGTACTCCCAGCGCATTCGGCCAGGAGGACTGATGTACAAGTCTCCTTCAACCGTCGTCATGACACTCCCTAGCCGGCTAAGCCGATTCTGTACGAAACGAGCTTGCAACTCCGTCTGCTGGTATTTGTCCTGAATCCGTTCAATCAGCAATCGGACACCGGGAGCCGGTTCCTGTGGCTGGGGCGTGGCCAAGAAACAGACGGTCGCGATGGTGCCGAGGATATCCAAGCGCCGCACATTCCACATAGAGAGCGCTCTCCTAGGTCTTTTGGGGAAAGCTGCAACAACCAGGCCGACGAGTATGACTGGCTCTCCTGATATCATACCTTGTGTCGATCATTATGGCGGTGCTCATCGGCGCTGGCGTTCGACCNACGTCCCCTCTTTTCTTGAATCAATTCCTACTTCAACATAGGCAAAATGCGACCGAAGTTACTCATTGTGGGTCACGTGGATGCACACGGTCGTCACGGACTGGCAGCCGATCTTAGAGCTGCAGAGAGATTGGGGGCAGAACCGCTCCCCGTAGTGACCGCATATTCCCTAGGAAAAGGGAGTGGCCCAGAAGTCCTCCGGCCAGTCTGGGCGGGCACCATTGCACGGCAACTGTCCGCCGCGCTCGATCAGGAACCAGAAGCGGCGTTGATTGGCATCCTAGGCCGCGCCCGACACGCCAGACTCGTCGCCCAACAGGTCAGAAACAGAGGGCCTTCGGCTCTTGTCTTGGCACCAATGTCAAGCGCTTTCGATATTGCACCGCTAGTAAACACAAGATTGTTTGCTGCAATCCGCCGCTGCCTGATTCCTGAGGCACGCGCCGTCGTGTTGACGGCAGCCAACGCTGCGACATTGATGGGGGCCAGTGGGGAATCGCTCGATGACTTGCGCGGTATTGGCCAGAAGATTCTGGGCCTCGGTGCCGGAGCTGCATGGATCCGTGCTGTTCCTAATGAGTCACGCCAAATCGACATTTTCATTGACCAGGCTGGGTCCGGTTTGCTTGACTACCAGGCGACCAATGAGGATGCTGAAATGCATACTTCCGCCGCTTCTTTGGCAACGTTGCTAGCGCTCGGAACCAAGTTGCGGCCGGCTGTTAATCGGGCACATCGTCAGGCATACAGTATCGATCGTGAACTCCACCCCGTATAAACAAAAAGCCGTAGGAGATTGAGATGATCCGCACTCGCCCGGTATCGATTTTTGTTGGGCTTGCTGTTTTAGCCGGCACACCGATCTTAGGTCAATTACGTGACCCTCACTCTGAACACCAATCCGCGACCGGAGTCTTCCGTTCTGTCGAGCACAACTACCGGCTCGTCACTGTAGCCGAGAACCTCGAACATCCGTGGGCAATCGCTTTTCTTCCCGGCGGTGACGTTCTGGTCACAGAGCGGCCGGGGCGACTGCGCATCATTCGTAACGGCACACTGCTTCCCGACTCCGTACCAGGCGTCCCGGAGGTGCTCGCTCGTGGGCAAGGTGGCCTGATGGACGTTGTTCCCCATCCCGACTTTGCGTCAAATCGTTTCCTCTACCTAAGTTACTCGAAGCCAACTGGTGAGCAACAAGCCACGAGCGCAGTAATCCGGGGGCGTTTCGTGAACGACACCTTGACTGATGTGGAGGAAATATTCGTCGCTGTTTCACAGGGCAATGGACATTACGGATGTCGCCTTGCCTTCGATGCCGACGGTTACCTGTTCATCACAACCGGCGATCGGCAAGCACCGCCCCGCGGTGACCTGGCAACGCACCCAGCACAGGATCTCTCCAACCACCACGGTACGGTGAATCGGATTCACGACGACGGTCGCGTTCCCGAGGACAACCCGTTCATCGGCCGGGAAGGCGCCCAACCAGAGATATGGAGCTACGGCCACCGCAACCCGCAGGGCCTGGTGATCGACCACGCGACCAGCAATATCTGGGTCACTGAGCATGGGCCGCAGGGTGGCGACGAGCTCAACCTGGTGTTGCCAGGGCGCAACTACGGCTGGCCTGTCATCGGCTTTGGCGTCAATTACCGCTCTGGCCAGGCCATCCACGAAGGCACCCACCACGAGGGCATGGAGCAGCCAGCCTTCGTTTGGGTCCCGTCGATCGCGGCCTCCGGATTGACACTCTACAAGGGCGATGCGTTTCCTCGCTGGCGCGGCAACCTATTTGCCGGCGGCCTNNCCGGGGAGAANATCTCNCGCTTCACGCTGGATGGTGAAGAGGTNATNGTCGATGAGACNCTCGTCCACCGGATGGGTCGCATCCGNGACGTCCGTGAGGGCCNGGACGGCTACATTTACATCGCTATCGANGGCAATNGCGNNGAGCCAACGCAGATCTTGCGGNTAGAGCCNGCGGNCAGCTNACNNGCTCNTCCNCCAAGGNCNGNAGGAAGTAGACGGCTGAGATTCAGGCATCGCTTCCAATCACTTCTTCGGGGTCGAGCCTCGGGAAGAGAGGCTCAGTTTCCTGAACTTGCCGAGGCGCAAGGGACGGATCATGAAGGTTGTCGAGTCGCCACATTCCTGGGTCAGGATGCTGACCAAGAGCCTTCGCCATCGCCGTACTGCGCTCCGGCATGAACGGATAGGCCAAGATAGCTATCTGGCGCAATAAGGCAGCAAGTTGAGACAAGACGGTATCAAGCTCTCCAGCCTTGTCCGGGTGCTTGGCAAGCTCCCAGGGGGCATGCGTGTCCACAGCTAGGTTACCGGCACGAACCAGGGACCAAATCGCCTTCAACCCAGTCTGCAGCTCATAAATATCCATAGCGTCACAATACGTCCGAGCTTCTTCCTGTGCAGCAGCGGACAAACCGGTCACATCTCCCTCACCCGGTCCACCTAAAAGACCATTCTGATACTTCATTGCCATCCCAACGGTACGCTGCAANAAGTTACCGAGGTCATTGGCCAGGTCAGCGTTGTAGCGTCCTACGAACCTCTCGTGATCGAACTCTAAATCACGACCGAACGGCACTTCCCTCANCAGAAAATAGCGAAGAGCGTCGGCGCCAAAGCGTTCCGCAGTGGCAACCGGGTCCATAACGTTGCCCATGCTCTTGCTCATACGACCCCCACCTGTCAGCACCCAGCCATGTCCAAAAACCGTCTTAGGCAAAGGCAATCCCGCCGACATCAACATCGCTGGCCAGATAATGGCATGGAAACGGGTAATGTCCTTGCCAACTAGATGCATGTCAGCAGGCCAGAATTTCTTGTACGTGTCAGTCTCTTCCGGGAAGCCAGTAGCAGCAAGATAGGCCGTCAAAGCATCGAACCACACGTACACTGACTGACCCTCGTGACCTGGCATGGGGATACCCCAACCGCCAGAAGCCCGCGAGACGCTGATATCCTCGAGTCCTTCATTGAGCAATGACATCAACTCGTTACGCCGATAATCAGGCTGTACNAACTCCGGGTGNCCCTCATAGTGGGNTTTGAGCCGTTNCTGGTAAGCCGAGAGCCGAAAGAAGACNTTGGCCTCTTCGCGGAACTCAGGCTTAGTTTCGTGCACTGGACACTGACCCTCGACGAGGCCGCGCTCACCATAGTAGGCCTCACAGCTGACGCAGTAGAAGCCTTTGTANACACCNTCGTACAAGTCGCCAGCTGCCTNNNNCCGATCCACCATGGCCTTGACTGCGNCCCGGTGNAATGGCTGCGTNGTGCGGATGAAATCNTCGAANTCAACGTTNACTGCCGTCCAGGCNGCGCGAAATACATCTTCCATCTGATTGGTGAAGGNAATCGGCTCCAGCCCTTGTTCCTCCGCCCTCTTGTAAACGTTCTGAGAGTGTTCATCGAGGCCCATCAGAAAGAAAACATCCTCACCCATCAGGCGTTTGTAGCGCACAATCGNATCCGCAGCGATCTTCTCGTAAGCCGTGCCAATGTGGGGCCGACTATTCGGGTAATCGATTGCACAAGTGATGTAAAAGCTCATATCAATACTTGGTCAGGTTNTTTTCTTCGTAAACACAAAGGTCCTCAACGCAACAATTCCAACACTTGGGCCTTTGCGCGTGGCACACCTCACGACCGTAGCGAATCATGTTCATATGCAGCGGGTAGGCGATNTCATCGCGCACNTGCTTCTGAATATCCCGGTTTGCTTTGGAGAGATCACCNGTTTCGATTATNCCAAGCCGACGCAGTATNCGATGCACGTGAGTNTCGACGGGAAAGGCTGGCAACCCCAAAGAGAATAACAGNATGCAGTTGATGCTTTTGGCCCCGATGCCTTTGTATTTCTGCAACTCANCTCGCGCCACCNNCATGTCNACAGCCAAGAGNTGGTTGAGGTCAAAGTCACCACGTTCTTTCTTGAGTTGCAACAGAATGTCCTTGATCCGCCTCGCTTTGACCTTGTGGAGACCGCCGACCTTGATTGCGCTGGCGATCTTATCAGCCCGAGCAGTAGCGACCTCCTGCCATGTATCGAAATGCTGCCACAAGCTGNCCCAGGCACGATCGCGATTCGTATCTGTCGTGTTCTGAGACAAAATAGTGAAAATNAGTTCTTCCAGCGGTGCCTGCCTGCTCTTCGGGCGCGGTGCACCGTAACGGTCACAGAGCCTGTCACATAAGAGCTCTATGGCGCGCGATTCATTCGAGCCTTCCGAGGCGCAAGCTTTTGACTCCCGTAAGGCTGTTGCTTTGCGGGTCTTCACGCCCCGCCGTGCCGGTGCTCCGCCGCTCACTTGACCTCCTGGAGAAGAATCAAATACGNCACTAGGGTGAAAGCTTCTCAGCCAGGTACNCGTCGAGCACGTCGAGGGCAACGCGCACTTGCTGCATCGTGTCACGGTCTCGGACAGTCGCCTGCCCATCGTCGAGGCTGTCGAAATCGAACGTTACACAGAACGGTGTGCCGACTTCGTCTTCACGACGGTAGCGCTTGCCGATACTGCCCTGCTCNTCGTACAGGACGTTGAAACGACGCTGGAGATCGTCGGCNAGCTTCCGCGTCTGCTCGCTAAGCTTCTTCGACAACGGAAACACTGCCACTTGGCGCGGCGCNATGTGGGGGGCAAGNCGAAGGACNGTCCGCTCCTCCCCGTCGACGTCCTCGACCGCAAAGGCGTCAGCAAGCACTGTAAGCACTGTGCGATCGAGCCCTGCTGAGATCTCGATCACGGACGGAAGATACTTCTCCTGGCGCGCCTCATCAAAGTATGTCTGATCCTTGCCCGAGTGCTCGTTATGCATTCTGAGATCAAAGTCGCCACGGTTGGCGATGCCCTCGAGTTCCTGATAGCCGAACGGAAACTGGTATTCCACATCAGTGGTGTAACGAGCGTAGTGGGCNAGTTCATCGGCGTCATGCTCGCGAAACCTGAGCCTCTCATTGCGAATGCCGAGGTCCCGGTACCACTCCATTCGCGCCTCGCACCAGTAGTCAAACCANTGTTTCTCCTCACTCGCATGAACGAAGAACTCCATCTCCATCTGCTCAAANTCGCGAGACCGGAAGGTGAAGTTNCGTGGTGTCACCTCGTTACGGAAAGCCTTGCCACGCTGCGCGATTCCNAACGGCACCTTCATCCGGGTCGACATCTGNACATTNCGAAAGTTGACGAAGATCGCCTGCGCGGTCTCCGGTCGCAGATAGGCGACCGACTGGGAATCTTTCGTCGACCCAACATAAGTTTCGAACATGAGGCCAAACTCGCGTGGCGCGTTGAGCCCACCGTTGCAGTTGGGGCATTCCGTGGGCACCTCGTCTATGCCCAGGTCACGCCTCAAGTGGTCGACCCGGTAACGACGCTTGCACTTAGTACAGTCGACCATCATGTCGTAGAAGTTGCCAACGTGACCCGACGCTTCCCACACTTTCGGCTGCATTATGATCGAAGCNTCGTAACCAACGACGTCCTCACGTCGTCGCACAATTGCGTCCCACCAGAAGTCAAAAACGTTGTTTTTCAGCTCAACCCCAAGGGGCCCATAGTCCCAGAACCCGTTGAGCCCGCCGTAGATTTCACTACTCTGGAANATGTAGCCACGCCGCTTACACAGNGATACCAGATCATCGAGGGAATCTAGNTCGAGGGTTCCTGCTACTTGCTGATCATTTGCCATTCGCTGATTCTATCGGTGATCCCCTGCCCCTCAAGCCAAGCTTNTTGCGCGTTGCGGAGCGTGGTCTCCCTCGGTTTTTGGTTAAAGAAGATGGTCAAGGCCGAGCGCCTCAAGGCGCTCGCGGAGCAATTTGACATCCTGGCTACGCTCAAGCGAGGCAATAAGAACAGCGTCATCAGTGTGTACAACAGCTAGGTTATCGACTCCCAGCAAAACNACACGGGCGTCAGGCGCATGCACCAGATTACCGGTCGAATCGATCTGGACGATCTCACCAAAAGCGACGTTGTCNCCCTCACTCTTAACACTAACCTCGTNCAGCGCCGCCCAGGACCCGACATCAGACCAGTCGAAGTCAGCCCTGACTATGACGACGTTTTTAGCTCGTTCCATGACCCCAAAGTCAATTGAGATACCTGGCACCTCGGCATAAGTCTCGGCGCGCGCCTCGGGGTCGACGTCTTCGATCATACGCTTGGCTGCGATGCAAACCTCCGGAAGATACTCCTCTAATGAGCTCCAGATTCCCGCCGCCGTCCAGACAAAAATGCCGCTATTCCAATAGTAGTTACCTGCCGACACATAACCCTCGGCTGTTTCGAAATCAGGTTTTTCACGGAAATGCTCTACACGAAAGACCTCAATGCTTGAGTCACCGGCCGATGACAATGTCGTGCCCGCTTCGATATATCCATAGCCGGTTTCCGGGTAACGTGGTGTTATTCCGAAGGTCGCCAGCACCCCATACTCACGGGACGCCTCTACAGCAGTCNTAACCGCAGACCCAAAGGCCTNAACGTCCGTAATCAGATGATCCGACGGCATCACCACCTCCACGGCGTCAACATCCCGGTCACGAATAACAGCGGTTGCCCAAGCAACACAAGGCGCGGTGTTCCGAGCCTGAGGCTCCACCAGAAGGTTCTCTTGGAGGAGATCAGGGAGCTGGTCGNGGGCCATGCTCTCATAGTCATTGGCGGTAACGACGATCACGTTTTCCGGCCCGGAGACAATTTCCAACGCACGATCCCAAGTAGTTTGCAAGAGTGACTGTTCCCCGGCGATCGACAGAAACTGTTTCGGCTTCCNCTGGCGTGACAACGGCCAAAACCTTGTGCCGCCACCACCCGCCATGATGACCGCATACACCCTGGGATCAACGGAGGCCATGGAATCAGCTCCCCACCNAGCCAAGCTCGGATTCAATCCGATTCAAACGCTCAATGAAAAGCTGNTGTATCTCGCTGAGCTTTTCAGGNCTCTCCGCTTCAAAACGTAGAACGATGATTGGNCCAGTGTTCGAGGGCCTTGCCAACCCCCAACCTCCATCACATATGGCGCGAACGCCGTCGATGTCAATAACCTCGAACTCTTTCGCAAGCTCTTCTCGTAAGCGCTCGCAGACCTGGAACTTAGCCTCTTCGCTCGATTCCCGGCGNATCTCGGGAGTCGCGAAAGTGNCCGGGAGATCAGAAAGAAGATCTGAGAAGCCACCGTTGCTCTTGGAAGCAATCTCCATCAACTTGGCACCAGCGTAGATCGCATCGTCGTGCCCAAAGAAGTTCTCAGCAAAGAACAAATGACCACTCATCTCGCCCCCCAGCAGGGCACCTTCTTGCTTCATCTTGCCCTTCATAAGCGAATGACCCGTTTTCCACATGATAGGCCGTCCTCCATGGGCTTTAATATCATCGTGCAGCTGTTGGGAACACTTGACGTCAAAGATCACCGATGCACCTGGGTTGCGTTCAAGAACATCNCGGGCCAACAACAACGTGAGTTTGTCACCCCAAACAATGTCGCCATTGTCATCGATGATACCGACACGATCGGCGTCACCATCGAATCCGAGTCCCAGGTCGAGTCCCTCGCTAATCACCTTAGCCTGCAAGTCAACTACCGCGTCTTCAACTGTGGGGTCAGGATGGTGGTTAGGGAAGTTGCCATCGACCTCAGAGTACATCTCGATGACCTCGCAACCCATATGGCGATAGATTTCAGGGGCGATGGGACCAGCCACCCCATTGCCCGAATCNACCGCGATGCGCAGTGGCCGCTGNAAATNGATGCGAGCATAAAGTGCGGTCTTGTATGCGGGAACCANGTCACAGGTTTCGTANCTCCCCTCGCCGCTTTCGAAATCGTCATCTTCGATGAGCTTCCGCAAATCCTGGATTGCATCGCCGAAGATCGTGTCCGTGCCTATACAANTTTTAAAACCNTTGTACTCAGGTGGATTGTGGCTCCCGGTTACCTGGATGCCTCCGTTGGCAAGAAGATGGTGGAGTCCGAAGTAGAGGTTCGGAGTTGGTCCCAGTCCGACGTCAACCACGTTGCACCCGGTCGAACGAATGCCATCGCAAAGCGCGGAGGCTAATTCTGGGCTCGAAAGACGACCATCCCTNCCGATCAGGACGCGGTTGCCCCGACCCCGGAGGACCGTTGTCCCAAAGGCCTTGCCAACGAGCACGGCGACNTCAGCTGTCAGATCCTCGCCGACCACTCCCCGGATGTCGTAGGCNCGAAAGATTCCNGCTGCANCATTGGACATNGTGNCAGGATACCCTGTNGGCATGAGTATCGCTCCATCATCATCTCATGGGCTGTTACGTCTGGCCGCCGGCCCAGTNAGCGCTGTCCTAGTAACGCTGATTCCTCTACCTGGACTTGAACCCGCAGCGCANGCAACAGCCGGGATAGCCANCTGGATGGCGATCTGGTGGATGACTGAGGCTGTGCCAATACCAGTAACCTCTTTGTTGCCTTTGGTTGCCTTCCCAGTTACTGGCGTTCTGTCATACCAAGAAGCCGCCGCCCCCTACGCCAACCACTTAATTTTTTTGTTCATGGGGGGCTTCTTCATCGCTAAGACCATGGAGCGATCGGGCCTTCATCGGCGCATTGCGTTGCGGATAGTCGTGGCCGTGGGCACNGAGCCACGCCGCCTCGTNNTNGGNGTNATGCTGGCAACTGCGCTGNTATCCATGTGGNTTCCNAANACCGCGGTGGCAGTCATGATGTTGCCGATCGGAATGGCGCTCATNGGTGAGTTCCGGCGACAAACTGNCAGAGAGGTTAACCACGTTAACGTTGAAAACGANCAGGATGTCACCACCGCCTCACCGACTGACGANTCGACGAAACTACCGGGCGCCCCGGACTCTGGCATCGAGGAGCTCAGCGTCGCACTNATGCTTGGTATTGCCTACNCNGCATCCATCGGNGGCNTCGCGACNNTGATNGGCACGCCGCCNAANNTNGTNTTCGCTAGCATGGCNGAGGAGCTNGTCGGTGNACAGATCGACTTCNTNGCCTGGATGGGNGTCGGACTGCCGATNAGTGCTNTTNTNCTNCCGGNGNCNTGGTACTACCTCACCCACNTNGCCTGNGCNGTNCCCAAGAAGGNTGNCNCTNGGNCGNGACTTCNTGNACCNACAACTNCNGGCCCTNGGCCNNATGTCGCGCAGCGAGANGGCCGCNGCGACAATCTTNGGGNTAACCGCCATCGCNTTGGTATTGCGCAGTGAGAAACAAATCGGCGACCTTGTCATCCCCGGTCTGCAAACCTTTTTCCCAATGGTCGGTGACGCCACGATCGTCATGACAGCGGCAATCGCCGCATTTTGTGTTCCTCTGTCCCTGCGTAAATTGGAGTTCGCCCTCGACTGGGAAAGTGGTCGCGACATTCGTTGGGGAATCCTGATTCTCTTTGGTGGTGGTTTGTCCCTCGCCGCAGCGTTCCAGGCTAGTGGCCTGGCCACTTGGATCGCCAACGGCGTCACCCGCTTCGAGTGGTTGCCAGAGTGGGGCATCATCCTGGTCTCGACGTCGATGATCATCTTTCTGACTGAGCTGACGTCGAACACAGCGACCGCGACGCTAATAATGCCATTGTATTTCTCCATCGCGATGGGGCTCAGCATCCACCCCTACGTGTTGATGGCGTCGGGCGCGATCGCCGCNGAGATGGCTTTCATGCTCCCGGTGGCAACACCCCCCAATGCAATTGTTTTCGGCTCTGGAATGTTGACGATCCCGAAGATGGTGCGCGTCGGTTTCGTGATGAACATCATCGGAATTATCGTCACGATGCTAGCTGCTTTGTTTCTTGTTCCGCGGTTTCTAGTCAGTTAGCTGGCTGAAGGGATGAACAGCACATCTTCCCCGCTTATAAGTCTCACCGGACCCTGCAACGCTCGTGGCATCTTAATGAAGACTAAATCGGGCGTTTTGGCAGTGATGTCAATATGGTCAACTTACTCAGAATGGGCGGTATTGTGAAAGACGTCAGCTTGGCGGCGAAAGAGTCTTAACACCTAATTTGTGGAGACAACGTCTACAACGAGAATTTCTCGTAGCGAATTAGATGCTTTCGAATACGCTCCTCGAGAACCGCGTGGCCAAGCCCGACTGTATTCGGCACTGTAACAAGCCCCTCGTTATCAATCTTGACCCAGGGATCGATGATGTCCTCCTGCCAATATCGTTTCGATGCTGACAGGTCCCCTGGCATCTGAAAATTTGGGAGCGAAGCCATCGAGATGTTGTGCAACCTGCCAACGCCTGATTCAAGCATGCCTCCACACCACACCGGAATCTCGCGCGCCGCGCACAGGTCGTGAATAGCAATCGCAGCGGCACGACCACCGATACGTGAAGCCTTGATGTTGACCAGGCGGCAGGCCTCGATTTCAATGGCGTGTGCCGCGTGGTGGGCTGAGTGAATACTTTCATCGAGACAAATCGGGGTTTCGAGCTCGGCCTGAATTGGCGCGTTCCCGTCGATGTCATCGTGGGCGAGCGGCTGCTCTATCATCAGCAGGTTGAAACCATCGAGCGCCTTGAGACTACCCAGCGCGTCAGGATCGTTCCGGTATCCGCAGTTAGCATCGACCATTAGCGGGATGTCGCCAAATCGGTCTCGTACAGGCTCAACGATAGCGACGTCCCTTCCAGGCTCGATCTTTAGCTTGATTCGCTGATAACCCTGCTCAATGCCAGCTGTAATCTTCTCTGCAAGCACTTCGAAGTCATCCTCAATTCCTAGCGAGATTCCCACGGGAATCTGGTCTCGTATCGAACGGCCGTTCGCATACAAGCTCTGCAGTGAGACATCTTGACGCTGAGCGTCAAGTACCCACAATGCTTCTTCGACCGCACAACGAGCCATTGGGTGCCAGCGCCACGAAGAAAATTTCCTGGCGTAAGCAGCTGCTAAACCCTTGTCGGGCCATTCCTCGTCGAGCACAACTGGAGCCAGGAAGTCTTCGATGATGTGCCATCCGGTGCGGGCCGTCTCATATGAATACATCGGCAAGCCATCGGCTCCCGACTCGCCCCAACCGCTGGCACCATCTGCGTTCACTTTCACGAGCAGAATCTCACGTTCCGTCGTGGTACCAAACGAGGTCGTGAACTGACCGACC
>PBML01000014.1 GCA_002722645.1 Acidobacteriota bacterium
TTGAGCATTGTTGCCTGGAAGTTGGTCAATTTGCTCCCAGTTGCTGCCATCGCGTTTGAACACGTACACACTACCGGCCCGGCTGCTGTAGTTGGGGGCGCTTACCATAGCCCAATTGCCACTGATCGCGACTGCCGAACCGAACATGGGGGGTGCAGATGGGCCACGACCACCACGACCCCCTCGGCCACCACCGCCAGCCTGGCCACCACGCCGGCCTCCCCGACGTCCACCTTCCGCTGTTTCCTGGTCTTCTTCTAAAGGCGCCGGATTCGTCGCCACAAGCTTGGCAACCTGAGACCAACCAGAAGCACCGTGTCCGAAGATGTAGGCAGCACCCTGCCGCTCGTTATGCCCCGAAGCGCCAACGATTATAAATTCACCGCTGGCCGCAATAGCGTTGCCAAAGCCATCACCTTCAGCACCATCAGTGGGCACAATTGACCCGGCTTCCATCCACTCTTCAGCATCGCGTTGAAACACATACACCTTGCCAACGCCGACGCCTCCTCCAACCAGCAATAAATCATCGTCGACGAACATCGAGTGCCCGAAGCGATCCCGATCCGCAGCGTCCGAAGCTTTCAGCTTGGCAACTTCCCTCCAGCCATTGGTGGTTTGTCGATAGACATAGACGAAGCCCGACGAAATGACATTTCCGGCCTCGCCGACGAAGACTTCATCGTTACCTGCGGCAACGGATGCGCCATAACCGCGTTGGGCGTACGCGGGTGCTGTGAAGGCAAAAATCACGGCAATGAGAACAAAACGGCCAAGGAATTTCTTCACGGTCCACCTCAATTTGTGAGAAAGCATCTACGCATATAGAAAATCAGTGTTTCCTCGAACTACACCTGAAAACCAGGAAGTTCTTTAATGGAGCTTCTATATTATGGACTTTGGATACATTGATTGCCTCTGTCAGAACCTGAAAGGAGAAATGACATCTAAGGCGCTATCGAGAATGGCGTCCTTCTTACCGGTCAGTTGCCAGCGTACTAGTGACACCGGAATCACACCGGTTTCAAGAAACTCGTTAAAGAAACGCTTGACCGTAAACTCGTTGCCAAGTTGGATCGCCCGTTCCGCCATAAGCTTTTCAATCTCAAGCTTGCCGATGATGTAGCTGGTCCCATAGCCCGGCTGGGTCAAATAGAAATGTTCCTCGCCTTGGATAGTTGCACCGTCGGCGGGGAGAAACCCTCGCGGCGTCCATTCGGAGGCGAACTCCGCTGCCTCCTGCAGAGTGTAGACATTAGCGTGCTGACGCAATCCACCGAGGCCACGGGCCGCACGCTGGGCAAGGAGGATCCATATGAGCTCTCGCGCCCTTGGGCGATCATCGAACAGGCCAGCGTGCATCATCATTTCCTCGAATCCTGTTGCCAGACCCTCGGAACGATTGTCGTAGATATTGGAAAGCGCGGGCACCCGGCGCATGGGGCTCTCGTGTGGCTCGTGCTCCATACGTGCCAGGTCAATCCAATGCACCCCGTGCGTCCGCATCGTTAGCGGATCTCGGTAGTCAATTTCCGAGAAGAAGCCGCGCAGACCATCGGCAGGACTGAAGCTGCCGATTCGTGCCCGCAATGCTGGATCCATGTAGTCAGCCATCGTGAAGATCTCTTCTTCTTCAAGGAAGGTGATCATGTCGTCGACGGCTTCATTGAAGTTACGGTCATAGTCCGCAACATTGTCAATACGGCTCAACACCGCTAGCCCACGGTTGCGATTCTCTTCAAGACGTAATGATGCGTGGGCGCGGGCAAGTTCACGTAGCAAAATCGTCTCCTCTTGCTCCCATGTGTATGGCACGAGGTGAACGTTCTTTAGGTACCAGGTGTAATTCTCGCTACCCACGCCAGACAACCCACTGCGATTCTCTGCCTCGCGTTCGATCCACACAGCAAATTCATTAGTAGCCTGTCCGGCCTCAACGATGGCAGCATCGAGATCGGAACTCGTACCGGCGACCTGCTCTCCCAAGGCAGCAAGGTCTCTACTCTGCTGTTTAATCGATCTGGCTCCAGATACCCACAGATCGCGCCCGTTCCCGGTGAGGTTTTCTCGAGCATTTTCTAGGAGCCTGGGGATCGAACCTATCCGCCCGGCCATAAAGGCCGCTGAATCTTCATCGAGTGGATACTGATAGGTCCAAGTATCGAGCCATCCGTCGATTACCGGACCCTCGTGCGCCGGCACATCGCTCTGTGCTGTGAAGATGGTGACGTAAAATGCCGGATTGGTAGCCCATGGCCGCCGCACGCGGTGGTCGAAGTCAAGGCCATTCATCTCGGCGCGAACTAGATGGTGATCAATCTGCTGAGCTACGGGCCATTCGCTCTCATCGATGGCGGCAAGCCGCCTGTGATACGACTGGGCCACCTCTTGCTGCTCAGCCATTGCGCTTGCGCTGTAATCGGGGACGCCTTCAACCCAACGCGGGCGAGCAAACTCACGCCAGTCGTCAAAGAGTGCCAATAATTCGTTGTAGTCGTTACTAGATGTAATGACAGATGTTTCATAGACCCCATCACCCACAGTTTCGCGATCACTGCAAGCAACAAGGAAAACGATCAAAACGACGACAACAAAGCGTGCTGCTCGAACAAGAAACGTTCTCTGCATGGCTTGCCTTTCAGGTTACAGACGGCACCGAAGTCTATTCCGTATACTTGTAGTAATCGATAGCTACATGATCCCGCAAGGACGAGTGAGAGGTTGGGAAGCCCTGCTTGTGTCCCGATTCGGTTCGTTCACCAATTAATTCAGTCTTGCTCGAATCAATACAATACGTGACTTGAAAAACCTTTTTGGTGCGCAACACGAGATATATAAACTCCGGACCTGGCCCAAGCCTAGTGGAAGTCACGGCTGCGAACGGCAGGTGGCCTCGCATACTCCCGTGGGTCCCAGAGTTTGTTGACAACGACGTGTAAGACACCGTGAGCGGCTTGGATTTTCCCGCTTACACCTAAAAAAGATAAGGTGCGCGCCTGTATGGAGAATTGTTCATAGACACCCGGCCACAGGATCGTGTTCACGAAACCGGTTTCATCTTCCATGGTCATGAACACAACGCCTGAGGCAGTCCCCGGACGCTGCCGACAAATTACGATACCAGCGTAATTGACATGACGACCATCTTCCATGCGCGAGACCGCACGCGCATCGGGCAGCCCCTTGGCAACGAATTCATCGCGAAAAGGTTCGAGCAAATGACTGCGGGCCGAATGATTCATGGTGCGGAAATCCCATGTAACGGTATCGATATCGCTAAGTGAACGGAACACAGGGACTGGCTCCTCGAGCGGCAAATCGGGCTCGGCACCAGTAAGCCGTTCTTCAGAGTTCGCAACCTCAGACTGCACTCTATGGAGATGCATCGTTTCCATTTTCATGCCTTGCACCTGCCATAATGCGGCGCGCCGATTTTCTTTAAAACTGTCAAAAGCACCGGCTTCAGCGAGCAAACGCATGGATCGATTGGAAATACCGGTACGCAACGTGAAGTCGTCGATAGATGTGAACGGCACGTCGGACGTGGCACCAAAAGATTCACCATCTCCCTTACCACTGGTGCGCCATAAACGTCTCACGGTCTTTACTACCGCTTCGATCTTCTCGCCCTCGTCTTTGCGCAGTCCCTTCACGTAGCGCAATCCCATGCGTACAGCAAAACCGCCGGTGGAATGCGCACACGGTTGCATCGTGCAATTCCACATGCTGTGCAGCACATCGACCGGCCGTACCACGAGACCATGGCGCTTTGCATCCTGCACGATGGTGGCTGGCGTGTAAAAACCCATCGGCCACGAATTCAGGAGAGCACAGGTGAACTCTGGTAAGTAGTGGCACTTGAGATACGCTGTCGCGTAGCTGATCAGCGCGAAACTAGCTGCGTGAGACTCGGGAAAACCATATTCACCGAATCCTCGGATCTGCTCAAAAACACGCTCAGCGAACTTCTCCTTCATGCCCTTCTTTATCATGCGCGAAATCAACCGTCCTCGGTGACGCTCAAGGCGGCCAGTCTTACGCCAGGCTGCCATGTCGCGGCGTAGCTGATCAGCTTCACCGGGGCTGTAATCAGCAGCGACGACAGCGAGTCTCATGACCTGTTCCTGGAAGATCGGCACGCCCAGCGTCTTCTCGAGGACCGGCTCCAAACACTCGTGCGGGTAAATGACCGGCTCCTCCCCCGCCCTGCGTCGCAAATAAGGATGCACCATGCCACCGGTAATCGGCCCCGGCCGCACGATGCTGAGTTCGATTACCAGGTCGTAGAACTTGTGAGGCTTCAGCCGCGGCAGCATTGCCATCTGAGCGCGTGACTCGATCTGAAAAACACCAACAGTTTCAGCCTTGCAACACATGTCGAAGGTGGCCGTATCGTTAGGTGGAATCGTCGTCATGCTCAGATCAACATCACGGTGGGCGCGAATCAAGTTGAAGGCACGATGCAGCTGCGATAGTGCACCGAGCCCCAGCAAGTCGACCTTGAAAAAACCAAGTTCTTCGACGTCATCTTTTTCCCACTGGATAACCGTGCGATCTTCCATCGCGCCATTCTCGACCGGTACCAGATCGTGCACCGGTTCGTGGCCAAGCAGAAATCCACCCGGATGAATCGACAGGTGGCGAGGGAAACCTTGTACCGTATTAGCAAGACGTACGAGATGCTGGTGCACTTTTGCTTCAGGATCGAGGCCAGCATCGCGCAATGAATCAGCGTTGACGCAATCGTAGCGACTCAAAAACTTGGCCAGCTGATTGAGCGAGGTCTCAGAGAGTCCCAAAACCTTGCCGATGTCGCGCACCGCAGATTTGGGTCGATAACGAATGATTACTGCGACCATAGCGGCGTGATCTCGACCGTATTTTTTGTAAACGTGTTGGATCACCTCCTCGCGGCGATCGTGCTCGATATCCAGGTCGATGTCGGGGGGATCAGCGCGCTCCCGCGAGATAAAACGCTCGAACAGAAGCCCCATGCGTACTGGATCGACCGCTGTCACACCAAGGCAGTAACACACGGCTGAATTAGCCGCCGAGCCTCTACCTTGGCACAAAATGGCATGTTCTTCGCAAAAACGAACCAGCTCCCACATCGTTAAAAAGTGCGCGGCGTAGCTGAGCTCTTCGATGAGTACCAGTTCTTTGTTTAGTTGTTCTACGACCTCAGGCGGAATTTCAGTCTCGCCTTGGTAGCGACGCTTCGCGCCCTCGAAGGTCAGGTAACGAAGCCATTCATCGGTGGTGGTGCCGTCGGGAAGCCGCTCTGCGGGATAGTAATAACGCAAGTCACTCATCGAAAAAGTGCAACGATCGGAAATTTCGCAGGTACGGGCAATGGCAACCACCTCATCTCTGTACACATGTGTGAAAGCATCTGGGGACAACAACGAATGCTCAGCGTTGGCGTGGATACGGCGACCAGCATCGGAGAGTTTCACTCCCTGTCGGATGCAACTCAGCACGTCTTGTACGTCACGGCGTGACGGTGAGTGGTACAGAACTTCAGTCGCGGCGACCAAAGGTATGTCCCATTTGGAAGCGTTTTCGCGGAGACGCCATTCTTTGCGCACTTCGTCGGCGCGGTGGTGACGACTAATGATGGCAAACAGGCGGTCACCAAAGGCGTCTTTGAGTAATGGTGTAACGGTTTCAAGTAACGTTTCGTCGACGAGTCGCGGCTGTCCAGTTCGGAAAGAAGCCCGAAATCTGCCCGGCGATAAACTCAACTTAAAGGGGTCGGCCCTCGTCAGAAGGCTATTGTCTCCACCCCATAAGGCGACCAATCCCCCGGCATGCTCGGCAACTTCCTGCCAAGTGGTGATGCTTTCTCCCTTGGGCGAGCGTCGCCGTCCACGTGTTATCAGGCGACACAGGTTTCGGTAGCCACTGCGATTTTCCACCAATAGCACAATGGTCGATATATCAGCGCGTTCGAATTGTGCTCCGGGTTTAGCAGTTGGCTGACTGCCAGCGCGGATCTGTCCAGAAAGCACGACACCGGGATCGGCTACCGTCATCTCGGCACCAATGATCAAATCAAGACCCTTGTGACGTGCCGCAGTGTGTGCTTGCACGACGCCATACAGACCATCACGATCGGTTACCGCAATCGACCGTAGTCCCAGATGGGCAGCTTGTTCGATCAGCTCTGCCGGATCACTCGCTCCTTCAAGAAACGAAAAATTGCTTTTGCACCACAGCGGCGCATATACCTGTGCCAACGGATACTTCTCTTTCTACGCCGCTGAACAACGACCCTGCTTCCGCTAAAAGCCGCAATGCTTCCGGGCATCAACAACTCTCAATCCACCTGTCCCTGCAGCATCCAGCTACGACGGTTACGGTCGTAGTAAATCCACAACACGTCGCCCCTCTGGGTTTCAACGAAGTAATACTCACGATGCACTTCGCGCGCCCACCAACCACCCGACACCACATAGGGTCCTCGCAACTGCACCGCCGGCCCTTGCTTGAAACCGTGAATGAGCCAACCATCAGGCTCGTGNCGCTCGCGNGNNGGCAGCAGCACCGCCTTGTCAAAGACGCGGCGTACTAGTGGCCGTACGAAACGTCCGATGATCTCGGTGCGACTGCGTTTTGTCTCTTCTGGACCGCCCGACAATTTAACTGGGGGACATGGCAATTTGGTCCTAGCTAACGGCTCCCAAGTGAAACTGGCTTCAGGAAGGTGGGCATCGCGCGACTTCGCCCAAACCACTGCCTCGTGACCAAATTCGGCNCGCACACGTGCCAAAGCCCGATTGGCAGCAGTTACGTCGCGCTTGGGCTGGTTCCAAAACAATGACAACTGCCCCACATTGATTCGCTTACCATGCGTCGTTACCGTCATTTCAACGACGCCACTAGTAAGGTCGNTAGTGCTCAGCCGCAAACGCACAAGGTCAAGAATAATGCCAGTATCAAGNGTNGCTTCAGCCGGTCGAACACTCTTGCTAATCTGGGTAGTGTCATCGAGTGTCATCTCAAGAACCATCTCGATGAGTCCTTGGTGGCACGAGGCAAGCTGTTCGAGCAGTGGCGGCAGTAATCTCTTTGTATAAAAAAGCAGGCGGTTGGCGTCGACTTCGGGATACTGAAACTCGGCCACCGTTTGTACCGGGACCGGGGGCGGCGCCGGCATCAGCGGCTTGCGGTTTTGGCCGGATGCTTCCTTATAGAAGTTAATGGCTCCAGCTCCGAACCGCTTGCCGAGACCATCGGTGGGCAGCTCAAGGAATTCCTCAACCGTATGAATACCTAACTTGTGGAGAACATTACGTAAGTCGGAATCGATATGCAGGCGGTCTAGCCGTACACACATAGCCGAACGGTGTTCAGTATCGGTATTTTTGAAAACCGTGATGTCCCGCGTCACCCGTGCTGTTGCATAGGTGGCAAAGCGGCTGAAGCCCACCGCAACACGCGCCGTAAATCCATTGTGGCCAAGTTCGGCTCGCAATCGTCTAGCCCACTCACCTAGTGAAAGCTCGATACGCCCAAGCCCCGACGCATTCACCCAGAACACGCCGGGTTCGTCAGCACTAGGTTCGACCTCAGGGCTGAAGCGCCACAGCAACTCAAGCAGCCGTGACACCCCACGGTCGATTTCCTTGCCGTGGACCTCTCCGGCACACAACCGGCGACACAACAACAGCCCAGCGGCATAGCGCGTTCCCGGTAACACTCGCGCACGGTATGCCCTTTCGTTAACCCACAGGACCTTGCCCTGCGGTTTATCTTTATCGACAACAGCTACTGGCCGATCAATCCATTCCGGGTGGCGTCGTACCAAGAGCTGTAACGGCAAAGACGGCACATAAACACACGCTAGGCGACAGGGGTGAATGGCAGTATTGGTGGCTTGCACCTCGCGCGCGGGAGCAGTAGTTGGTACGTGCTGCTCCCGTTCGGGCTGCGGGTAACGGGGCATTCCCTTGAATCCTTCTCGAGATCGTTGCCCGAACCCCAAGGACCCGAACCGACCTATTGATTAATTAATTCTCTAGTACATTCCTTCAGGGCCACAGCAGATCTCGGTATGCACCCAGTCCGGTCCTCGATGCTTGTCCTTCAGCACCCTTAGTTCGCAGGCAAAGCGATCGTCGCTCAACCTGCGGATGCGTGCCTCGCCCCGCAACGAAACCAGAGGGCCCAGCGACGAGGCAATGCCTCGTTTCTCGGTGAGACAAAGAATCGCTGTATCGTGCTTGCGTGCCGAACTTCGTAACCTTGCTTGCAGTGCTGTGGGCACTCGCGCGTTAGCACCCAAATCTAGGACCAGGAGGCCAAAGGCACCCGAGCGCGCCAACCTGTCTGCGGCGCGTGCGACAGATGGCGCGTCAGGTACCCGAACCACAGCAAGTGCTTCCAAATCGATACCGGCGGCGGCAACATCGAGCGGGAAAAAGCTGCTGTTGTTGCTAGTGATCCATGCCGTTGTTTCTTCCTGGCGTTGAGCATCGAGAACTATCGATGTCGCCAGAGTCAGGCATGCACTGCCTCCCACTCCAGAGAGTTCGGTGAGCATCCCAGCAATCTCCTGCAAACCCCACCTTGGCATCAGCGGTATAGAGTTCGATGAAAGTGGTCGCGATGCGAGCACCGTGGCGCCCCGTGTCACCCCCTGTGGCAACGAATCCAAGACGAGCATGTCGGCCCGTGTCCCTGCGCCAATCATCTTTTCTCCACACATTGGAAACATATGCCGCCACTCATCAGACGCCTCCTTCTAAAAAACGGCGCACTTCGACGACCTTGCCGAGGATCTGCACCTCGCCGGGATTGGGAACGATGGGTTGATAATCGGAATTCTCAGGGCGTAGCTCGATGTGCCCACAACCACCTGTGGAGGAGGAGTCCACGGCACCGGCGCTATTTCTTATGTAGAGAGTCTTGACCGTAGCCTCGTCGCCAATCAGCGCCACCACGATCGATCCTGAGCTGGCCGTGGGCTGCCGCCGTACGATAGCCAAATCGCCGTCCATAATGCCAGCATCGCGCATGCTGTCGCCCTGCACGCGCAAAGCAAACACCTCATCGTCACTTCCGAACCGCGATGGCAGGTAGCCCTCCACCTCCTCAACCGCCAAATCAAGGGGGCCAGCCGGTACCCGGCCAAGCAAAGGAACGAGACGAGGCACCCCGCCTTGCACCATGGTCTTGGGCAGTGCATAGCCGCGTGCTTTGCCCGGTTTTTTGAGAAGCCGTCCTTCTTTAACGAGTGCAGTCAGATGAGAACGAGCCGACTCCACGGCACGAAAACCGAGTTCATCGCGAACTTCCCGCACGGTCGGCGGTCGCCCATCTAACAAGCGGTCGCGCACAAAACGAAAAATGCGCTCGCGGGTCTGCCCTGGAGGAGTGTGTGCCATCAGAATTCTGTCCATTTAGTCGGCTAGCTTGCTCTGCTTGTACTGCCGACTTTCGTCTTCGGAACAACAAAACGAAGTAAAACAGACATTTGTCTGTTTTGCAAGAGAGAAATCTATGCACCATTAAGTTGGTAAGTTTTTCAAGGTAACGCGCTAGCGAAATCGGGCTAGAAGTCGAACAAAGATCAACGGCTAAACGCCATCTATAGGCAACCGGATCTCTACGATGAGCCCACCATCGGTGGCGTTGCGTGCGTCAACTGTCCCGCCATGGAGCCGAACAGCACGCTCCGTGATCGACAACCCAAGCCCTGTTCCGCCGCTCTCACGATCACGCGAATCGGCAATCCGGTAGAAAGGCTCAAAAAGGCGGGCCAGTTGGTCGTCGGAAACACCTGGCCCATGGTCACGTACCGAAATAACCGCACAGCGTGACGTTGTCCCGTCACCTGGCGAATCATCGACAACCATATCTGCGAAGGTCAAACCGATCTCGACATCCGTTCCGGAGTCGGTGTATAGAACCGCGTTGCGCACAACATTCTCAATCGCGCTACGCAATAACAGTTCGTTACCTCGAACTGAGCACGACTCCGAAGTCTTTACCTTGACCCCTGCTTCCTTGGCCTTGGCTTCGAAGTCAGCATCGACAGTGACATCGTCAATTAGCCTATTCAAGTTGACACTGGCGAATTCCGGCTCCGAGGCGCCACTTTCAAAACTTGATAGCGCCAATACGCGGCCAATCAGAACGTTGAGCTGCTCGGCCTCGACTTCAATTCGGTCAAGTGGGCCCGTTGCTTCTTCACCAGCACGTTGCCGGGCTAGGGCAAGCGCCACGTTAAGTCGGGCAAGCGGTGAACGTAGCTCATGCGAGACATCGCTCATCAGTTGGCGCTGTGTAGTAAGCAGCGACTCAATACGCTCGGCCATAACATCAAAATCACGTCCCAGTTCAGCAAGTTCGTCGCGGCGTTTGCCCACCGCAGGACCAACGCGAACACCCAGATTTCCAGAGGCAAATTGGTGTGTTGCATCGCGCAGTCGCAAGACAGGTGCCGTCAAATAGCGGGCCAATCCGAAGCAGAGAATTCCGGCAGTGAGGAAAACAGCAAACAATCGCAATGCAAGCTCGCCTGGCTGGTCAACTAACGACGACCAAACACGCCACGCCAAACTTGGTGGCGGGCCAACGGTGCCGTCTGGGAGCCTCGCGCCCCGGCCTCCTCGGAAATTAAAACGCCCACGGGAATTGCCATCTTCCAACCGTTCGGCCTCGCGGCGACCATCTGCGCCCGATCTGCCCCGGTACCGGTATGGCCACTCCATCTCAGTGAGCACGACGTAGGTATTGCCTTCCGGGCTGACGACCTGCAGCGCTATTAAGCGACCGCCCTCGACCGTTTCTATCACGAGCTCGTCATTACTGCCCGCCCGCTCGACGAGCTCGACACCACCAGCGGGCACGACCCTGCCCGACAGCTCTTGAGCGTTATCGTCGAACAAGAAAGCGTTCAGTCGGTATCGTCGCTCTATGGCACCGAGATAATCAGCAAGGCCTTCACGTCCACGACCCTCGTAAGCCTCAATCGCGGACTCCGCTGTTAGCGTCAAACCGGAAGCGTAGTACGACTGAACGCTAGTGTTCGCTTCTCTGTCTTGCAACGTGACGGTGGAGATCACGAATGCCGTGCCGACCAGTGTCATTGCCAGCCAAAACCATATGAAAATCTTGAAGTAGAGATTCTGCATGGTCTGATTAGTCCACAGTGTCGACGTCTTTGCCCGGCAACGCATATAGATAGCCAATTTGACGCACCGACTTGATGCGCTCCATGCCATCGACCTCGTGACCAAGTTTCTTACGAAGGTTGCTAACGTGAACGTCGATGCTGCGATCGTAAGGTGAGTACTTACGGTCTAATACCTGCTCTACAAGGTTTTCACGTTCAACTACACGGCCAGCATTTCGCAGCAACACTTCGAGAACGTCGAACTCCATCGCCGTCAAGTGAATCGGGTTGTTGTCACGGGTAACTGTGCGCGAGCCCGTGTCGAGCTGGATATCACCAATTGCCACCTTTTCATTCAGGGCAGCGGCACCGGCGTTAGCATGCGCGCTGCTGCGGCGCAGGATGGCGTGAATGCGGGCGACGAGCTCGCGCGGGTTGAACGGCTTTGGAAGATAGTCGTCGGCCCCAATCTCCAGTCCAACGATTCGATCGACGTCATCACCACGGGCAGTAAGCATGAGAACGGGAACGTTCGACTGGGAGCGGATCCGTCGTAGAGCCTCGAAGCCATTGATCCCGGGCAACATGACATCAAGAATGATCAGATCGTAGTCGCTCTCAAGGGCCCGGTCGGCACCATGGTCGCCACTACCTTCGGTGTCGATCTCGAACCCTTCCGATTCCAGGTACTCACTGACCAATTCGCAGAGCTCAGCATCGTCATCGATGACGAGGATTTTTTTTTCCACCGAGCCTGTGCCCCTTCCAGGTTCATTAAGTTTTAGACGTTTGCTTGCGGTATTCATCTCATGGTGACCGTAGCATGCAGATGTCCTGTTTCAGGAGGGGAATCCTGTTAAGAACTGTTAAGCCAAACCACATGCGTTCTTACAAACTTTTACGTTGCCCAAACGGACACTAAACATCAATTCCTGCACAATTCGTATTGAGCAAAACAACCAGTGAGCTTACCGAGACGGACCTAGAGCAGGAACCAGGCCGATGTCAATGGGAGCGGCAGAGACCCGGGATCGTGCCAGTGTCCGGCTCAACTCAGCGTACTGGTGTCTCAGGGGAACGGGGCGCGTGTTTTATTGAAGGTGAAGCAACCTCCGATTTAAAGGGGACGGATCTGGTTGCTTCTCTTGAAATCGACACGCGCCCTATCCTTTGACTGGCCTGGCAAGATGTATCTATCTGATGAAGACGACTTGGTGGCCATGCGNTAATAGCTACCGGAGCCTTCAGAGACTGTTAAAATTCTCTACTTGCAACCACCTCCACCACATTTCCCTCCTTAGCGCCTGGAAACCTCCATGAGCGAACAGGCTGTTGCCGAATCGGGCCCAACGGCCTCCAGCCAGCCTGCGATCATCGATTGCAAAGGGCTCGGGAAGACNTACGTTTCTGGCAAGCTCGAAGTGCACGCTCTAAGGGACGTGGACCTGCAGGTGATGCGCAACGAGTTCGTCGCCATCATGGGACCATCGGGCTCTGGCAAGTCGACTCTCATGAATCTCCTGGGCTGCTTGGACACGCCTTCGTTCGGCTCGTACCGACTAAACCAGACCGAGAGCGCTAATCTTGACGACGATGAACTCGCTGCAGTCCGCAACCAGGAAATCGGTTTCGTCTTCCAGACGTTCAACCTTCTAGCCCGGGCAACGGCGCTACATAATGTTGAGCTGCCACTTATTTACGCTGGCATGTCATCGCGCAAGCGGCACGAGAGGGCAATGAATGCGCTTGAGCGCGTCAATCTAGGTCACCGTTGGGACCACCGCCCCAATGAACTATCGGGCGGTGAGCGCCAAAGGGTGGCTGTGGCCCGGGCGCTAGTCAATAACCCAGCCATCGTGCTCGCAGACGAGCCCACTGGGAACCTCGACTCGCGAACTTCATATGAGATCATGAACCTCTTTGTGGGACTCCATAAAGCAGGCCAGACAATCATTATTGTCACTCATGAAGATGCCATCGCCCGCTACGCACACCGTGTGGTACGGGTCCTCGATGGCAACATTGTCGAGGACAAACGCCAGACCCCAGTGACTCCTCCGCCGCCACCTGCCAAGGATGAAGAGCACGAGGCGCATGACAGCAGTGACATGCCGAAGGCTGACAAGTAGTAATGCCAGCGCAATCAAGGCGCTACGCTTGAACAGACAACGCAATCATCGAATAAGTCGGCAGGAAGTCCCAGTTCTCGTATATGGGAGCAGGATCGAATCCGTTGCCTTACACTGGCGAAAAAGGCGTTAACGATCAGGGAGAACCGCCATGCACACCTTCGTCACGTTGCTGAACTTCACCGACCAAGGCATCCAAAATTTGAAGGACTCGCCGCATCGCGCCGATATGTTCTTGGAGGTTGCCGAGAAGGCAGGCGCCCGTGTGAAGGACATGTATTGGACACTGGGTCATCATGACGGTGTTCTTATCATCGAGGCGCCAGACGACGAGACCGCGGCCGCGGTTCTGNTGTCGCTAGGAACCAACGGCAACGTAAGAATCGAGACGCTCCGCGCCTTCGATTGGGCCGAGTTCCAGGCGGTGCTCGACCACATTTCCTGACCAATACCTCCAGACGGGAACAGCACNCCGACAACACCCGCCGTGTATCCAACGATTGATGGCCAAACAAATTGACCAAGGGCCCTTGACCTACGGGCGAATTTTAAAATTCTGGGCGCCACTCGCTGGNACCTGGCTAATGATGGCCNTCGAGGCNCCATTTCTCGGTGCCATCATCGCACGACTCCCCGGACCCACCGAGAATCTAGCAGCGTGGGGTGTTTCGGTTGCCTTCGCCCTAATCATCGAATCCCCGGTGATCATGCTGTTGAGCGCTGCGACGGCGATGGTTCGCGACAAAACTAGCTATGTGGCCCTAAGGCGTTTTACTTACACCCTAAACATTCTGTTGACCGCTGTGATGGTGTTGGTCTTGATACCCCCCGTGTTTCGTTTCCTCACGGGGACATTGCTGAACCTACCAAACGATGTCGCCCAGCTGACCTACGGTGCAATGNTGTTGTTGCTGCCATGGCCGGCGGCAATCGGTTACCGACGGTTCCTGCAAGGAACGCTCGTACGACACAACATGACCCGTCGGGTCGCTTACGGAACGGTAGTACGGATGACCTTCATGGCCTTGTCAGCTGGGATTGGGGCGAACTTCCTCAATTTTTCCGGGGCGCAGGTGGGAGCTTTAGCCCTCTCCACAGGTGTCGTGGCAGAGGCCATCGCTAGCCGCCTGATGGCAGCCGGGATCGTCGCCGAACTGCTTGGTGGCCACCACGAAACCAAGCAATCACAAGAGCTGACGCTGGCCAGGATCACCACCTTTTATTTCCCACTAGCAACGATGTCGATCTTGGCAATGGCGCTACACCCCATGCTGACGTTCTTCGTCGTGCGCAGCCGCCTCGCGCTGGAATCGCTCGCCGTCCTCCCCGTGGTTCACGGGCTAGTGTTCATGTTCCGCGCGGTGGGGTTGTCGTATCAAGAGGTGACGATCGCNTTGATGGGCGATCGTGCCGAAAACTACGACCGGATTGCCAACTTTGCCATCATCATAGGCGTTTCCACGTCGGCGATACTCAGTCTCATCGTCTTCACGCCGTTAGCTAATGCCTGGTTCCAAACCGTCTCCGGATTATCCCCGAAGCTTGCTGAATTGGCACTTGCACCGGCGCGTATCGCGGCAATTTTGCCGGCACTTAGTGTACTGATGTCTTTTCAGAGAGCCATTCTGGTGCATTCACGACTAACACGGCCATTGACTGGAGCGACCGTACTAGAAATCGCAGCGACCGCAGTGATTCTGTCAGTCACTATATTCGGGTACCACTTGATGGGCGCGATTGCTGCAATGCTTGCGATGGTACTTGGACGAGTTGCAGGCAACCTTTATTTGACACCTCCATGCATCAAGGCGNTGCACAGCTTGCGCAATGGAGGAGTCACGAAGCTGTAACAAGGTTGTTCTGAGCCAAGCTTTTGGGCNATGACAACTTTNTGAGTCTGTGAGTTGAAGGATAGTATTACCGGGGTTGATTGACAGGCTAATATCGAGACGTTCAGGAGTCTTCCGTGAAGATGAAAAATTCATTGCTTATGCTGTTTGCGGTCAGCTTCTTGCACACACCTGTCAGCGCCACGGATGACTACCAGNGAAATTGGAATGTGGACGTAATGCACTACCGATTTCACCTGGAACTGCGTGACGACACCAACTCGATCGCTGGTAAAACTGACATTACCGTTCGCTTTGTGACTGATGGAATCAGCGAATTCTCACTCGATCTAATCGGTCGAGACCCAGGAGAAGAAACGGGGATGGAGATCGCCGATGTGAGCCATAACGGTGAACCCGTCCACTTTTCACACGTCGACGACCGAATCACGGTCTCGATGTCCTCTCCCTCGTCGGCAGAGGAGCGCCGCATCTTCACCATCACCTATCAAGGTATACCGGCCGACGGCATGATCATTGCCGAAAACATGTTCGGCGATCGTACTTTCTTTGGCGACAATTGGCCCAACCGCGCCCGGCACTGGCTGCCAACAGTCGACCATGTTTCAGACAAGGCTACGGTCGAGTGGATTGTCGTCGCTCCCAACCACTACCAGGTTATCGGCACCGGGCGCCTTATAGAGCAAACGAGCCTGAGCAACGGATACCACCGAACGCACTGGGGTTCGTCGATCCCGATACCTCCCAAAGTGATGGTCATCGGCGCAGCGCGGTTTGCTGTGCAGTATGTCGGCACTGTGTCATCTGTGCCGTTGCAGTCTTGGGTTTACCCGCAGAACCGCGATGAAGGCTTCTACGACTACGCGATCGCCGAGAAGGTGCTGCGTTTTTTCGACGGCCATATCGGTCCGTTCCCGTACGAGAAGCTCGCCAATGTCCAATCAAAGACACGCTACGGCGGCATGGAGAACGCCAGCAATATTTTCTATAGCGAGCGATCGGTGAGTGGCAATCGAACCAGCGAGGGACTCATCGCTCACGAGGTCGCGCACCAATGGTTCGGCAACTCAGTTACCGAAAAAGACTGGCATCACATCTGGCTCAGCGAGGGATTCGCTACCTATTTCACTCAGCTCTACAACGAATTCACCCAGGGGCACGATGCCATCGAGAACGGCATGCGAGGAGCCCGGAATACGGTCATTGCTTTTTACGCACAAAACTCAGAGCTGGCGCTAATCGCGGAACAACTTACCGACCCAAACCGGATGCTCAACCGTAACGCTTATCAGAAGGGTGCCTGGCTATTACATATGTTGCGCCGCCAAATCGGNGATGAGGCTTTCTGGGCTGGCATCCGCGAATACTACCGTGAGTACCGCGATACCAATGCATTGACCGAAGACCTGCAACGCGTTATGGAAAAGGCTTCCAAGCAGAATCTCAAACAATTCTTTCAACAATGGGCGTACGTGCCGGGTCACCCGATACTGGAGGGCACATGGCGCTATGACGCCAACGCTGGACAGCTCAACATCACCATTGAGCAAACCCAATCCAGCGAAACCATCTTTATGTTCCCGCTCGATATCGAAATCTCCATCAGTGAAGAAGTAACACGAGTTGAAACACTACAGATGCGTAGCGCCTTGGAAACGTTTTCTCTCTCTGTCGATTCTGCGCCGAGCACAGTCACCCTCGATCCTGATACCTGGTTACTATTCGAAGGTGAGCTATCACAACAAGAAGGCGACGTATCTCGATACTGATGTCAACCTGCCGACCTCGCAGACTCGTAGCCACCGCGATCATCGCTTCGGCGACGATGCTGGCAAATTGCGGGCCCCCGCTAGTCACTCCCCCTCCTTTCGCAGAAGATACGCCCCGCTTGATGCTGTTTCTGGTCATCGACCAGTTCAGTCAGGAATATCTGGTGCGCATGCGGCAGGTGTTGTCGGGGGGGTTCGGGTATTTGCTCGACAACGGCGTGGTCTTCACAAACGCACACCAAAACCATGCCAACACAGTCACCGGCGCGGGGCACGCAACGCTGGCGACGGGATCTTATCCGCGACGCTCGGGGATAATCGGCAACGGGTGGTACGACCGCGAAACCGGTGAAGAGATCTATTCCGTCGAAGACGAACAGCACCATCGTTCGCCGAGCAATCTCTTAGTCACCACGATCGGTGATTGGCTCAAAGACATGGATCCGCACTCAAAGATCTTCGCAGCCAGTGGTAAGGACCGCAGCGCCATACTGACGGGCGGCCACCAGGCCGACGGCGCTTTTTGGGATAGCGACGGCAACTGGGAAACTAGCAGCTACTACTCAGAACCGGACTGGCTCGATGTATTCAACGACCGAAAGTGGCTCGATCAGTTCTTCGGCAAGTTGTGGGAGCCGCTACCGGTTGAAGACGATGTGCTCAAGGAACTGAGTATCGTCACACTAGATGAGGGCATCTACCAGCGTTCCTTTCCGTACGCCTTCGGCTCAAAGTCTTTGCTACCCAATAGCGATTTCTACGACGCCTTGAAATCGTCGCCTTTCAGCGATATGTACCTGGCGGAACTGGCAAAAACGATCATCGTTGAAGAGGAACTCGGCACTGACGAGCACCCTGACTTTCTTGGCCTTGCTTTCTCCGCGGTCGATAGCGTGGGTCACGATTTCGGTCCGCATAGCCGGGAAGTGCTCGATACGATTCTTCGACTCGATCAGACCTTGGCCGATTTGTTGAAGTTCGTCGATCAACTCATCGGACTGGACAATGTTGTCATCTCGCTAAGCTCTGACCATGGCGTCGTCCCGATACCTGCCTATCGTGAATCGGTTGGCAACTGGGGCGAACAAGCGGATATGGACGACATCGCCTGTTTCCAGACTGCCGGGAGGGTCCTCAATGAACGGTACGGCGACACCGATTGGTTGAAAGTCGGTCGATATCTAAACGACGAGATGATTGAGGCGGCGGGGATCGGACGGTCCAAGATCGAGGGAGAGATCGCCGCCCTGCTCGCAACTTGCGATTCCGTCGAGCACGTGTGGACTCGTGGCGAGTTGCTGGCAACCGAACCAACGTCAGCAGCCGAGCAACCTGCCGAGGGCGAGGCGTATTTCCGGCAGCTGTTCTTCAACAGCTACCACTCGGAGCGGAGCCCTGACTTCAGCTTGCAGTACGCACCCTACTACCTCGATTCCATGGGGCGCGGCTCGTCACACGGCACGCCATACAAGTACGACACCTGGGTTCCGTTCATTGTCATCGCTCCGGGCTTCGGGTCACAGCAGATCAGCGACCGCGTCCACACCGCCGACATGGCACCAACGCTGGCCAGCATCATGGGCATCGAAACACCGACTAATCTAGACGGGGTCGACCTCAGCGCTTCCCCGGGCACGATGAGATCCTCGAGAGAACGGAATCCATAGACGCCGCCATAGAAAGTTCTCTTGATTCCCTTCTAATCGCTTAACGGTCAACGCTGCGCACCAAACGACCTCCCCACCGCATGCCGCGATGGTCAGCGGGCTTGTTGATATCCTCGCGGTCTGACACCTGAAGTCGACGAATACCAAAGGTCCAATCGCCGCCGCGAGTACCGATGCCATCGGCGTTAAGTACCTCGTACCCGCCGCGCGCGGCGCGGCGCGCTCCTGGCCACCACTCGACTTCCTCACCAGCCGCATTGCCCGCAGGCGACAACTCGCCATCACCGTGGCGACCCTGGTAGCGACGGCCGACCGAACGGCCAACGGTCACGACCATCTCGGCCACATTGCCACTCATCTCAGTAACCCGATAATACGAACCACCGAAACCCAAGCGTGATGCCGCCAACGGCACGAAGGCACCAACTCGGAGCGGGCCCGATACACTACTCACCAGTCCGATCGTTCCGTCGAACGCAACGTTGGCACCTGGGCCCTGGTTGCTAATAAGTTCCTCAGGTGTGTCGTCATCTTGCAAGACATACTTACCAGCTGGTGGTGCCTCCGGGCCCCAGGCAAATTCTCCGGGGCCAGGGTAACGATCACCCCGAGCCGCCTTCTCAAACTCCAGTTCGCTCATGGGACGCAACCCGCTCCAGTCTGCAAACGCCGCAACGTCCATCCACGACAACCAGTTGGCGGCGCGATTGTAGGGCACCACACGAAAAGGCGCGTCGGGTGAGATCGCGTAGCGATGCTCCTCTCCCACTGACACATTTGGGGAGGGGTTACGCGTGCCCTGCTGGGAAGAGTCAATCAGGTTGAGAAAGCGGGCATATTCGCCCTGGGTAAGCTCGCTTTTCATCACATAGAACGACCTGAAGCCTTTGGGAAACTCAGCTGGAAGCGTCTGCTTCTTTTCGTTGGAAAAATCGTCCCAGAACTGCTGTGCGGTGGCGCTTGAAACGCGCCGGTTGTGGTTTCCGAGGCTATTTTCCCCACCGCCCCCGAGTGTTATCGCAGCTTCACTGTTGATTTCGAACGGCTGTTGCGACAACCCACGCTCGAACTGGGCAGCGAGCACCGCCGCCACGGTAGTGCCGTCACCGACCATGAACGGCCCTTCCGGGATGTTAACCATCTGTAACGCGATAACCTCGATCTCTACAGGGGTACTCCTGGCAACGCCATCACCCATAAGCGGCCAGGATAGGGACACCTGATCCCAGTCGATGGAGCTGAAACCGTCGTCAGCACGGTGTAGGAATATGCCACGGCCATCTTCAGATGGAGCAAGCGTCGCCAACACACCATTATTTTCACCGATGCGATGCGCCGAGGGAACTGGTGAGATGCCAGCATGGCGCCACGATTGCCCGGGTTCACGAAATTTCACAAACAACCACACCGCATCCCAGTTCAGATCGTCCCGGAATGAATTTTCCCAGGCAATATCAAAGATAACGCTCGCCGGTTGAGCATCCGTCAGCGGCATCTTGAGTGTGACGTTTTCGATCCGCACTTCCGAGTATCCGCCGGCACCAAACCCGCTACAGCCAACCACCGATGCCATTAGCAACACGAGAGCGAGGAAACGACCTTCGTGCACCTCAGACACCACTGGTTGGTACCTTCACGGACGCCGCCACAGATCCGAGCCTAGTAACTGACAGCAGTTTAAGCTTGATCTCACGGCTATTGCGCATCGAAATACTCCTGCCAAAACTAGCTGATTCTATGATTCTGACAAGTACCAGGTAGGAGCGCAAAGATCATAAAGGCTAGCCTGAACGTCAAGCTGATCGAATGTCAAGTAGCCATCACTAGCCACCGATGTAGAACCGAATCACGGTGCCAAGCGCCGCCCCCGTGTAATTCCCGATTGCGTACCCAAGGAGACCAACTGCAATTCCCGGCAATAAAAGGTGCGAGTACCCACGTGTGCCAGCCAGGGCCATTGCCGAGGCAGGCCCACCGATGTTCGCCTGCGAGGCAACCGCTAATGTGGGTGCGTCGATACCGGCTAAGCGACCGATCCCGAAGATAATGATTCCGTGGACCGCGACGGTTGCCAACGCGAAATAGAAAACAGCCGGGCCGATCACAAATATGTTAGCAATCACTGACTGCGCACCGTTGGCAGCAAGAAACAGATGCAGCAGGTAGTTGCCCCACATGGCACTGCCCGATAACTCTTTGACTGCAGGAATCTGAGCAACAAGCAACACCAACGTTGTCAGCACTAGAACCTCGGGCACGCCAACAACACCAGCCAGCCAGTCAGCGAACCAAACCAACCCGACCGCGAGCATGACCAGCGTTGCAGCCTCGACAAGTGAAACAGCGTTGATAGTGCTGTGCAGGCTCTTCTTTAGGTCCGGAGAAATCCCCGTTGCGCCGACCTCCTCGCCTACTTCTTCAAGATCTGTTTCAAGCACTAAATTTGAATGGGACAGTTCTGCAGTTATGTTTGAAGTAAGTTCGTTACTTTCGGGCTCTACTGCGCCGAGATCATGCTCCGCGCGAGGCAATAGTAAGGGGATTGAAAGACAGGCAATGAGCCAAATGGCTGTGATCGCAACATCAGCGGCAACCGCAGCACTGAACATATCGCTGCTAGTCTCAAAGTACTCACCAAGGGCAGCGAAGTTCACACCGCCACCCATGTACGTCCCCGTATACTGTCCCGCTATTTTGTAAGTCTCCGGGCCTACGGAGTCACTCAGCAGCAACGCTGCCGAAGACGCCCCCAAGACCGTGCCAACGGCACCGATGAAAAACGCAACCAGCATTTGGGGCCCGGCGCTAAACACCGATCGCAGATCAACCGTAAGCAAAATCAGCACAATGGCGACACTCACCCCGGTGCTAGCGAGGAATTCATAGATCGGTGACTTATCGGGCAACAGACCAGCGTTCGACAACGCCATCGCCAGCAAAATCGCGACCAGAACAGAGCCTAGGGCACGGAAGACCTTGATGTTTCGGGAAAGCTGAATCGACACGTAGACGACCGCCGTCAAAACGACGAGTACGGCGAAAGGATCAGTGATCATACGGACTACTCTATACTGGCCACACGAGTGTCCCGCACCGGGACGCATGGCATGGGAGCCAACGTGGCCCTCGATTCATATCCCGGCCAATTTTGGCACAAGCTCGACGACAACCGACTGCAGTGTGACTTGTGCCCACGTTATTGCCGCCTCCGCAACGGACAACGAGGCCACTGTTTCGTGCGCGCCAACGAGGACGGTGCGATCGTATTGACGACGTATGGTCGATCAAGCGGATTTTGCGTCGACCCAATCGAGAAGAAACCGCTCAACCACTTCTTGCCCGGAACTCCGGCGCTATCGTTCGGCACCGCTGGTTGTAACCTCGCCTGCAAATTCTGCCAGAACTGGGACATCAGCAAGTCACGTGAATTCGACACGCTGGCCGACCAGGCCTCACCGGAAGCCATCGCCCAGGCAGCTAAGAAGGCAAGGTGCCGCAGCGTGGCGTTCACTTACAACGACCCCGTGATTTTCCATGAGTACGCAGTCGATGTGGCTCAAGCTTGTCGTGAAGTCGGCATCAAAGCCGTCGCCGTTACTGCCGGCTACGTATGCCCAGACCCAAGAGTCGAGTTTTACCGTCACATGGACGCCGCCAACATTGATCTGAAGGCGTTCACCGACGAGTTCTACAATAAAGTGACTCTTTCCGATCTTTCCACAGTGCTCGAAACGCTCGTGTACCTGAAACACCAAACTGATGTCTGGTTCGAGATCACCAATCTGCTGATCCCAGGCCTCAATGATTCTGATGCCGAACTCAACGAGATGACTTCGTGGGTTGTCAAAGAATTGGGGGCTGATGTGCCGATGCACTTCACAGCGTTTCACCCGGACTACAAGATGATGGACACCTCTCCGACGTCACCGTTGACATTGACCCGGGCAAGGGAGATCGCCCGCAATAATGGCGTTCGATACGCTTACACGGGAAATGTCCACGATGAGACTGGCGGCAGCACTTATTGCCACGAGTGCGGAGGCCGTCTTATCGGGCGTGACTGGTACGAACTGACCTCGTGGGAACTCGACGAAGCCGGAGCCTGCACCAACTGTGGAACAGTTTGCCCTGGTGTTTTTGAAGCCCTGCCGGGAACCTGGGGCGCTAAACGAGCGCCGTTGCGTATCGCTTCTTAGCTAGTAAACGTTCGCCGCTGGTGTGCGAAAGCTCCGGCAGCACCGCATTAGTCTTATCGGGCTACTCGCTGCCACACCTCTACGACTGCCGTCTCAACCGTATGTTCGTTGAGAATCGTGGCCTCTTCGACGGAAAGTTGCGACGAAATACCGGGAACGTTCTTCTGGCCGACGGCTCGAGTTGGGATACCTTGGAATTTCTCCACTACATGGCCTTGGATAGTGCGCGCAAAGCCAGCGAACGACCGGTCTTCGGCGGCAATCACTAGGCATTTAGTACGCGCGACACTTGCGTAGACGGTGTCCAGATCCGGAGGAACCAGTGTACGAAGGTCAATCACCTCAGCTTCGATGCCTTCTTTAGCGAGGTTTGCAGCTGCTGTCATCGACGTCCACACCGCCCTGCCCCAAGCCACTATCGTTACGTCGTCACCCGAACGGCGTGTTGCCGCTTTGCTGAACGGCACCCGCACCGAAGGATCAATGTTGGGGATCTCGCCGCGCATGATTGACTTCTTGAGGACCTTGATCTCCTCGGGATTTGTAGGCTCCCCCGGGAAAGCGGGGCCGAGCAACTGGCGGTAAGCAAACTTGGGCTCGAGGCAAATAACGGAACCACCATAATCGGCGGCAGTCATGAGCAAGCCGTAAACGTCATAGCTAGTCGACGGCATCAGCAGAACGAGACCAGGAATCGGAGAGAAGTAACCATCGACNCTCATAGAGTGGTANACCGAGCCGCCGCCAAATGGATCGACCGGCATACGCANGATCACTGATGACTTNGNATTGCCATTCGAGCCCCAATACATGTTGCCCAGATACACCATCCAGTGAAAGGTGTTGAGTGAGTAGTCGGCGAACTGAACCTCGGGCATCGCAACGATGCCATCGTGCAAACCTGCCCCNACGGCAGTGCCAACGATCAATGGTTCATTAAGTGGCGTATCGATGACACGCCCCGGATGACGTGCCCCTAAACCGGCCGTTGCCGTCATCACGCCCCCGAGACGCGCGACGTCTTGCCCCCATAGCACGCCACCATAGTTTTCAATGATGTTCGACGTGGCAGCGCGGACAGCTCCCGCATAGCTAATCGACGTCTGGCCTTCGGCTGACTTTTCCTCGACGTCAGGGAATGGCGGATAGATATGTTCCCAGATTGACTCGGGATCGGGATCTGGCTCGCCTCGAACCTGTTCGAGGATCACCTTCATTTCGTCGATCTGCTCGGCCATGATCGTTCCGGGTTCGTGGTGCGCAAAGTAATCTCGACCTTCCCCCTCAATACGGCGAACGATGTCATCCTCGCCGAGAACCCCGTTGTCAACTAGAGACTGGCCGAATGACAACAGCGGATCATCCTGCGTCAGGTCGAAGCTCGGATCAGCGGCCGAGCTGTGTGCGTTCAANCGCGGCAGGTNATCTNCCAACATGAGCAGGGGCTTTTGNTGATCGCGGACATAGGTCGCTGCGTCCAAGGTTGTGCGGTAGACNTCGCCAAANTCACGNCCATCACACTCNCGATATTCACACTCAAAAGCTTCGGCGTAAGTCTTCAAACTCTTGATACCGTGTCCTTCGTGCGGCTGGGTGCTAATGGCAAAGTTGTTGTTCGTGACCAAGATCATGAGCGGCAATTCCCAGACGCTTGCCGCGTTCATAGCTTCATGCAGGTCACTCGTGGCAGTTGTTCCATCGCCGATGACAGCCAATGACACACCATTATCGATGCCCTTAAGCTGGAAGCCCTTGGCATAGCCAGCAGCCTTACCGAGCTGCATNCCCGTCGGGCTTTGCACGGGGAGCAAGCCCAGGTCCAACATGACGATATGGTTGACCATCATGCGGCCTCCAGTCATCGGGTCCGTGGAGCGCGAAAACTGCTGCCGGGTTAGATCGAGCGTCATGTCTTTGTGTCCGTGCAACTCAGCCCACATCGTTGCCAAACAGGCACTGCGGTAGTGCAAGATCATGCCGAACTCACCAAGCTTGACTACCTTTGAGAGCGCCAAGGCGGTTGCGGCACCGTGGATTTCCTCACCCGGGCCCCAGATGGAAAATTTGACCTCCCCGCGGTTTACCAGGCGAACGAAGTACTCCTCCATGACGCGTGAACGCACCGCAATGCGGTACGCGGAACGTAGCTCCGTATCGGTCAGATCTTCGATCTTGATGGTTTGGTTCGCGCCCTTAGCTCCGTCAGCCGCGGGCGCTCTAAGCTCGAGGTCGGTGTCCGCCTCGGTCTCCGTCTCCTGAACGTCGATCTGTTCGTCGGCGTGCACTTACTCTCCCTAATTCTCGCCGTGCAGCCCAGGGCTCCAGCCTGTAGAGGCGAGCCAAGAATGTACGGCTAAGCTGCGCGTATTTTCAGGATTGTACCAAACGGTGTTCAGAGTCGCCGCCCACAAATGACCGCAACTACAACCCATTTCGACGGCAAACGACTGGCAAAACAACCAGAGTTTGCGATTAGATGGGGCATATTTCATTGACAGTGATAATCGACGTGTTNCAAATACCTCAAGTTCCGTCTTNCTATTTNGCGCTATTAGCGGGATTTCTTTCCGTCGTTGTTCCAGGCAATCCACCCATTTCAAGGGTGTCAGTNCAACAAGACAGCCAGACTACCCAGCAGCCCGTGTTNGGCGTCGATGTGACGTTAGCAACCATCAGCGTGGGCGTCCTGGATGGGAACGGCGTGCCAGTCACTGGGCTTACAGCAGCGGACTTTATCGTGCGGGAAGAAGGCCAGGAGCGAGAAGTCGGGCTCACGCTGACACCGTCTGGAGCNCCGCTCGACATTGCTCTTGTGCTCGATCTGTCCGGAAGCATGGCAAGAACCCCATGGCGCCAACGCGCAACGGGGTTCCTGTTATCGTTGAACCCGCGTCAGGACTGCGTGTTCCTTATGGGNTTCAGCTCGGGAGTCGGCGGATCGATCTGGGGACGACCAAACGACTCGTCNATGGTAGACACGATCAACCAAACTAGGACCGGAGGCGGTACCGCCCTTTACGACGCCGTAGTAGCAGCGACCAACGAACTCGCGCTTGCATCCGGTGTNGAGCTAGCGGCGCTCTTTAGCGCTGACGGNATACCGTTCACCGAGACACTGGAAANAGAAAGTTCCTTGGCCGCACCAGTACGAACCGGAGNGTGCCCGGTACCGTTCAANACCATCAACGTTGCGGACCCCACTAAGCGCCGCCGTCGCGCGTTGATCGTGGTAACAGACGGCGANGACAGTGCGAGCAAGGCCCGTATCAGTAACGTCGAACTTTCCGCCCTTACGGCTGGGATTCCACTATTTCACGTTCAAGTGGCGGGAAGCACCGGTGGCCGCAGGGGGATGGGCCGGGGCCGTTCAAGGAGAGCCAGTAGCTCGACGGACTTCTCACGCGCTGTGACCGCTACGGGTGGAGCCACTCTCCTGGCCAGTGCCGATGCCTATCAGCAGCTGCTCGAACGCCTCCGCGGCTACTACGTCGTAGGCTATTACGTGCCAAAGGCCAGTCGAGGCACGCTCTCTGAGCTGACTCGGCACGAAGTCGAGGTACAGCTTAGGGATCGTGACGGAGACCTCGCCTACCCNGAAATAGTGTATCGGCCAACGGTCGACTTCGTCCGTGCCAAGAATGAACTAGAGATAGCCCGGCAGCAATTTCAGACTGGGGATATCGATGGCACCCTCTTCGCGGTAGAGAACGCAATCACGGCGAATCCAGACCTCGCCGCTGCCGTCGCTTATCGGGCCCTTGTTTACGACCATCTCGGTCGCACCGACGAGGCACTCAGTGACGTCACCCGGGCGACGGCGCTGTCTCCAACCGATATCGCGATCCGTCGTCTAGCAATACGCCTGCACCGTAAAGCGGGTGAGTTTGAAATCGCCTTTTACCACACTATGCGCATCGCCCAGACAGGTGAAGATGTATTTGAAATGTTCGGGGAAATCGCCGCTGACATGCCGTTCCCAGATGACTTTCTACAGCAGTTCGAAGCCCCACGGATAGCAGTGGTCCCGGGAGATTCCGAAGAAAACAACCTGTTCGCCCGCGCCGCCCTTCCGAAGGCCATCCGCACAATCCGTCAGGCGATCGCCGAGGCGCCTTTTCTCGGCTTGGTTGCTGACCCCTCAGACGCCGCCTTTGTCGCAGAAGTTGCTGACCGCGATATTGATCAAGACGCGCCGCGGAGGTTCCGTGGGCGAATTCGGCTCTTTGACTCGAATGGCAAGGAGATCTACGAAAAAGGCCTAACGCTTGATAACGTTGACGCACCTAACAAAGACGCTGACGATCTCAAAGAGATCGCCAAACACGTTCGTGAGATCCTGAAGGAAATCTCCGACGCCAAACGCTGATTGCCGAAGGGAACCTGGGCAAACCGGTGTAATTGCGGTAACAATGAAAAAAGCGGAAATTTAAGATGCCATCGTTCCTCCCCAAACTTACCGTCAATATCACGTTCTGCGCCGTCGTCTGCGCTCTANTACCGGTAAGTTCTGTCGCTAAAGGGGCCCACTTATCGAATACGGGGGCGGGGTCCCAACAAGTTGCCTTCGGCGTCGACGTTGCGATCGAGACAATAAGCGTCCGCGTTACCGACTCCTCGGGCAAGCCNGTGGAAGGCCTGGCCGCGACCGATTTTATTGTCAAAGAAGACGGGATCGAGCACGAAATCGCGTTTATCGAGTCAGCGGAGAACACTCCCCTCGATGTGGCTCTCCTTCTCGACCTCTCTGGGAGCATGTCAGGTGGCGGTTGGCGGCAAAGAACAATCGATTTTGTGCAGGCGCTTTCGGCGAAACAAGACTGTGTTTTACTGCTGCGCTTCAACCGCAACGTGAGTGCGTCGGTCTGGGGCCGACCCGGCGACGCCAATCTCACGGCCGCAATTGAAGAATCGTTCATCGGTGGCGCGACTTCCCTGTACGACGCCTTGGTCGAAGGGGTCCAACGACTCGCTCCATTTGCCGCTGACGTTGGCTTGGGAACGGCCTCGGGGCCCACCACTCAGGCAGGGCGCGGCGGAAGTGAGTGTCCCGCGCCACCACCAGGTGCCTCAGCCGACCCGGCAACGCAGCGGCGCACCGCGATTGTAGCCGTTACCGACGGCGTCGATACCACGAGCGGCCACAGCGTGGCTCAGGTCGAGTTGGTGACCCTGGCCGCCGGGGTGCCGGTTTTCCAAATCGAGCTCGTTCAGCCTGGAAGAGGCTCAGCTCTAGCAAGCCGTCGACAACCCACGGGAGGCATGGGGAACCCCGACAGAAACCTCAACTCCGAGCGCATGAGCCGCGGTGGNAGTTTCGGTGACCGTAACCGAAAACTCATCGAATTCCAGAAGCTCGTTGGTGTCTCCGGTGGCGACACATTTCGCTCCGGACCCGAATCCTACATGCAGTTGCTGGAACGATTACGAGGGTCCTACCTNGTGGGCTATCGACTGTTGCCCAGGGACGCTGGAACAGGCCAAAACGAGTACACCCGGCACGAAATCGAAGTCACTGTCCCCTCTCAACGAAGGATCGCGCTCCACCGCCCTNACGTCTANCGTNCGACGTTCGACCANGTCCGTGCACAGGCNGAGCTTGCCGAAGGNATCCGCCAACTCGACTTGGACATCGCCGCATCGCTCGCCGCGTTCGAGCGATCGATTCGCGCCAACCCCAGCTTTCCGGATCCGCACGCCTGGAGTGCTCAGGTTCTNTCCTGGGAGGAAGANGTCGAATCCGCTATAGCGAGCGCCATACGGGCCACCGAACTCGAGCCGGCTAACGGCGAATACCACTTGTTGGTCAGCGATCTGGCAAGCTTGGGGGAACAATACGATCTAGCCTGGGAGCATGTGATCCGCGCCGCACAAACAGGACTAGAGCCCACCTTCGAGTTCGATGCCCTCGCCGAGTTGGCACCACCACCAGACGGGATCCGAGAGCGCCTCAATGCACCTCGTGTTGCGATACTCGCGGCTCCTTCAACACAGCCGGANCTAATCGTAAGAGCTGCCCTTCCGACAGCAATTCGAAACATTGCCCGAGCTCTATCGGAGCATCCCTACACTGCTCTGGTACCAGACCCCCGGGCCGCCCAATACCTTCTATGGGTCTTGGATAAGGACTTGTCGTCTAAGCCGCCACGCCGCTTCGGAGGTCAGTTGGTGCTCACCAATTNGGCTGGGGAGACGGTCTATCAGCAGGACATCCGCGTCGACGACCTTGATGATTACGCCAAGAACTCCGATGAGCTCGGTCGGCATATTCNNGAAATCCTCAAAAACATATCGACGTCTGAGGGCTAAGCGGCCAAGCCTCAAGCCTTGGAAATCAAGAAAACTAGCCTCGCTTAGATTATTGGCGGCACGGTCTTCGCCGCGCTACCCGGGCGCTTCGGTTGCGTTCCCAGCTAGAGCGCCAGTAACCTCACCGATATCTCCCACATCTTTAACCAAAATGGTTTTGCCTGAGGAACCCACCATGCGTTTGCTACTACTCCTCCGTGTTTCCACCTCCCTGATCCTTGCGCTCATGTCTGTCGTCATAACCACCGCACCCAGTATGGCCCAGCAAACAGGTGAACTGATCAACGCCAGCGATGACCCACTTTTACAGGGATTTCGTTGGCGCTCGATCGGCCCTGTCGGCCAGGGAGGTCGCGTCGACGATATAGCGGTCAACCCGAAGAATTCGAAGAACTTTTTCGTTGGTTTCGCTACCGCGGGCTTATGGAAAACAACTAACAATGGAACGACTTTCCGGCCGGTCTTTGACACTTACAGCACCCACTCGATTGGCGCGATCGGCTTGTCTCCATCGAATCCTGACATCGTGTACATCGGCACCGGAGAGGCGAATAATCGCCAGAGTTCGTCTTTCGGAGAGGGTATGTACAAGAGCACGGACAATGGCGAGACTTTTGTCCACATTGGGTTGCGTGAAACTCAGTCAATTGCCCGTGTAGTTGTGCATCCGAGCAATCCGGACGTGGTTTGGGTCGCAGCAAACGGACAACTGTTCGGACCTAATCCTGAGCGAGGGGTGTTCAAAACTATTGACGGCGGAGAAACNTGGGGAAAGGTCCTGTACATCGATGAAAATACCGGTGCTACCGACCTGTTAATGGATCCTTCCAACCCGGACATCTTGTTCGCGGCCACNTACCAACGACGCAGGACAGCCTGTTGNTTTGTCGGCGGTGGNCCGGGTAGCGGCATCTGGACTTCCCAAGATGGCGGTGAAAGCTGGAACCGTGTCGAAGGTAATGGNCTACCAAACGGAACAATGGGCCGCATCGCATTGGCGATGACTCCAGCGAATCCCGACGTCGTGTACGCACAGATTGAGGTCGCTGCGGACAAGGAAGATCAACTCAACGAAGTTGAGAGCGAAGAGTGGCAGCGTCTTGCCCGGGAAGATGCGACGCCCCCTGACCCTGAGTGGAACGGTATCTGGAGNTCAACCAACAAAGGCAGAAGCTGGGAATTTCGAAGCAATGAAAACGGCCGGCCAATGTATTTCAGCCAGATCCGCGTGTCCCCGCAGGATCCCGACCTCGTATACGTTGTCGATCAGCGGGTGCACAAGTCACGCGACGGCGCCACAACGTTCGAAACGCTAGAAGGCTACGGTCACGTGGACCAGCATGCTATCTGGATCGACCCCACAGACCACGACCACATAATGATCGGCAACGACGGCTCGGTCGATATCACCTGGGACCAAGGAGAAACTTGGGAATCGCTGCGCACTTGGGCCGTAGGGCAGCCGTATCATGTCTCGGTCGACATGCGGCGGCCTTACTACGTGTGCACCGGATTGCAGGATAATGGAAGCTGGTGCGGGCCGAGCTCAGTGCGACAGGGTCCGATCCTAGCGCAAGACTGGTATCGGATCGGCGGCGGTGATGGCTTTTACACTGCCATCGACCCAACCGACTTCACGGTCATCTACTCGGAGTCGCAAAACGGCAACATTCGACGCGGCAACCTCATCGACGGNGAAACTTCCAGCATCCGCCCACGAGGCGCGNGCGGGCGTGGTGGNCGCGGNGGGCGTGGTGGNGGGGGTCGATCCAACATCGTCCCGACNCCGGAGCCNAACACCGAGATCCGTTGGAACTGGAACACTCCGTTCATAATTTCGCCACACAATGCGCAAACGATCCATGCAGGCTCAAACCATTTCTTCACTTCGCGAGACCGCGGTGAAACCTGGATGATGAGCCCCGATTTGACTAAGAACATCGACCGAGACGAGATCCAGATCATGGGCTTTTACAACGCTGTCGAACGCTGCCGGCAAAACAACCGTGGCGTCGAGTGCATACCGTCACGTAACGACGGTGTCGGCAGTTGGAGCACGATCGTCTCAGTTTCCGAATCTCCACTGGTCCCGGGAAACCTCTGGGTCGGGACAGATGATGGCAATATCCAAGTGAGCCGCGACGGTGGAACTACTTGGACGGAAGTCAGTCGCAATCTGCCCGGAGGTACAACCGAATATTATGTCTCACGTGTCGACGCCTCAGCTCACAACGCCGCCACTGCCTACGTTTCGATCGACGGTCACAAGAGCAACGACCTCAGNCCGTACATCTACGTAACCCGAGACTACGGGGANAGCTGGACTGACATCAGCTCGAATCTTCCACCNTACGGAAACGTCAACACTATCCGGCAGGATCCTAGAAACCCGNAACTTCTCTACGCAGGAACAGAGTTCGGCTTCTTCGTCTCTCTCGACGATGGCAGCAGTTGGAAACGGTTCATGCCTAACCTTCCGGTGGTGCGGATCGATGACGTTTTGGTGCATCCACGCGACAACGATCTGATCCTCGCAACGCACGGTCGTAGCATCTACATTCTCGATGACATCACGGCTCTGCAGACAATTACAGAAGATGTTATGGCACAGGACGTGCACCTTTTTGATCCACGGCCAGCCATTCTTTGGAACGGCAGTATTGTAAGTAGCCGTTCGGTAACCGGTGATAAGAACTGGACAGGTGAAAACGCAGCCACCGGTGCTTCAATTCATTACTATTTGAGGGATGACGTATCAGGTGCGGTGGAAATCCAGATCACTGATGTAGTTACCGGCGATGTTGTACGCGACCTGCAGGGTACGACAACAGCTGGCCTCAATCGTGTGCAGTGGAATCTTCGAGCTAACCCTGAGAACCAGAATAACAACCAGGGGCCAGAAGTAGGTTCGGGTATCTACCGGGTAACACTGCTGGCCAACGGTATGGATCAGTCGGCACTGCTTGAGGTGCTTGAGGATACCTGGACAACCAGAGGCCGCTAACGGCTAGTCGATGTTTTCGATCACCCGTCTGCCACTGGTTCTGCCGAATTGACTAGAAACAACAAGCTACCGTTACGACTCTTCGCTAGCTGTTGTGCCTTTGTGGATACAGGAGATAGATTGCCCACGTCCGTGCACAGTGGTNTAGGCAATAGGAAACTCCACNGGCCGTTATCAAACGAGGGACAGTTATGTTAAGAGCCGCAAGAACCGNAGCCACTTCCATTCTGGGCATGCTCATCACGATTCTTGTGATTGTCCCGACTGCTACCCCCGCCTCCGGTTGGCAAGCGTCGGGTGTGGGCCCCTACACGATTCAGCAAATTCTTGACCCTGCCTACCCGGTCGAGGTAACCGCCGCGAAGGCTGCTGAGCGCATTGCCTGGATTTCGTATGAGCGTGGCATGCGCAATGTGTACACTGCCGCCGGTCCCAATTTCGAACCGGTCAAACTGACCGCTGTGGAAACTGACGACGGCAACGACATGACGGATGTGACGTTGTCCAACGATGGGTCGACGATCGTTTTCGTACGGGGTCACACGCCAAACCGCGACGGTTGGATCGCTAACCCCACGAGCAACGCCGACGGCGCAGAACGGGTCATCACAGGAGTACGCACCAGCGGAGGGCCCTCCTGGCGCATCGCCGAAGGCGCTAACCCAACGCTCTCGCCTAACGGCCGCTGGGTATTGTTCGTCCGCGATGGGCAAATCCACCGCGCCCCTGTCGACCCGAACCTGACCCTCAGCCGCAGAAACAATGCCAAAACACAGTTGTTCACCGTTTTCGGTAACAATAGCGCCCCAGTGTGGTCACCTGACGGCAGCAAGATCGCCTTTGTCTCTCAGCGCGGCGATCATAGTCTCATCGGCATTTACGATGTCGATCGCCGCCAGGTCAGTTATCTGTCCCCAAATGTTGACTACGATTCCAACCCAACATTCTCGTCTGACAGCAGCCAAATCGCCTTCATCCGTCGGCCTGGATCAACGTTCGGCCAGCAGGTAAACGGTGGTGGAGGTGGCCGTGGAGGTGGCCGTGGCGTCGGTGACGACAACCCGGCCGACGGACTGAATCGTGCTGCCTTCCCAGGTGGCTACACGCTGTCGTTCTGGGTTGCGGACGTCGCCAGCGGCGAGGGTCGCGAATTCTGGCACTCTCAGCCTGGTGATAACAGCTTCCAGCCGAGCGNTTTCGAGTGGGCCGGTGNCAACGTCATTTTCCAGGCCGAACCAGACAACTGGCGTCACCATTACTCGGTNCCAATACCACAATCCACAGTCGAANCAGAGAGCATCTACGGTCATNTCTATAGCAGTTCANCACCATCAGGAGCTTCGNCCGCCGANCCTANAGACCTNACCCCNGGAGAGGGCATCGCNGAGTTNGTGAGNGTCTCGCCCGACGGTCACNATTTGTTCTACACCACCAATGTTGACGATATCGACCGACGTCACATCTGGCGGACACCGACAGCTGGGGGCGAACCAGTACAGATCACCCGGGGGAGCGAGATCGAAACGTATCCGGCGGCTCTACCGTCGGGCGCCGTNGCCACGTTGACTGCAGCGTACAATCGGCCTNTGTCGGTCGCGATCGTGAAGAACGGTTCNAACGCNCCCGAAGTGATCTTCCCGGAGTTGGCAGAAGAATTCCCNAGCACGGAACACGTNGTNCCCGAAAACATCAAATTGACGGCGGCCGANGGCCTCGAATTTCACAACCAGNTGTTTCTTCCGACCAACATTCAATCCGGAGAGCGTCGCCCTGCGATGCTCTTTACACANGGCGGNCCAAGGCGNCAGATGTTGCTCGGGTATCACTACATGCACTTCTATCACATGGCCTANGCGATCAATCAGTACTTTGCCTCGCAAGGTTATATAACGATCTCGGTCAACTATCGCAGCGGCATCGGTTACGGGCGTGAGTTCCGCAACGCGCCTAACACCGGCGGNCGCGGCAATTCTGAGTACCAGGACGTGTTAGCCGCGGGTGAGTATCTTCGTAACCGGCCGGATGTCGACCCTGAGCGTATCGGCCTGTGGGGACTATCGTATGGTGGCATCTTGACGGCCCAAGGCCTGGCCCGGAACTCAGACATCTTTTCCGCTGGTTTCGACATGGCCGGCGTACACTTGCGAGGCAATTCGATCGAAGAGGGAAATGTCAGCTACGAATCGTCGGCCATCGGTGCTATCGATGGTTGGCGCTCNCCCGTCCTGTTGCTGCATGGCGANGACGACCGTAACGTNGCGTTNGGCCAAACCGTAGGCCTCGTGCAGTTGCTGCGCGCCAAAGGCGTGTACTACGAACTGATCGTATTCCCTGACGATGTNCATGATTCATTGCTGTACGACCGCTGGCTTCTATCGTTCAACGCCGCTGACAATTTCTTCAAGCGGATGTTGCTNNANAAGGAACGCTCACAATAGATCGGCTTGTCGGGGGAGCAGCAGGCANGGCACGCAACCACTTCGCGTGGCAGNAATTCAGGTTCGNGTCTCGGACACCATTAGCTCCTGGGCGACTTTNAACCCGNTCGCTAACTGTAGCTAGNTACCTCAGTATCCTCTCCGATGGTGGCTCCTCCGGAGCTCCGCTGAATNTCTAGTNGGGNGGGTGGGNGNCTNCGTGTATCAGTCNATGCTNGATGGCCGACCTTCCTGAGNACGCAGTTTTTATAGCGGTAAAGNAACACGTCGTTGANCACNGAGCGNAATNTTCTNTCCNTGAGAGCTTTTNNCAGTTGCCTCAGNAANGCACGGTCACCCAATCTNACNANNAAGTANCNNGGATGACGCAACAAGAACTTNATTGAGTAGATTACGCGNGCACCNAGGTGCCTCCTTGCATAGCCTCTCCGNAACCCCGTGATGGTCTCGGATGAGAACTCTTCGGTCTTAACCTTGCCCGGATTCTGCATTCCGACCCACCCAGCTATGAAGTTGGAATCCNCTGGAACCTTCTCCNCGATTTTCTCTTCTGTTAAGTATCCTCGCTCCTTGCTGATGCGATAAAGCTCAGTACCAACAAGTGGTATTGCCGTAAACATGTCAAACGGTAAGAGACCGTACTTCCGTTCCATGGACACCGCGAAGTCGATGGTGTCCTTCATTTGAGCAACTGTTTCGCCAGGAAATCCTATGATGTAAAACGCTTCNAGATCGATGCCGATCTTCCTNCAAAGCTTTGAAATCTCGACGACTTTCGTCAGGTCAAGCGCCTTCCGGACNATTAGCCTGCCCACCTCTTCATTCCCCGATTCGACGCCAAGTCGNAGATACGTGCATCCGCTNTCTCTGCATTTCGTCAGAACCGCCTCGTCAAGATAGTCGGCTCTCACACCGTTCGGTGTNTCCCAGGTAATGCTGTAATCATTCGCCANCATGCCATCNAGGAGACTGTCAAACNTACCCATGTCGAANGAAAGGTTGTCATCNTCAAAATGCACGTGGTTNACACCATAGTTCTTCTTCACATGCTCGAGGTGGCTCAGAACATTCGACACCGAATGTGCNCTGAACTGTTTCCCCATGCTGAGGTGAATCGAGCAGAATGTGCAACTGAACGGGCAGCCCCGNCTAGTGATCATCGANATGGAACGCTCAGAACCCGGGTAGGCATAAGTGTTCCGTCCGTCCTTCCCTGCCGCATTGAANGAGAAGTATCGCTCCATATCCACGAGGTGATAGGCAGGAAGNGGAAGNGCGTCGAGATCTTCGATGGCTATTCTNTTGTCCGTGATAANGGTCNTTGCTTCGTCTCGATAAGCTATACCGCTGANGGACCTTNTGTCGNCGTCCGACCCGAGACATGCGAGCAACTCGACCAGTGTCTCTTCACCTTCTCCAATGACCGCGTAATCGACAGCCTCGCATTCATCGAGGAATGCGGCAGGCATGATCGAAACACTCGCNCCCCCCACAATAANGGTAGCGCNCTTACTAGCCTCTCTTACTACCTCCGCTGTCTTCATGGCGCTAGGGGTCTGGTTCGTGTACTGGCTACTTATTCCNACAACATCGGCGCTTGCGCATGCCACGACGCTNNGGATTTCATCCCAGGTAGCTCCTAAGTGGTACATACCCTCAGGNCCTTGCTCCTTGGAANCATCGGTATTCGCCTGNACAACGGCGTCATAGACCTGCACCTCGTGCCCGGCGTTTTCAAGGGCGGAGGCAATGTAGAGCANNCCTAGCGGGATNCCACTCACNTGGCCATCATTCTCTACATGNACTTCNGGATGTCTTACTAGGAGGACCTTCACNGNCTTCCTGCAGCTAATTAGCCTNTCGAACGATCAGCTAAGAGNNNCTTTNTCCCCTATAAATTAGCACTCTNCGCGTCCATCGNCGCTATCGTCGGCCACTATCCCTACTCCCTCCAGTTCGACGGGTCACTCCGCGGCCACCCGCTTGCGGCTGCTCGTTGTTGAGCTCCGTGACGTCTGCTTCGGGGCGCTCAGCACCAAGCAAATGTTGAGCAAAATACTCGGCTCGCAGCCAAAACCAATAGTTGCCCATGCTTCCATAGCCATGGCGGGCACCAGGGAAAATGAAGAAGTCNAAGCGTTTATTAGCGCGNATGAGCGCTTCCGCCATGCGGAAGGTTCCGGCNTGGTGGACGTTGTTATCGACATCGCCTGTGGTGAGAAGGAGATGACCCTTCAGATTCGCGGCAAGGTCCGAGTTCGTCTCGATGTCGTACTCAAAGGTCACNTTACCTTCATCATCAACAATTTCNTTGACGCCATCGTGCTTNTCAGACCAGTTGAGGTTGTAAACATCGTTATTGTGATTGCCGGAAGACGATACCGCGACTTTGAAAAAGTCCGGATAGACAAGCATCGCTGCGGTGGACATAAAGCCACCACCAGAGTGTCCATAGATACCAACGCGGTCGATATCAATCCAGGCGTGGCGATCGGCAAGCTGCTCAATGCCAGCCTTCTTGTCGGCGAGCCCATAGTCGCGCAGATCTCCGTAGCCGTAATTGTGATACCACTTCGAGCGAGCCGGGTTGCCGCCGCGGTTGCCGATCGTAATAACAATCATGCCGAGCTGGGCAAGTGCCACCTCGGAAGCGCTGGTGGAAAATCGCTTGGCGACGCTCTCAGTCTGCGGGCCAGGGTAAACGTAGGCAACGATCGGGTACTTCTTGCTCGGGTCGAAATCGAACGGNTTNTAAATNACACCGTAAATATCGGTNACTCCGTCGGCNGACTTGACGCCNAANGCNTCNGGGTACTNATANCCNGCCTCGAACAACTTGCTNAGNTCNGCGTCNTCAAGATCGAACAGGGTTTCGCCNTCCCGGTCGATCACTACTGCATTCGGCGTTGTGTCGACACGAGANAAATTGTCAACAAAATANCGTAACCCCTCACCCGCGGTAACCGAATGATCNAAATTGCCGGGGTTCAACAATCGCAAACCNGTACCNTTAANACCNACACGGTAGAGNTGATTGAAGTANGGATCTTCACCCGCCTCCCGAGCATTGCCANTAAAGAACGCCNCACCAGTTTCTTCATCGACACCAAGTAGGCGACGTACGGCCCAGGGTCCTTCAGTCAGACGCGCTACCTCGGTACCATCGGGCGCAAAGCGATACAGNTGAGCCCAGCCATCGCGCTCTGACCACCAAANCAGGTCACCATTCTCNAGAAGCTCCGGCTGCTGGTCTTCGACGTAGGTATTAAGGCGTTCTTCGATAACCACGGTGCTCTCGCNGGTCGTCGGGTTATAGCGCACCACGTCAATGCGGTGCTGATCACGACTCTTGCGACGGAAATACAGCTCGTCGGGATTCGCCGACAGCCATTTGGAGATGCTCGGTCCCCCGNTGCTGGGGCCGGATCGGTAGGTNAACTCGCGCGCGCTGTAGATGCTCATCGTCTGGTCTTGCCAGATGTTGGCATCTTCGATCTTTGACATCTCACGGCTCGCCATGTCNAAGAGGACNAGTTCACGCTGGCTAACATTCTCNTCNCCCGGCAGGTCGTACTTGTAGCTTTCNAGCTCTGGGCGATCGTTGCCAATAACGTGAACGACCCAGAGGTCTCCGACCTCGCGTCGGTCCGATCGGAGCATCGCGAAGCGCGACGAATCGTGCGCCCAGGTAATCCCGGGACGCATGCGGTCATCNTTGTTNTCCTCGCGATCGTTATCAGTCTGGCCGCGACCACCGCCGACGTATCCGTAATGTTCCACACCNTCGTCGGTGAGCTGTATTTCAGTAACCTCGACCTCGTTTTCGGCGTCCTCCGCTTCNTCACCACTCTTGCCACGCCGTGCATCGAGGATTTTCTCGTAATCCTCGTACGACATCATGTAGAGGTTGAAATGGCGACCAAACACAACCCATTGCTCGTCCGGCGAAACGTTCGCCCAGCCGGGATGGCTGTCGGGCTCTTCCCAAGTGTCGAGTTCACGCAGCGTCCGCGTGCTGACGGTGTATTCAAAGTGATGGACCTTCTTCTCNGCCCGACCGCCCNGGNCCTCGTCCTCCGTGTCGTCTTGCTGGTCGCCTTCGGTCTCTTCTTCCTCTTCTTTTTCTTCATCCTGCGACGAGGTGACGTCGAATTGGATCGTGTCAGGATCCATGAAGCGGATCGACGTGATAGGCAGGTGCTGGCCGTCGTAGGGATCCCTGGTAATGCGGGTCAGCTCGGCGGCGACCCGGTCGTTATCAAATATGGGCGCCTTGGTACCTGCCGCGGGGTCCACCAGGATGAACTCCCTTCCCGCAGAAGTCTCGTAGCTGTACCAGAAGTTGTCGTCCGTGCCCTCGATCCAGACCGGTGATACCGAAGTGGAATACGAAAGNTCACNCATCTTGTAGGACGCGAAGCGGTTGGCTAGCTGCCAGTTGGCTTCACCCCAGACCGGATCACTGCCCTCNGGCTTGGCNCTGACCGCGGCCACGGCCTGCTGTTGTTCTTGCTGGGGGGCCGCCATCGCGGTGCCGGCCATAGGATTGCCGACCAGTGCGAGAGTCATNAANGCAACGANAGAGAAAAACAANGTNNGNGGNANACGATTCACAGGGACACCTCCGAGATGTANACCGGAGGGANNCAGAATGACCCCGGTCGGGGGGTCTTCCGCACCCTCGACGGCCGNTACGGTGNNGAGAACATGGCTTCAGCTCAACAACCCTACCTCGTATCAATAAACGCTCCAAGGGGTTGCAACGTCTACGAAACATCATTCATATCTTCTTGTGTCAACGGCAACTTTTCAGGTGCTTAGTTGAACCCAGGGTGGCCTTCCAAATCGAGAAGGAAACGTTTACGCCATCGCTCGCCACCATAGCCACCCAGTGTTCCGTCGGCACGGACAACTCTGTGGCATGGGATTACGATCGGTATTCGGTTGTTGCCATTAGCGCGACCAACCGCNCGAAAGGCCTTAGGATTATCGATGGCACGTGCGATGTCCTCGTAGCTGCGAGTTTCGCCATAGGGAATACGCTGGAGTTCCTCCCAAACTTGACGCTGAAAGTCCGTACCGGGAACGATGAGCGGGACGTTAAAGTCGATCCGCTTACCAGAGAAGTACTCGTCGAGTTCATGTTGCACCCGGTTAATGTGAGCGTTTTCGCCTGGTGTAACGACACAATGTATTTCTTTACACAGGCGATTGATCCGNGTCTTGAGTTGCGGATGTTCAGCGAACTCGAGCAGGCATAGGCCTTCTTCGGTAGCACCGGCAATTAGTGGGCCGAGCGGCGTCAAGACACGAGTCAGGACGACAAGCGTACCAGAGAGATTTTTCACGACTGATTCGTCGAAAAGATAGGCAAACGCGTCNCGGAAGCCATTGTGTGACTTGTAACCCCCCGTATCGCCCGCGGCTTTCATGATGTTTTTCCAGTATTAGATTTGGGACAACACCGGGTGAGTGAAGCCTTCGTTGNCAATAATGGCAACCATAAAGACGAAGGCCGAACCATCAAATTGAAAGTGTGTTCGGCTCTAGGCGGCGAAGTCCAGCAGGCCGTGGTAAAACCCTGATTGGCCGAGCGTGTGAGGTTAGCCAACGTCTTCCCGCTAAAATTCCGGTTGTCAACTCACCATGCATATCATTAACAAAATTAATCAGCGCATTAGGGAGAAGAAGCCTTTCTACTCGTTCGAGTATTTCCCGCCAGCAACTGAGGCCGGACTGCACAACCTCTACGCTCGAATCGAGCAGATGGTAGCCCTCGAGCCAATTTTCGTTGACATAACTTGGGGGGCGGGCGGCTCAACGAACGAAAAAACGCTTGGCATCGCCGAGAACCTGCAGAAGTTCTTTGGTCTTGACGTGATGATGCATCTCACTTGCACCAACATGCCCATTGAGCAACTCGATGAAGTCTTGGAAAAAGCGCGGGCCGCCGGTATCCGGAATATCTTGGCATTACGCGGGGACCCTGCACGTGACAGCAGTGTCTGGGAGCGCGTTGAAGGCGGCTTCACCTACGCCTACGAGCTCGTAAGCCATATTCGTGAGCGCTTCGGTGACGAATTCTGTATTGCCGTTGCCGGCTATCCCGAGGGGCACCTTGAAGCCGAGGACAAGGATACCTGTACCGGCCATCTGAAGCACAAAGTGGATTGCGGCGCCGATTTTATCATCACCCAGTTGTTCTTCGACATCAATGAATATGCTGGGTTTCTCGAACGCTGCGATAAACAAGGCATCACTTGTCCAATCGTTCCGGGTCTGTTTCCGATCCAAACCTTCGATCGCTTCAAGAAGTTCGTGCAGTTCACCGGGGCCAACGTTCCAACGGAAGTCTGGGATTGTCTGGAGCCAATACGGCAGGATGATGCTGCGGTTCGCAGTTACGGCGTTGAACTCTGCATAGAGATGTGCGAGAAGCTTAGCGGGCTTGGCGTACCTGGTTATCACTTCTATACGCTGAATTTGCAGTCCTCCGTTATGTTGATTCTTGAAGGACTCGGCGCGGCCGATGGATTGGCTGTGGACCGACAACTGCCTTGGCGGCCGTCCACGTTCCCAACCCGACGTGAGGAGGACGTCCGACCAATTTTCTGGAGTAACCGGCCGAAGAGCTACCTGGCACGCACGATGGATTGGGACGAGTTTCCGAACGGCCGTTGGGGCGACCGACGCAGCCCGGCGTTCGGAACACTGAACGACTATTATTTGCTGCGCCGTGGGATCGGNCTTGAAGAAAAAGANCAGAAACTACTCGAGGCGTACGGTAACCCAAAAAGTCTCGAGGACGTCTACGACGTATTCGCTAGATTCTGCGCCGGTGAGCTAGACTCCTTTCCGTGGGTCGATGGTGAGATTCAAGCGGAAACAAAACGGATCTCCACAGAGCTCGTCGCCTTGAATCAAGCTGGATTCCTGACCATCAACAGCCAGCCACAGGTCAGCGGTGCACCNTCCAACGATTCGGAAGTCGGCTGGGGCGGTGCCAATGGCANCGTCTACCAGAAAGCGTACTTGGAACTGTTCNTGTCGGACGACAAGTTGCAGATATTCTTGGATCACGTCGATAGATTCCCAACGCTCACCTACCAGGCGGTCAACGTCGAGGGCACAACCCACTCCAATCTCCGCCCCGACGCGGTGAGCGCCGTCACTTGGGGCATCTTTCCGGGAGAAGAGGTAATCCAACCAACCGTCGTCGATGCAAAGACATTCCACGTATGGAAGGATGAAGCATTTGAGATCTGGCGTGAGGAGTGGGCNGCTCTCTACGAAGAGGAGAGCACGCCACGCCGACTCATCGAGGAAATCCACGACTCCTACTGGCTACTTAACCTAGTGGAAAACGATTACATCAATGGCGATATATTCGCCATCTTCCGCGACCTTGGAGTGCTCGAATAACTGAAACTAGTAGGGTGTAATAAGACGGAACGTCAGTATCCAAGTACCGGCTAACGNAGAATAACCGCTGCCTCTTCCCGTGGCACCTAAGGGTTCGCGACACTGTTACTGGCGCAGTACCTAGCTCCGATGCTCAACGACTCGATCAATCGCAATTCGCCGCGTGGTGCCTTCCGTGAAGTTCCTTACATGGGAGTGATATTTGTTGTTGATGAGGCACACAAACGTGGCTTCTGGAACGGCCATCCAGACTGGAGCAACCTAGGACAAGGCCAGCCGGAAGTGGGGCCTTACGAGGGAGCTCCACCTCGAATCGAAGAAGTTCGAATCGGNCCTCAAGATCACGCTTACGGGCGNCTCGAAGGCACCGATGAGCTCCGGGAAGCAGTGGCCACNCACTATAACCGNCTCTACCGCCGCGGTATGCCTTCGCAGTATTCAGNCGACAACGTTGCCATTGCCAACGGTGGACGCCTGGCACTAAGCCGGGCAATGGCTGCTCTCGGCGCCGTAAAGATCGGCTATCAACTACCCGACTACACAGCCTATGAAGACATGTTCAACCTNCACCTGGAGCGCATGGATCCGATTGCCGTATGGACCGATGAGGCCGAAGGATTCCAGCTAACGCCGGTGCAATACTCCACGGCTATCCAGGAACACAGTTTNGACGCCTTCATAATGTCGAACCCGTGCAACCCAACAGGAAACGTGATCCAGCAGGGCGAACTGGAGNCTCTGGTACGTGCGTCGCGTGAGAGACGCGTCACNTTNCTGCTCGATGAGTTCTANAGCCATTTTATCTATACCGATGAGGGTAAACCGGCCGNTAGCCCGGTTAGCGCTGCCGCTTTTCTTGAGGACATTGAGGATGACCCGGTCGTCTTGTTCGATGGTCTAACCAAGAGCTTCCGCTATCCAGGATGGCGGGTTGGCTGGGTGGTCGGACCAAAGAAAATGGTCGAGAGCATGGCACGCACAGCAAGCTCGNTCGACGGCGGACCATCCCGCATTNCACAGCTCGCCGCGATCCAAGCACTCGAACCTGATCGCGCGGACCAGGAAACCACGGCTCTCCGTCGAAACTTTGTCAAGAAACGCAATTTGATGCTCGAAAGGCTTGAAATGATGGGCTTNCGCTTCGCCAGAANGCCCCTATCGACATTCTATTGCTGGGCCAGCCTGGACCAGCTCCCGGAGCCATTCNACGACGCCATGGAGTTTTTTTGGCGCGCACTTGACCATAAGGTCATGACTGTCCCNGGTAAATTCTTCGACGTGAATCCTGGCAAAGTCCGNAGTGGCCCATCGCCCTACAAGCAGTGGATGCGATTTTCTTTCGGGCCACCAATGGACAATGTGGAAATGGGNCTCNACCGGATAGCAGANATGCTCGGNAAAAAATCGAGTACCTGATTTGNTCNCAAAGACTGAATATGCCCCGCNGAGTAGTGTATTGCCACAAGGAAGATTTCAGGTAAATCNCACTACCCTCCCCCTGATTGTGGCTGTAAGCCTAGACCCGTAAAGGTCGAAGCTCCCTACGAGGATGGCCCATGTCGCTGAGTAANACCCGCAGCCGTTTTCTCCAGAGGCTGCAGAACCGTAAACATCGTGAACGANAAGAATGCTTTGTCGTAGAGGGAGTGCGCGCAGCCTCAGCTGCCCTTGAAGCAGGAGCCGATATCCACTTTGCCGTCACCTCGCCACGACTGGAGATACTTGACCAAAATAATCGGTTGATGACACGTCTTGCAGATGGTGGTTTCGAAACGACGTCGGTGGACGAGAAAGACTTCGCTACGCTCACTAATACGGTTACACCGCAGGGAGTTCTTCTGGTATGCACCAAGCCAGCAATGACGCTTGATTCTTTGTTGGCTGATAACGAGGAAACTGGTAGCGGAATCTTGATAGCGGACGCCATCCAAGACCCTGCCAACCTTGCAAGCATGATCCGAACTAGTGCAGCTTTCGGTCTTGACGGCCTGGTGGTGCTCGAGGGAACTGTCGATCCTTGGAACGCAAAGGTGGTGCGGGGAAGCGCAGGAGGCTGCTTCCGAATAAAAATTGTCAGTACAACGACCAAGGAATGCCTTGACTGGGCTCGGAATTCCAGCGTGATACTTCTAACGGCTGAAGTCGGCGGGCGCGATATTGCCGCCTCTCGCTTCCCGATGCCCTGGGCTCTCGTTGTCGGCAACGAAGGCGCCGGCATCCGTCCGGAATTTCGTGACGCGGCACATGCGTCGGTGGGCGTACCGATATGCTGCGAGGCGGAGTCGCTCAATGCTGGGGTGGCAACGGCGATCCTTTGCTACGAGATGACACGGTGGAACCGTCAATGATTCAATAACCGGGGGACATCAAACGTGCGTCGACTCCACTGAGTTGGCAACGGCTGATACACTCACCGCAGACTAGTCGCATAAGTACCCCTGCCGAAAACGTAGCACTAGNGGGTCGAGTCACTGAGTAGAAACTAGACGACGAAAGGCGGTCGATGAAGAAGAATCCAAAGCTAGTTGCCATCCTGGCAATCGCAACAATCGCCGTCGCTGGTGCTGCGTGGCTCGCGAACAAACCCGCTGCGGGCAAAGGCTTGACGATCCACGTGATGCGAGCACCAACATGAGGCTGCTGCAAGGTGTGGGTCACGCACCTTCGACAAAATGGCTTCGACGTTAATGATGAAGTGATCGGCGGGAACGTGATCAACGCAACACGGGACGCCCATAATATCGGCCCGAACCTCTCTGGCTGCCATCACGCTGAAATTGAAGGCTATCGGGTNGAGGGTCACGTGCCNGCGGAGGATATCGCCCGCATGGTCAAAGAACGGGCGAGCTTCGCNGGAATCTCGGTGCCGGGAATGCCANANGGATCNCCAGGCATGACGGGNCGGGGACCATTCCGCGTCGTCGCCTTCGANNCTGCTGGCCAAATCACGGAAGTCTACGCGCGCCACTAAGCATCACGTCTCCAGCCCTCGCACTGTCCTGACGTAAGGCTACTGGATGATCAACTCGGTACGCTCGTCTGCCGGGTCGATCGAATCGAGGCCAAGGCGCCGAAGCTCTGCGTTCACCGCCGCGAGATCCGTTTCCCAGATCCCCTCAAGGCGCACCGTATAGCCTGCCAACTCGTCGACCATGATGTCGAAGACCTCTCGCATACCGTTGTTCGGCGCTCCGTCTCCCCGCTCCAACATTGAGAGTAGGTTGGCGAGGCGATTGTTCACCTTGATCGGGAAGTTGAGCGGATCCTGATTTGAACGGTTGCGCACTTGGTAGATGTTCGCTTCCACGTCGGAGACGTTCATCCTGAGTTGCTCTCCGGCATCAGCAAGCGCACGATCGTCGGACTTCCCGAGACGATCTGCGAGCTGAATTTTGGCCCGCCGGATGGCAATAACCGCCGAGTTGGCCTCGTTGACCTTCGCCTGAATCTCGCGGCCAAACTCATACTGTTCCTGCATGTCTGCAACGGTTACGTCGGTTATCCACGGGTTGGCTCGCACCTCAAGTTGCGTCGTTCGGGTCCTACCATCTGCTGTGATGCGAACCGTATAAATTCCCGGCGGAACCTTCGGAGCCATCGTGCGCACACCCCAAAGAATCATGCCGGGGAACGTCGGTGCTGGATCGGTCTGCAGGTCCCACACAAAGTGGTTCAGGCCAGCCTCCGCCGGAAGCACAGCACCGCTCCACCGATCGCGAGCGGCATTCGGGTCCTCGGGCTCGAAGGTGCGGACGACCACGCCCGCCGCGTCCATGATCTCTAGCTTCACCTCCTCGGGTTCTTCGTTGAGCCACCAGGAGAGCGTTGCTCCGTTCGCGGTCCGGTAGGCAGCCGGGGGCTCGAAGAAAACGAGAGCTTCGTCGGTCATGTTCGGCGTCGCTTGACGCAGCGGTGCCATATTGTCGAGTACCCAGAAACCACGACCGTGGCTAGCGATCGCAAGCTCATTGTGTTCGACGATCAGGTCAGCAATTGGCAGGTCGGGCAGGTTCGGATTCAGCTCCTGCCACCAGGCACCGTCGTCATAAGAGATGTACACGCCGTGATTGGTTGCCGCGTAGAGAAGGCCTGAGCGGCCCGGGTCTTCCCGGATGGCATTCACGTAGGCATCGTCGCGGATCCCGTTGACAATTTTCGTCCACGTCGAACCGTAGTCGTCGGTCTTCCAGATATACGGCCGAAAGTCATCAAGAAGCGGCAGCCGCACCGAAATGTACGCTCGTCCAGCGTCGAAGATCGACGCATCGATCTGACTAACGCGCCCAAAAACGGGCATGTCCTCCGGCGTCACATTCGTCCAGTTGGCGCCGCCGTCCTGCGTGACGTGGACCAGCCCGTCGTCCGACCCGGTCCAGATCACGTCGATGTCAACTTTGCCAGGCCCTACAGAGAAGATCGTTGCGTAGACCTCCGGCCCGTTCATGTCGCCTGTGATGGGACCACCCGAGTGACCCAGCGTCTCGGGGTCGGCTCGCGTGAGGTCCGGGCTCAAGACGTCCCACGAGTTGCCGGCGTCGGTCGTCCGCCAAAGCCTGTTGGACGACACATACAACACATTCTGGTCGATCGGAGAAAAGATAATGGGGAACGTCCACTGCCAACGCTCGACCATTTCGCTGGCTGGCTCACCCGAGTAGAACCAAGGATAGGGGGCCACCTCGCGGGACGAATTAAGCGTTCGGTTGTATTTGTCGACGTAGCGGCCATTGTTGGTACCGGAGTAGAAGATATTCAAGTCCTTCGGGTCCGGTGCGATGTAACCGGGCTCACCACCTCCTGCACGATACGCAACATCCATCGAGCCCTCAGTGAAATCGAATTGCCCGGCATTCCAAGCAGAAGGGAGGCACAGCGTGCTGTTGTCCTGCTGCGATCCACAAACATGGAACGGTATATGGTCTGTCGTGATCCCGTGGTAGAACTGAGCTGTTGAGAACTCCTGATCCGTCCAGCTGCCCCCCGTGTTCGTGCTTACCGCACCACCACCGTCATTGCCGACCACAAGGTGCGTCGGATCATACGGGTCGATCCAGAAGTCGTGGAAGTCACCGTGCGTCCCGTTGTTGATGACCTCAAGCGTCGCGCCGCCGTCCTCGCTGCGAAAGACCGACGTGTTCTCCATGTAAACAACGTTCTCGTCTTGATGGTCGGCGAAGACGTGTGTGTAGTAGAAGGCGCGCTGCCGAATGCGGCGCTCGTCATTCACAAGCTCCCACGTCGCCCCTGCGTCATTGCTACGGAAAAGGCCACCGTTATCGTTCTCGAAAAGCGAGTAGACAACATCCGAGTTCGCGCTTGATACCGCTAACCCGATCCGTCCGACCACACCCTCCTGCGGCATGCCGGTGTTCCGTGTCATCTCCATCCACGTCTCGCCGCCGTCCGTACTCTTGAACATACCGCTACCGGTNCCGCCGGACGACATCGTGTATTCCTTGCGGAAGGCTTCCCATAGAGAGGCGTAGATGACGTCGGGATTGTTGCGGTCGATCGCCAGGTCGATCGCGCCCGTCTGNGCGTTGCGGAAGAGCACGCGCTCCCAGCTATCACCACCGTCGGTGCTCCTGAAAACGCCACGCTCTTCGCTCGGCACGGAGTACTTTCCGAACGAAGCGACATAGATAATGTCAGGATTCGTGGGATGGATGCGGATCTTCGAGATTCCGTGCGATTCGGCGAATCCAACATGCTCCCAGCTCTCGCCCGCGTCACGGCTTCGATACACACCGTCACCGGGGAGAATGTTGCCGCGGATACAAGTCTCACCGGTACCAATGAAAACCAGGTCCGGGGTTGACTCGCTGACCGCCACCGCGCCGACCGAGGCAGAGGTGATCTGGTAGTCCGTGACGGCGCCCCAATTCTCTCCCCCATCGGTCGTTTTCCAAAGCCCGCCACCCACCGCTCCGAAGTAGGCAACCTCCGGCTGGCCGATTACGCCGCTCACTGCNATCGAGCGACCACCGCGGTCCGGGCCGAGGTTCCGCCACCGGTAGCCNTCCAGGAGGGTCTCGTCAAGGACNACGGAACCTGCCTCCTGCGCGAAAGGATCGGGAGTCGTCACCCCGAGTATGGAAAACGCGGCAACTGCGGAAACCGCAAGGGTGAGACACTTCGCGAACATAGTCTGGCTCCTAAAAGTGCGTGAGTTCAGCAGAGAATACCCGGAATCTATCCGCTGGGCGGGTCTAGTGGCAACTTTTCGCCATCCAATCAGGAAACGGATGACTCAACGTCTACACTCCGTCATAGAATCCACATATGCGCCCGTTCGAAACGCTTGACAACAGCATTACCCCTGGCGGCCAGCGCCTGTCGCTACACCATCGCGATGGCGACTATTTCATCGATTTCGACGGCCACGAGTTGATGTCGACACGGGTGCATGATTCCGAGACCGCGTTAGGCAAGNTGGCGTGNACCACCTTAANAAACATCAAACAGCCTCGGGTCCTGATCGGTGGCCTGGGGTTGGGGTTCACGCTACGGGCCGCCCTCGACGCACTACCCAGTCACGCCGAAGTCATCGTCGCTGAGGTGTTCCCGATCATCATTAAATGGCATGAACGGTATCTTAAAAGTCTCGGGGTCCCACTCAATGACCAACGTGTGCGTGTGCATGAAGGGGATGTCGGCGACTTTCTAGGATTTGACAACCGTAATCGTTACCAGGCGATTGTGCTGGACACTGACAACGGCCCCGACGCAACCTGTTTACCTTCGAACGCTTCCCTCTATGACGATCTCGGTATCGAGCGGATCAAGCAATCTCTTCAGCCAGGCGGCGTGCTGGCAGTTTGGTCGGCACACTCGGACCGGAAGTTCAGCCAGCGTCTGTGGCGACACGGCTTCTCAGTAAAAACGGAAACAGTCAGAGGCCACCGTCGCAAAGGCCCACAACACAAGATTTTCCTTGCCACACGGCCGAAGCAAGCTCGGCGAAGGTAAAGTCTAGGCGGTTTGTAACTAACCTAGGAGTTTCCATGATCCAAACCAAAAGTCACCCAAGTGTTGCTTGTGCTGGAGTTTTGACGATGACTAAGCGTTCGTGGCTGATCGCGGTTGCGATCCTGTTTATCACTGGCTCTTTTACGTTCGGCCAAAGCACAGGAGCCCAGTGGAACACACCGGCGCTTCAACGCCTGATGCACGAGTGGGATGTGAAGCTCGAGAAGATGGAACTTCACCTGCAGCCGGCGATGCGTCGGGCAGGTGTCGATATGTGGATAATCATGTCGCGCGAGTTCAACGTCGATCCGATGCTGCAGATGTTTGGTGACTACGGGATCTCTGGATGGTACGGGCACCGCAACGCCTACATCTTTTTCGATCCCGGCGACAACGTGCCTCTTGAACGCACCTTGCTCGGTACCCACCAGAGTGGCCGTATGCGCGACTTTTTTCCAACCATCATTAGCTACGGCGAGGAGGGCCTGAAGCCACATCTAGCGGAGTTCATCAACAGCCGCGATCCACAGCGAATCGCCATCAACCGCTCAAGGACCGTGGCAATGGCCGACGGCATCACCGTCGAAATGCTCGCGTTCCTCGAAGATGCCATTGGGCCGGTGTATTCGTCACGCCTGCTCTCGGCGCAGGATCTGATCTTCGACTACATAAGCCATCGCACGCTCGCCGAGCTCGAAATCGAGACCGAAGCTAGCCAGCGAACTTGGTACATCTTGCGTCGTGCGTTTTCCAATGAGGTAATCACCCCGGGCAAGACCAGACTGATGGACATCTACGGCTTCATCATCCAGGAGTGGCAGAGCCAAGACCTGGAGTTCAACTTCGCTCCTGGGGTTACGATCTACCGTCGGGGCATCCAAGGTGGCATCGACGACACGGACAACCCAGTCGTCGAGCCTGGGGATTTGCTGCACGTCGACTTCGGGGTTCGGCTTATGGGACTTGTAACCGACCAGCAGCACGTTGCCTATGTGCTTTATCCGGACGAGACTGAGCCTCCCGCCGGCCTGCAGGCGTTATTTAAGCAATCGGTGATCACGGGAAACATCTATGCCGAGGAACTCAAGGCCGGACAGGTTGGAACGGCAGTTAAGACAACCATCGAGGAGCGCTCCAGGCTCGAGGGAATACAGGCATCGGTCTACGGTCACACGCAGGGCAACTGGGTTCACGGTGCCGGAGCCCGCACCGTATTTGATTGGCCTGATCGATATGGAGACTTCGCCCGCGAGCCTGTCCGAGCCAACGAATTCTGGTCGATTGAGTACAGCGTCCAGGCAGAGGTTCCGGAATGGGACAACCAGCTCGTACGCATCCCTAGGGAGGAAGATGCAGTCATCGAGCCGGACGGTCGTAGGGCACGGTTCCTTGTCGGGCCCCAGGAGATTCTTTGGCTCATTCGGTCGCAATAGAAAGACTGCCCAATAACCACCACGATGGCATTAACCAGGAAGGGGCGAGATGTGAGGGGTCAATTTCAAGTACTCCACCTAGGCTTTGCTTTTTTTGCTGTGTTGGTAATCGTGAGCTGTGGCTCATCGGAAATCGACGTTTCGTCGACCGATGCTTCGGAGCAATTAGAATCCAACCAGGTTCAAAAGGGCCCGCGAACTCAACCAGGAACCCAGATGGGTTTGTACACGCCCGAACAGCACGATCTGTACGATGGCCGTTTCATCATCAGCGGTACCCGCATATTCCAGGTGGGCACACTAGCCGACGAATCGCCTTGGGATCACCTGGGCGACAACGCTTCGAACCTCCGACAGGTCAAAGGACGGGTAGATTTCGATGTCAACGAAATCGATAATACCGGCTTCTTCCGCGCCGATCTCGAACTGCCGGAGGGGCACTACGTTGTCGAGCTTGATCGCTTCGAGGAATTCTCCCCATGTCAGGATGGCGGCATTGCCTCATTCTTATTTGAGCATGGTGACTCCGGTTGTGGCGACGCTAACTGGCCCAAGAGCATCCTGTACGTCGCTGGCTGGGGGATTGGCAGTGCAACACTGGATGGGGAGTTGCTGTACGAGGGCTACCAGATCCACTTCATGGTCACCCAGGGAATGCGCGACCGTGAAACCCTCGTCGCAATGACGGGCACAGGCAACTCAATTTCCGGAGCTGGCGAAGTAAACCCTGCAGCGATGCAGATCGATTTCTACATCCGGAGTCCCGAANCGAACAATGCTAACCATCCNGGCCGCGANNTTTTTGACCATTTTTTCGCGATGGAGGTTACCTGGCACTAGTACTGGATCGAGACAAAGATATGGAATCGCTTGCAACAACTGGCGGCGTCACCTGGCTCAACGGTGACATATGGCGGGACGGCGACACACCAGCGGCGGGGGCTACGCTGTTCCAAGACCGTGGGTTCGTCCTTGGAGACGGGATTTTCGAGACTTTGGTCGTGAGGCGCGGCCAACCTGTTTTGTGGCGCGAACATATTGATCGTCTGTTGGCAACCGGGGCTGCGTTTCATTTCCCTTTACCGCTCGATTTCGCAGAATACACTCGTAACGCTGCGAAAGTCGTGCTCGAATATGCCGATGAACCTTCGCTTCAACTAGGAACTCTCAGGATCACCGTGACGCGAGGACCGGGAACCTCATCCGGCCTCGATGCCCCCAACGAGCCATGCCCCACTCTAATGCTCCGACTCACACCAACGAACCAGAAGTCCCGTGCATACCCCGACCGCGAAACGGCCTGGATCGTTGACCAGCCNCGCATCGACACCAACAGCTTACTTTCGGGACACAAGACAACTTCCTCAATGTGGCGTATTTTGGCGCACGAGACAGCGCGTCACCAGGGTGCTAATTTGGCCCTGATCAAAACTCTTGAAGGAGATATCGGGGAAGCTGATACTGCCTCCCTGTTTGCCGTAATCGATAAAATCATCGTTACCCCACCGTTGAACCGTGGCATCTTGCCATCGACAACAAGGGCCTTCGTTATTGCTGAGCTTGAAGCGTCAACCCGAGGATTCGAAGAACGTTTAATCTTTCCCGACGACCTGGATGATGCTACCGAGGTGTTCCTAACCTCCAGCGTCGCTGGCATTCGCGCGCTCAGTGCAATCGACGGTCGACGCCTCCCAGAGGCAGCGCCCGTCTCCAAATGGCTCGATACAAACTACGAAGCTGTTGACGGCAGTTTCTGACATGAAGTCCAAGGGTTACCGCCTGGATGACTGATAAAGCGAGTAGCTCTCAATTCTCCTGGTATTGCTCTACTGGCAGCAAGGTCATGCGCAGGTAGTTATCCGTATCAAGATAGAGCTGTGCAGCATCCTGGATCATCTTAGGTGTTAGTGCATCGATTGAAAGCGGGTAGTGGAGCATTGACGCCGGACTAACGCCAAGTCGGTAATACTGGCTTAGTTGGTTCATCCAGTATGGATTGCTCTCCAGTGACGTCTCCAAGGTGCGAGAGAAATTCTCCCGAACGTCGGCTACTTCGCTCTCTTCCGGTGGTGATTCTTTCAGTTTTTCTATTTCCGCAAACACTACGCTGGCGAGTTCCTCGACGCGTTCTGGATCACTGCCATAGCCAATCGTCAATGAGTATTTCTCAAGCGGTTGCCACCCGTAGCTGGTACTGACCCCAACACCGTAAGTACCACCCAGATCTTCACGCATGATGTCTCGCAACCGCGTCTGGAGAATTTGTGCCATCGCTCGCAACGAAGTCTTCGGTTGCTGCTCGTACACGAAGGGGCCGCTGAAGTAGATACTGGTCTGGCTCTGTGGTTCGATGCCGGCGCGCACCTCCTCAACCACAACGCCATCAACGTGGCGGACACCAACGTCAAGCCACGCTTCTTCGCGCCCAATCGAGGGAAGGCTAGCAAGGTACTGCTCAACAAAAGGCCGCATCATCTCCAGGTCGAGGTTACCAATGAACATGAACGTAAAATCGGATGCCTCTGCAAAACGGTCTCGGTAAAAATCATGCGATCGTTCCAAATCCCATTCGTCAAGATTTTCAACGGTTTGGACCTGACGACGTGGATGATCCTGCCAACGAACCTCCATGGTTCTCTTCTGCAGTTGAAAGCTCGGGGTCGCTTGCTGATTCGCGAGAACCGATCTGCCTTGTGCCAGGTAAGCTTCTAAGGCAACAGGGTCTGCCCGGGGTGACGTAAAGCGTAAGTAGATGAGCTGGAAAAGGGTTTCGAGATCTTTCGGCGACGCTTGACCGGAGAGTCCCTCACTAAACTCCGTGATTGAGGAAGATACCCAGGCTGCCTTCCCAGCCATAATTTTGTCCAAATCAATCAAATTAAACTCGCCGAGACCGCTGATGTTCATCACCGCGCTAGCAGTACTCGCCGGGATGTAGTTCTCGATAGTTGCTAGCGAGGTACCACCAGGGCTGAAAGCACCAAAAATAATTTCGTCGTCGCGCAGATCAGTTGGCTTGAGAATCACGCGGGCACCGTTGCTCAGTGTCCATTCCGTGACACCAACTTCATCGACCGTAGAGACTGCAATGATCGAGCCCGGAGCCGGAGTTACCGGGAGCAATTCTGATCCAGCGACGGTGTCTTCATATGCCGTCAACTCCTTGTCGCCGGCCGCATCGATCACGGCAAGCAGTTCCACCTCACTGGGAATGACGACATCCTCGATTTCGGGGGCACTAACCAGCACGACGCGGTTGCTGTCTTTGATCCAATCGCGCCCTATGGCGTTAACCTCCGAGAGTGTGATCTCAGGAAGAAACCGCTGGACGAGTTCGAATTCGTACTCGAGGCCGGGGAACGGCTCACCCTCCAGGTACGCACGCGTGTACTCGTTGACGAAAACCGATGAGCTCCGGTTAGCACGATCGTCGTAGACACGCTGGATACCTCGGAGCATGTTGACTTTCGTGCGGTCAAGTTCGGTTTGGGTAAAGCCAAATTGGGCCACACGCGCCGCCTCGCTGAATAACGTGTCGAGGCCACGCTCGATGCCGCTTGGAGCAACTCCTGCAAACAGCTGATACATCCCCTTGGTACGCACCATGGCGCCCTTGCCCGATGCACCTATCGAGATTGGTGGGTCAGCCTGCTGGGTTAACTCCGCGAAACGCGCGTTGAGCATGCTGTTGTACAACTCCTCAACGAGGCTACGACGGTAATCACCAACGGTGCCTTCGGAATCGAGTTGCATCTTGTAGAACACTCCGACGGAAGTGTTCGGCAACTCAGGATCGGTAGCAATAGCAAAATCAGTACCCACCTGATCAGGAACCTCAAACAGAATCCGGGGCCGAGGATCGGTCGCCCTTGGCAGGCCTTCAAAGTGAAGGCTCACCAGATCTTCAATGATGTCAGGGTCGAAATCACCAATAACGATGACCGCCATTAAGTCAGGGCGATACCAATCCTGGTAAAAGCGCCGGATCGAATCGACGGAGGCGGTCTGAATACTCTCCTCTGTGCCAATCGGTAGACGCTCAGCGTATCGGGAGCCCTTGAATATGATAGGGAACTGCTTGTCGCTGACGCGCGCGGAAGCACCTTGCCCAAGTCGCCATTCTTCGATTACAACGCCGCGCTCGGCGTCGATCTCGTCTCCATCGAGTGTGATTGCCTTGGTCCAGTCCTCCATGATCTGGAACGCAGTAGAAATGTGCTCCGGATTGCCCATCGGCACCTGGAGCATGTAAACCGTTTCATCGAAGCTCGTGTACGCGTTCACATCAGGGCCCAAACGCATGCCGATCGATTCCATGAACTCAACAAGCTCTTGTTTTTCGAATCTCTCAGTACCATTGAATGCCATATGTTCGAGAAGATGAGCCATCCCTAGCTGGGCGTCATCCTCAAGGACCGAACCAGCGTTAACGACCAAGCGCAGCTCGGCACGGTTTTCGGGTCGCTTATTGGCTCGGATGAAATAGGTGAGGCCGTTGCCAAAAGTCCCGAAGCGTACATCCGGNTCGAAGGGAAGCTCGNCATCGAGTGCGACGGTCCGGGCTTCCTGTGGGTCCGCGACACGCGTCTGTTGGCCGATAACAGGNTGCGAGACAACGACGATGAGCGGAAGTANAAATGCGACGGTAGCTCGGAGATACTGTCTCATCGATGATGCTCCTTTAAGTAGCCAAAAGACTAATTAGGTATCACAATCATGACCAGTGAAGCCCCCAGTATCNAGNCAATGCCCTCGGGCATTTGGCTATCAACTTACATAAAAGACCCNAAAAAATATTCCAGGCGATAATCTATCGAGAAAGGTTCCCATAAACACACTCGATGGAGTGGAATCCCGGGCAGGTCATACAACCTATGATTGATCAGCAAACCTTCCGGAGTCGCCTCATGAATAGAAACCCTGCCTTGCTCTCATGCCTATATCTCATGTTGGCCGGGACGCTGCTGTTACCCCAGGCAACAACAGCAGTATCACACCAAGATAATCTGAGTGGTGTGTGGTCCGGCACGATGGTTATTGCTGGTGATTCGATCGATCTAAGAGTCGTGCTGCAAACAACCATGGGCGGCGGTTGGACGGGCCTGATCGACATTCCAGCACAGAACACAAGNGGTTTCCCTCTTACCGAGATCAGTGTTTCTGGCAGTTTGGTCTCGTTCGCGATGGCGGGAGTTCCGGGGGATCCAGTTTTCGTGGGCACCTGGAACGAAGAAGGCCAAACGATCGATGGCAACCTCGAACAGAGCGGGCAGACGTTTTCCTTCAACCTGACCCTATCGANCCTCTCCGGCGCGCCGGAGATGACTNTGGCCCGGGTTTCCCCGGCAAACGCTGTGAAGATCANGGGAACCTGGGGAGGGTTAATGTCGGCTGGGACTCAGACACTTCAAATCATTTTTCACTTGGAAGCCGGCGNCGNTGGAGCTCTTACAGCGACAATGGACAGCCCTGACCAAGGCCAGTTTGGGTTNCCTGTCAACAGGGCAGCATTTGACGGTAGCGTCCTACGCCTCGAACTCGATTACGCCGGCGCGAGTTTCGAAGGAACTATGGTTGTAGATGGCTCCTCCATCGAAGGGGCTTGGAGCCAAGGCGGCGCCTCCCTACCGTTGCTGATTGCCANGCAATAAGACCGTNATGTCGAACCGGTTTCAGTCAACTGAAAAGTTCGAATGTNGGCACACATCAAGCTGTTTGATTAAGCTCGCTGAATTAGCTTTTTGATATCCGAATACCTAGTTTGAATACAACTCGAAGTTGGCGGAGGGTTCCCGATGCGGAAGGTTTTTTCGATCTTTTTCTTGTCTCGAGTGATGCTACTGATCGGTATGATCTCAGTATCGCTGCCGGTCGCCGGCCAACGCTTCGGTGGTGGCAACCAGGTGGAACCAGCTGGTATCGGTGAACTCGACGCGCTCACATACCGNTACATAGGACCGGTTGGCAATCGTGTTTCTGCTGTCAGCGGCGTCCCTGGCGACGCGAACNTCTATTACATAGGTGCCGCTTCAGGTGGCATCTTTCGCTCAAGAGATGGTGGCACTAACTGGGAGCCGATCTTTGATGACCAACCAGTGGCAGCAATCGGCTCGCTGGCGGTCGATCCGGTCAATACCAACGTGATCTGGGCTGGCACCGGGGAAACATTCATTCGTTCCAATGTGCTTACCGGCAACGGTATCTACAAGTCGGTCGATGGAGGCGACACTTGGCAGCAACTGGGACTCGAAAAAACNGGGCGTATTGGACGCATCGTTGTTGATCCACTTGATCCCGATACCGTTTTCGTCGCAGCCATGGGCCATGCCTACGGTCCTCAGCAGGAACGCGGCGTGTACCGGACGCAGGATGGCGGTAAAACGTGGGAGCAGGTGCTGTTTGTCNACAACAACACCGGTGCTGCCGATGTCGTTATGGACCCAAACAATCCCAACATTCTGTTCGCTGGNATGTGGCCACTGCTGATCCGTACCTGGGGGCGTACTAGCGGTGGGCCAGGGGGCAGCCTTTGGATGAGTACGGATGGCGGTGATACCTGGAAAAACCTGACTGGCANCCGTGGTCTGCCCGCGGGNCCGTACGGGAAAATTGGNCTGGGCATGACGGCGGCGGACTCGGATCGAGTCTACGCACTGATCGAGCTATCGAGCAACGGTCTGATCGCACCGGTCGANCCTGGGCACGGGACCCTTTACCGTTCGGACAACGGCGGTGACAGCTGGCGGATGGTAAGNGCCAACCACGACCTAATGCAGCGACCTCTCTACTACACCCGCCTCGCCGTCGCGCCAGATGACCCTGATGAGTTGCATACAATGTCGACGCGCCACTCCCACAGTATCGACGGGGGCAGCACTTGGTCTGGTGGCGGCGCCGGTGGTGATAACCACGATATGTGGATCGACCCGATCATCCCCAACCGTCTCGTCGTCGGCAACGATGGCGGCGTGTCCATCTCGACGACGCGCGGCGAATCATGGGCGCGACCGCGCATGCCGATCGCGCAGGTTTACCACGTCTTCGTCGANGACAAGATTCCCTACAATGTCATGGGCAACCGCCAAGACGGGCCCAGCACCTTCGGGCCCTCCAATAGTCGCACCGGGGGCAATATCCCAATCGGCGAGTGGCACTCGGTGGGCGGCTGCGAGTCAGGTTTCGCGGTGCCAGCCGGCGACCACACCATATGGTCAGGCTGCTACGACGGAATTCTCGACGTCTACGACACTCGCACCGGCCATTCGCGCAACGTGAGCCCTTGGCCCGACAACCCTGAAGGCTGGTCCGCTGGCCAGTTGCGCTACCGTTTCCAATGGACGTTTCCAATNCACGTATCGCCACACGACCCAAACAAAGTATTCGTTGGCAGCCAAGTGGTCCATAAGACCACTAATCAGGGCCTCACCTGGGACGTCATCAGCCCCGACCTGTCAACGGGCGACCCATCACTGGTACTCAAGACCGGTGGCCTAACCTTCGACGATACCAGTCCGACTTACGCCGCAGTCTTGTTCGCCATAGCTGAATCTCCCCTGCAGGAAGACCTCATCTGGGCGGGAACCAACGACGGCATGGTNCAGGTCACACGCGACGGCGGTAATAACTGGACAAATGTCTCTGCAAACATGCCGGAGTTACCAGCACTGAGTACCGTCTCGAACATAGAACCGTCAAACCATGCGACCGGCACCGCCTATGTGGCAATCGACACCCACCAGATCGGTATTTTCGAGCCGTTCCTATACAAGACAACGAACTTCGGATCGAGTTGGACGCGCATCGATGGGCACTCCGGGACACCTGAGATGGGAATAGGACTAGACTACGAGGCGACAGTGAATCCGGGCGGAATTCCCGCTGGACCACTAGCCTACACTCACGTGATACGGGAAGATCCGCATACTCCAGGCTTGTTGTTTGCCGGCACTGCCAACGCCGTGTATGTGAGCTTCGACGACGGCGACACCTGGGAGTCACTGCAAAGCACTCTGCCCCACGCACCGGTCCACTGGCTAACTATACAGCCGCATTTCAACGACTTGGTGATCGGCACCTACGGGCGTGGCTTTTGGATCATGGACGACATCACACCGCTGCAGCAGATGACTAACGTGATCCGCTCGTCGGACGTCCACCTGTTTGAACCTCGCGACGCCTACCGCTTCCACAGTGTCGGCAGCCCCATGTCGGGCCAAGATCCAGCCGCCGGCCGCAATCCTAATCCCGGGGCATCGATCAGCTACTGGCTGAGCAAAGAGATGTCGGGGGCAGCCGATCAAGGTGAAGTCGACGAACCGGGAGAGACCCAGGAAATGGGAATTCCTGGAAACACCGGGACACTTAATGAAGAGATGGACCCAAGCGGCGGCCGCAATCGACGCACGCGCGTCACAATCGAGATCCTCAACGATAACGGCGAAGTCGTGCGCACGATCCGCAACGCCCCGGCCCGTCCCGGTCTCAACCGAACCTATTGGAACATGCGCTATGAGTCGTCAGCGCGCGCTGTCATGCGCACCAAGCCACTCGGTCACCCGCACGTCGAGCTAAATGAAAACGGCACCCGCAACCCAGGCGACGGTCGCCCGATAACCCCGATGGCTCCACCCGGTATCTATACGTTGCAATTGAAGGTCAACAACGAGCCACCTCAGGAACAACCACTGACCCTGCTGATGGATCCAGCTTCGATGGGCTCAGAGACCGAGATCAACGAGCAACTTCAAATGATGCTTGAGCTACGCGACAATCAAAACGACATAGCTGGCATGCTCAACGAGGCCGAGATTGTGCGCTCGCAGCTTTACGAGCTGCGTACCCTTCTACGCAACCACGACGACTTCAGCGAGATCAACAACCAGATCACTGCGCTGGACGAAAAGATCATCGGCCTCGAGATGAACCTCACCGATCTACGCCTGGTTGGCGGCCAAGACACGCTGCGTTACCCGCGCCAGCTGTACGCCAAAATTGCCAGCCTGTCAGGCTATATCTCTGGGCACGACTTCGCCCCCGCCGAGGCACACCGCACCGTGCACGAGATGTACAAGGAAAACATTGGCACCTACATGACACAAATGAAGGGCATCCGTGAGGGTAGCCTGGCAGCGTTCAACCGTATGCTACAGGAGAAGGGAATCGGTACAGTGATCACCGGCAAGGAGGGTGGCAACTAAGCATGGAGGGCAACCAGGGCATCGCGCAAGAATTGCACGGCCTTGCTGATGTCCTCGGGGCTGAACGTTAGGCTGGGGCGGAACCGAACTGAGCGTTCACCACAACCCAACGTTGCTAATCCCGCATCCCAGCATAACTCGCGCAGCTGATCTCGCTGGGCAGCGTCTGGCAAATCGAAAGCCAGCATAAGGCCACGGCCACGGACGTTGGTAACCAAAGCGAAGCTCTCTTGGATAGCAAGCAACTCGCCGAGGAACAGTTCGCCGCTCAGGGCCGCGTTTTCGACCAGACCTTCTTCCTCGATGATCTGTAAATAACGAGCCCCCCGTACCATATCAACTAGGTTGCCGCCCCATGTCGAGTTGATGCGGCTCGATACGTGAAAAACGTTAGTGTTGATGTCGTCGACGCGATCGGTGCTCATAATCCCGCACACCTGCGTCTTTTTGCCAAAGGCGACGATGTCGGGTGTAACTCCGAGCTGCTGAAAGGCCCACATACTGCCGGTCAGGCCGACCCCGGTCTGTACCTCATCGAAGATCAACATTGCCTCGCGCTTGTCGGCGATTCTACGAAGCTGTTGTAGGAACTCGGAACGGAAGTGATTGTCCCCTCCCTCACCCTGGATCGGCTCAACAATAATCGCCGCGATGCCCATCGGGTCAGCGTCGAACGCCTGCTCGATCTCGGCCACGGAGGCAGCTTCGGCGACTACCATCTCTTCTTCGTCAATCGGAAAGTGCGCCTTAGGGTTAGAGATTCGAGGCCAGTCGAACTGGGGGAAATCAGCAGTCTTCGCCGGACCGGTGTTGGTCAGCGACATCGCGTAGCCGCTGCGCCCGTGAAAAGCCTCGCAAAAGTGCAGGATTTTGTCGCCGCCCCCTTCGATTCCTGCGGCTCGATTCTTCTGGCGTTTCCAGTCAAATGCGACCTTCAGGGCATTCTCGACCGCTAGCGTGCCACCGGCGACAAAGAACAAATAAGGGAATTCTTTGGGCGCCGCAAACTCGCGAAAAATCTGCACAAAGGCGCCAAACTCGCGGGTATATACGTCACTATTCGTAGGGTTGCTGCCCGCCGCCCGGATAAGCGTGGCGCGAAAGTCGTCTGTACGAATTTTCGGGTGGTTGTGACCAATCGGCAGCGAGGCAAAATACGAGTAGCAATCTAGATACTCCTTGCCTTGCAGGGCGTCGACCATGTACGAGCCGTGCGACTTCTCGAGGTCGACAACGAGGTGAAACCCGTCAACAAGGATATTGTCGGCAAGGATCGAAAGAACCTTCTCTGCCCCCACCGTGATGCCGGACCGAAATCGAGAAATTGGAGCATCACCCATCTTGCTAGCCTGTCTGGTACTTCGCTATCAAGTCAAGTGACGATCTCCGCAAGGTGGAATAATCCCCCTTAGGAGAGAAGTGATGAACAAAGACTTGCAACTAGACGACGGCAGCCCGGCTGCAACACCCGACGAACTGTTTCGCCGCCTTGATGAGCTCGAGATCGCTTACGAGACAGTTCACCATGCCCCCGTGTTTACGGTCGAAGAGGCAAAGGTATTGCGCGGAGAGCTTAGTGGTGCTCACACAAAAAATCTCTTCCTTCGTAATAAGAAAGGGGCTATGTGGCTAGTGGTTTGCCTTGAGGATCGGCTCGTTGACCTCAAAGCGCTTGCCCGGCATCTCGGTGCCGGCCGATTTTCGTTCAGCAGTGCCGATCGTTTGGCTCGCCACCTCGGCGTAATTCCTGGAGCGGTGACACCATTTGCTGTGATCAACGATAAGCAACGGGCTGTCCAGGTGGTAGTCGATCTCGGCATGCTGGACTGCGACCAGGTCAGCTTCCATCCGCTGGACAACACCATGACCTCAACAATCAAAGCCGCTGATCTATTGAAATTTCTGCGGGCCGAGAACCATGCCCCGGAGATCACCGATCTTGGCACCTTCGAGCACGACGTATAGCGCTAACTTGACACTTCGTANNGATAGTGNNCTCNNCCCTGTTGATCNATGATTTCAAAGATGAGCCCCCCAGCACGCTGGGTTATACGCACATACGAGTGATCCGACAGGTAGGCAACGGTTCCTGGGCCACGTCGAACCGACTCGACCTTTGAGCCAGCCCCGGTAATCACCANNAGCGAGTCGCCGGAGAACCCATCANTNGAAGAAAGCTCGATAATCTGGGTGCTGTGATCGTGGCCAGCGAGGACGGCGTCGACTTCGTATTCCGCGGCCAGCTTAAGGAATTCAGCAGCATACTGATCGTACGGAACCGAGCCAACATCTTGCTTACGCCCCGACACAATCGCGGTCNCCAGCGGCGGCGCGGCAGCGATGGCCAGCACCGCCGGNTAAACNACNNCTCCTAACANGATGCCAAGAGGNAGAGTGGCGANAAGCGCTTTTTGCCAAACCTGAGGAAACTGTGGCCAACCCGGGCCAAACATCCAGTTTCCAAACGACGTCCTCCCATGCTTGCCGTAAGTGACCGGCGGATGATGCGCCGCGATCATCAGCCAAGCATTGGCTGGAGCTGCCAAAAGCGCCTGCTCGAGTCTCTGCCAGTATGCCACCGCCAGATCCTTGTAACCCTGTGCATACAAATCAAGGANCAGTTCGCTATCGACGGCGATTANAACGAGTCCGGGATCGAAACCCGGAATGCGCATCGGCGCCATAAACTCGACGCGAGCGGCAGGATCGCCTTCGAGATGGCCGAACAGCTCGGCTGCAGACCCAAACCGAGAAGCGTCCCCCGGCAGGTGAGTCCAAGCATCGGCGCCATCGATNGCAAGCTCTTCGAGGAAGTACCAGCGTGAAATGTCACCTAGGTTGTTCCGAATCGCCAGGGCATCGTCATTGTAATCGTGATTTCCTGGGATCAGCATCAAGGGCACTTGGTGACCTTTGTTTTGGATACGGGCAAATTGCGTGCCGATGGCACGCAGCGTGGCTATCTCAGCTTCTGCTCCAGGTGCCTCCAAATCGTGCGGTAANCCCTTCTCGTAGAGGTTGTCCCCAAGCCCGAGAATGATAGGAGCGGTACGCGGCGTNTGCGCAATGNCCTCCGTCACATCATGGTTGATGGCATCGATCAAGTTTTCCAGTGGTAATGACGGACGACCGAGATCACCAATTAGAAAGACAGTCGATATGACATCTCCGTCGGATACGTTCGAGCGAAAGACTGGCTCCTGAACGTAAACGTGCGCGCACGCCACCACGGAGATAACAAGGGTAACGAAAACAGCAATGCGCCAACGTCTTTTAGAGGCTGTCATTCATCTCGCGCAGATAGCGATAGCTCAGATGCACTCCGTACGCCGAGCGACTCGCCATTTTCAAGCCCACCAGCCCGTCAGCAATACCGCCCTGGAGAATAAGTTCCTTGAACCAACGCCAGGCCGGTCGTAGCCACAAGTTAGCAAAACTCACCCGCTTACCTTGATCGGAAAGATCCTGCGCTGCGAGCCGCGCGTAGGTTCGAAGCCGTTGGTGGTGATCATCGGCAGACCGAAAGCTTGAGTGGAGGATCTCGGTCCGCAAGCGCTGGACTACACCCTTGACCTTCAGCGACTCGTGAACGAAGCGGTCTTCGAAATAAGCGTTGCCACCCCTCACCAGGCTCATTTTCCAATCGGGCTGGAAGGCGCGACGCAGTTTCTTGCCCTCATACACGGTCCGGCGTCGCATTTGGAAGCCATCGGCACTGCATTCTGGAAAACCCAGTGACTCCAGTTCCAGCCAAAGCCCCGGCTCAATGACCTCGTCAGCATCGATCATCAAGACCCATGGCGACGTAACAAGTGACAGGAGATAACGTCGCGCTGACACGAAACCTTCCCACGGGCGAACGACAACCTCTGCCCCGGCTTTTTGTGCAAGTTCTCGGGTTGCGTCGTCGCTCTCGGCATCCAACACGATCATCCGGTGGACGTGGTCATGCACCTCCGCCAACGAGACCGAAACACGGTCTTCCTCATTACGCGTCAGCATGCATAGCGTAATTGCGTTTCTTGTTGCGGGTTCGGACACGCCTCCAGCTTACCTTAACGTCCTACCTAACGAAGTAACCACGCTCACCGCACAAAATGTCATAAGCGCGCCTATTTACCCTCCCATGAGCACGACGAATTCTTGAGCTCTCGATAACATGGGTTAGAAAACAGTCGAAGACCCGCTAAACTCTCGCCCCTACTGCATTCACCGGCACAGGCCGAAAACGAGGGAACAACATAATGCGATCTATCCCCTTGATCATCTTGATCATCCCGTTGTTAGTCATCACGCTGTCCGCTTGTTCTGAAACGGAAACCGTGGAGATCCACACAGGTGACACGGACGCGGCTCCGCCGCTGGAATACTTGAACAATCCCGGGCGCACTGACACCAATCCCTACAGCAATATGGTGGTTGCTGGCGACACCGTCTATCTAGCTGGCGCGATCGGGATCGATCAAGAAACCGGGGAGGCTCCCGAGGACGTCGAGGAAGAAATCCGCATCGTCCTCGATAGCATGAAGGAGAGACTCGAGCGGGTCGGGATGAGTATGAATGACCTGGTCTCAGTGCAGGTATTCTGCCCCGACCTGACCCTCTACGACACATTCAACAACATTTATCGTACCTACTTCGACGAGCACTTTCCGGCCCGCGCCTTTGTGGGCTCGGGGCCACTGCTGCGCAACGGGCGTTTCGAGGTATTGGGAACAGCGATTCGGCAGTAGGTAGCAAAGTATAGGAGTGTCTTGACACGCGGTTCTGGGGCCCGTGTGTCAATTCACTACTTGTAACCATAGTGCCGATATAGACCTCTTCGTCGCGGCATTTGCAGCGACCGAAAACTCCTAACGATTCCTTAGGGACGAGGGTCTGCAGAGAATTAGTCTCTCAATCAGCAGCCTCAAAAGCCTGCCAGTTAAGACGATCGGAGAAAGCATGAAAGTCGCGTTGCTGCTCACGGTGTTGCTTGCTGGCCCCGTGGTTAGTACCGAACAGGATCTTTATGATCGCGTCGAACATGGCTACGCCGACAACAACGGCGTCAAGATCCACTACGCGACGATCGGCAGCGGACCAACCGTCGTAATGATCCATGGCTTCCCTGACTTTTGGTACGGCTGGCGCTATCAGATGGAAGCTCTAGCCAACGAATATCGCATCGTGGCGATTGATCAGCGTGGCTATAACTTGTCAGACAAGCCGGAAGGCGCAGATAACTACGCCATGCCGCTGCTGGTTAGTGATGTCGTGGCGGTTATTCGCTCACTTGGCGAGGGGAAAGTCGTCATTGCCGGTCACGACTGGGGTGGAATGGTGGCCTGGCAAACGGCGATCAATGTACCCGAGGTTGTCGAACGCCTGATCATTCTCAATCTTCCCCACCCCCGCGGCCTGATGCGGGAACTTTCTAAGGGCGAGGAACAGGCAGCCAACAGCCAGTACGCCCGTAACTTCCAACAGGAAGGTGCCCACGAGGTCTTCACCCCTGAAGCACTGGCCGGGTGGGTCAGTAATTCGGCGGCAAGGGCCCTATATATCGAAGCTTTTAAACGGTCCGACTTCGAAGCGATGCTCCATTACTACAAGGCGAACTATCCCCGCCCGCCCTACACTGAAGATACTTCGCCGCTAGTTAAAGTACAGTGCCCGGTGCTAGTGATTCACGGGCTTGAGGATCAATATCTACTTGCAGGTGCCCTTGACCGTACCTGGGAATGGATTGACAACGACCTGACGTTGGTAACGATTCCCGGCAGCGGGCACTTTGTTCAACAGGACGCAACCGAGATAGTCAACCGTAGCATTCTAGCGTGGCTGAATCGTTAAACCTTTCGGTCCTCCGCCCGGTATAGGCTGCCATTCGAGTCCGTGTTGTTTGCTTTCGTAGCGGAGCGAACCACTGATCGATAATATCCCGGCGTTCGAACAGAGAAAATCGGCGGCGGTTTTTCTTAACAAGCTCGCCGACCATTGATCTATGAGATCCTCTGCTGAGACATATCCAAAATTAATCAAGACAGCGAGCCCGCCGTGAGCCNAGCAAAGTTTGTGCCTTTGAGCACCCATCGCGAGTACCCGGCCGACGAGATGAGTGAACGTGCCACTGAGTTTTACCGAGAGGTAAGCCGTCGCCGTACGGTACGTGAATTCTCCAATCGCCCTGTAGACCGGACGATCATCGACGAATGCCTCCGTGCCGCCGGCACAGCGCCAAGCGGNGCCAACCTGCAACCCTGGCATTTTGTTGTCATCACCAAACCGGACATTAAGCGACGAATCCGANAAGCTGCCGAGATCGAAGAACGTGAGTTTTACGAACATCGCGCACCCAAAGAGTGGCTCGAAGCACTCGAACCACTTGGAACCGATTCGAATAAACCATTTCTCGAAACTGCCCCTATCCTAATTGCGATCTTCGTACAAAACTCAGGCAAGCGCCCGAATGGCGAGACCATAAAACACTATTACGCTGTCGAATCGGTTGGTCTGGCGAGTGGCATCCTCATCACAGGCTTACATCACACCGGCCTAGCGACGCTGACCCACACGCCGAGTCCAATGAGGTTCCTCAATGAAATTCTCGACCGACCCTCCAACGAGCGCCCGTTTCTGTTGCTCGTCGTAGGATATCCGGCCGAGAACGCTGAGGTTCCCAACATCGGTCGCAAGTCACTCAATGACTACGTAACATCGTTCTAACCTTGGAAAAGCCTGTCGAATTCCCGGACAAAATACTGGTGCGAAAGACGGCTCTTATTACAGGCGCGTCTGCAGGCTTCGGCGTTGAGTTTGCTCGCTTGTTCGCCCAACACCGGAACGACGTCATTCTGACGGCCCGCCGGGGAGACCGGTTGAGTGAGCTGGCAGCCTCGCTTGAAAGTAAGTACAAAATCAACGCCCACGTAATTGTCGCCGACCTNGCTGCCACCGACGGTGCGCGAAAGCTCTTCGNGCAAGTTCNAGAAAAAAGACTTGAGGTTGAGTACCTAATTAACAATGCCGGATTTGGAACCTTCGGCGAGTTCGCCGAAACCAACTGTGAAGAATCAATGGANCTGGTGCGGGTAAACGTCGCAGCAATCACGGAACTGACCGCTCTNTTCCTACCGGCCATGGTCACCCGCNGGAGTGGGCGNGTGCTGAATGTCGCTTCNGCTGCCGCCTTCCAACCCGGACCGNTGATGGCTACCTACTTCGCAAGCAAAGCCTACGCATTGCACTTTTCCGAGGCTCTGAACGAAGAACTAGAAGGGAAGGNAGTCAGCGTGACGGCTCTGTGTCCAGGCCCTGTAAGGACCGAGTTTCAGCAGGTCGCTGGCATGGAAACTTCCGGCCTAGTAGCCAAGAAGCGCCTAATCAGCATTGAGGAGGTAGTCGAAGCTGGCTACGAGGCTATGATGCAAGGTAAAGCTTTTGTCATTCCAGGTNTCGGAACCANACTGCTNTCNTTCGNTGTTCGCTTCATGCCCCGACGTTTCGTCGCTAAATTCGTGCACCGAATGCAGGCTGACCGGGCACCATAAGTAACAGAAAACGGTTACAATCGCTTAGAATAACCTGATTGTCTGGGATCTTGCCCCTAATCCCTCCCTTTTAAGTCTGAATCGAGAACGCTTTCTATGCCGCATTATTTCGACCGCCAAGACAATGGGACCTTGAAAATCGAGGTTCACAAACGGGGCAAAGAGTTACTGTGGGATGCCCTTCTGAACAAAGGCACGGCTTTCACCGAAGAAGAGCGGGAGGCCTTCGACCTGAACGGCCTTTTGCCTACTCAAGTCAACACCATCGAGGACCAAGCGGAGCGGACCTACCTCGCGATCACCCGCAAATCTGAGCCGCTGGAGCAGTACATCGGCCTAAGAGCGCTCCAAGATCGCAACGAAACGCTCTTATACAAGCTGCTAATCGATCATCTTGAAGAGTTCATGCCGGTCGTGTACACACCAACGGTCGGTGACGCTTGCTTCCACTTTAGTCGGATCTTCCGTCGTGGGCGTGGCGTTTGGATAACACCGGATNACCGNGGGCGCATCAAGGAACTTNTGGCAGCGTTCGNCAANCCATANGTTCGTCTCATNGTNGTGACCGACAANGANCGCATCCTNGGATTGGGTGATCAAGGNGCCGGNGGCATNGGGATCCCAATCGGNAAGCTAGCACTGTACACGNGNTGNGCGGGNCTTCANCCGTCGACGACGCTGCCGATCAGNATCGACGTGGGCACCGANAACCGACACNTGTTGAACGACCCNCTTTATCTNGGCTACCGGAAACCACGTCTGCGGGGCAGCGAATACCTCGAACTTATCGACGAATTCATCCAAGCAGTCAAAGAATGCTTTCCCGACACGCTACTGCAATGGGAAGACTTCAAAAAAGTCAACGCTTTCGAACTCCTCGCTAAGTATCAAGACGANATACTCTCGTTTAACGACGATATTCAGGGTACGGCCGCAGTGACCACTGCCGGACTGGTTGCNGCTTGCCGTGTAATTGGGGAAGAACTNAGTGACCAACGTATTGCGATTCTCGGAGGCGGTGCCGCCGGNATTGGCATCGCNCACCAGCTGCGTGGAGCTTTNGAGCGCATGGGCAAGTCGGCCGATGCAATCACTCGCTCGATCGCAGTGCTCGATAGTCGTGGTTTGATTCATACAGGGCGTGATGGCCTTGACGAGCATAAAAANACTTTTGCGTGGCCGCATGAANTGGCCACAGAGNATGGGTTGGANCCAGCAAAGNAGATCGACCTTGAGAGTCTAATCGGAACGATGAAACCAACGATGTTNCTCGGCACCAGTGGTGTGCCAGGTACGTTCACCGAGCCGATGCTGCGGGAGATGGCTAAGCACGTTGAGCGCCCTGTTGTTTTCCCGCTCTCGAACCCCACCGNAATGAGCGAGGCACACGCTGCNGACNTAGTTGCGTGGACTGAGGGCCGGGCACTAATCGCAACCGGTAGTCCCTTTGACCCAGTCGAGTACAACGGCCGCACCATCCATGTCAGTCAGGGCAACAACGTTTATATATTCCCGGGGGTCGGTCTCGGAGCTCTTGCTGCACGAGCCACGAAGGTTACCGATTCGATGTTCACGGCAGCGGCCGCCGATCTTGCCGACCAAGTGTCACCCGAAGATCTCAAGTCCGGGAAGCTTTACCCTCCGCTCTCTGATATGCGCAAGATTACACGCAGCATCGCTCAGGCGGTGGTACGACAAGCATTCGAAGAAGGTCTCGCCCAGGCCGATGCAGACACGCCAATCGAAGACCTTGTCGACAGCCTTATCTGGGAGCCAGCCTACCCGACACTTATTCCGGCCTAAACACTCAGCCAGAGCGTTTGGCCTGGCCACCACACCACTGGCTAGTTTCAGTTGGCAATCAAGAGAGTGGCGGCAACCCAATAGGCCGGGCACGCTGAATCTCACCCGCGATTGCAAGAACTGCCTCTTCCTTCTGTGGCCCGCCGACCACCTGTATACCGACCGGAAGGCCCTTGGGGTCAANTCCCGCTGGTACCGAGGCAATGGGCAATCCGGTGGGGCTCAAGATGAAAGTCGGGGCTACCCAGTCGATGTAGGTCTTCATTGCCTGTCCACCGATGGTCTTGGGGTGNTTCTGCTCNACGGGNTGTGGTGACACNGCCATGCACGGTGTGAGGAGGAAATCGAATCTCTGGAAAAACTCGTGCATGTCCGCCCAGAGNTGCGCCCGNGCTTGTTGGGCGGCGGCAAGCTGAACGATGGTGGTCTCGAGGCCGCCTCGAACATTAGCTGCAAGGTTGTCACCNAACTCACTGATTCGGTCTAGCCGAGAGTACTGATTGATAACCATCCACAACCCCCGGATGGCAAGGAAAGCTTCTCGCGCGTAGCTTAAATCAAGATCAATCTCCTCNACGCATGCACCCACCTGGCCCAACTCTTCAGTGGCCACACGGCAGACTTTCTGGATCTCATCATCGACGCCGATGCCAGCGATGTCGGAGCAAAAAGCCAGTCGTGTTCCCTTCGGTATACCTTGTTGAACTACCTCGACGAACTTACGTCCGTGAATCGATTGGTGCAGCGGCGCGACTTGGCTGGGACCAGCGACAGCTTCGAGCATGAGGGCAACATCCAAGGCCGTACGCCCCATGCCACCTGTAACCGACATGTCATCCCAAAGAAAATCATTCGGCCAAGTTGGAATCATTCCAGGTGAAGGCCGCAGCCCAACAACACCGCAAAACGACGCAGGAATGCGGAGCGAACCACCCAAGTCAGTGCCCTCGGCCAAGGCAATCATCCCAGTAGCCAAGCCAGCAGCTCCCCCGCCCGTCGAACCACCAACGCTCAAGTCAGTGTTCCAAGGGTTACGCGTTGCACCGAAGACCTCGTTGAAGGTGTTGGCACCAGCAGCAAACTCGGGTGTGTTGGTCTTTCCGAGAATGACCGCACCAGCAGCTTTGAGGCGCTGAACCACTAATGCATCNACTTCGGGAACGTGATCCGCGTATAACACTGAGCCGAAGGTCGTGCGCATGCCCTTGGTTTGCGTCACGTCCTTGATACCCACCGGAATCCCAGCCAGTACACCGACGTTATCACCGACAGCCAACCGCTTATCGAGTTGCCGNGCCTCGTCGACAGCGGCATCGTTCAAAGTCACCACCGCATTGATCTTGCCGTTGNAGCNTTCGATCTGTGCTAGGCAAGCCTCAACNACCTCGACGCATGACAACTCACGGTCGCTGANTAAACTGCGAAGCTTTGATGCCGACAAACGTGCGACGTCCATGCAATCTCCCTGAACAGCATCTCCCGNTACGNTGTCACTTCCTAGTTAGTCTTCAATAAATCCAAGCACCAGTAACTCGGCCAGGAGCTTGCCAAGTGACACTNCACTGGGCAACCTTGNGTAAGCNTCCTTGTCAAATGAATCTGGCTAAGCTCGTGGCCGAAACGGATCCACTCTCCAACGTCATTATCGTCCTAAACAAGCCCAAGGACGTCGTCAACATCGCCGGGGTCATCAGGGTGATGATGAACATGGGGCTATCGCGGCTTCGACTCGTGGAGCCAGACGAGTTCGATATACGTCGAATCGACGGAGTCGCCCACAGAAGCAGCCGGATTGTCGNCGNAACTAANTTCTACGAAAGCCTCGCTGCAGCCGTTTCGGATGTTATCTATGTTGTAGGAACATCGGCTCGTGCGCGCTCCGACAAACGAAACATGGCTCGCCCGCGCACCATTGCCCCCGTAATCACCGAACGAGTCCAAGATGGGCTCGTAGCGATCGTCTTCGGCCGTGAAGACAAGGGGCTACCAACTGAGGCGCTGGACCTATGCCAAGAGGTGATCGGGATCCCTGCCGATCTTGAATTTCCTAGCCTCAATCTGGCCCAAGCATGCTTAGTGGTTTGCTATGAATTGTTGTTGGCAGTTGGTGACCCCAGACAACGAGAGCCACCAGTGAGCGGCAAGCGTTGTCGGGCAACGCCACCAGCAACCCAGGAGGACTTGGAAAGAATGTATGGCTCTCTCGAAAGCGGGCTTGAACACATTGACTTTTTCGCCCCTCGTGAAGCCACAGCAGTAATGCGAACCTTCCGAACGTTATTGGGCCGTGCTGAACCCTCGCAGCGCGAGGCTAAACTTGTCGAGGCTATTGGCCACCGGATCGTCCAGTTTCTTGACCGNCTTGAACGGGTACCCAACGACAACGTCTAGCCTCCATNCCNAAACCAAGAAACAATCGAGTGAGTGGTTTCTACAAAATCCTGTGAGCTTGCAGTAGCAGTGTTTCCAAATGGGCTAGCTAGTGCCCCGGCTGCCACAATGGCTCCTCTACACCAGCTTCACGATTTTCGAAACGCGCCATAACAAATAGTGCATCAGAGAGGCGATTTANGTAGGACACCNTGTCNGCGCCAACGTTTTCCTCGCGAGCCAGCGAGACCACCCGCCGTTCCGCTCGACGACATACGGTTCGAGCCACATGAAGAGCTGCTGCGCCAGGTGAGCCGCCCGGCAAGATGAAGTTCTCAAGCGGCCCAACGACCTCGGTTAATTCGTCTATCAGCNCCTCAAGTTTATTTACGTGCCCCGTCCCAATGCGCGGCACATCGAACTCGGGATTCTCGCTCTCGGGCGTGGCCAGGTCCCCGCCTAGGTCAAAAAGTTGATTTTGAATGGCCGTCAGCTCGGCACTCAACCGTTCACACAGTCCAACGGCTATAGCCTTGCCAATACATGAGTTAAGTTCATCGACCGTGCCATAAGCTCGGACACGCAGCGAATCCTTCGCCACCTCGGTACCCGCACCTAGACGGGTTAAACCACCATCACCGGTACGCGTGTACAGTTTGGTTAGCCTGGCCATTTCGTCTCCTTACTTAGAGGAGTTTGCACTGCGGAGCCGCTGCTCTTCCAGCGTGAGTTTTAGTTATCGCGACAACGTAAGGGTAACGCCGAAATATCCACTAAGGCCCACAGTGCCAAAACCAAGAACTTCTTCGTAGTCCGTGTCGAGCAGATTGTCGATTCGGGTGCGAACCGACAAAGCATTAAGCAACTGATAGTTAACTGCTAGGTTGACGATTACAAAACCATCGAGGAGCTCTCGCCCTTTGACCCCATTGTCGAAGCTCTCTCCTTTCACGCGCACTTCGCTCCAAAAATGCAAGCTTTCATCCGGTCGGACAGTGACACGGATACCCCCTTGGTGCCGCGGACGACGAATAAGCTGGCCGACAACGCTCTCGGAAGTGGCATCGGTCAGTGTGTAATTGCCCGACAAAGTAAGCGTTTCATTCGGCGTGTATTCCCCCCCGACTTCGGCACCTACCGTTATGACATCACCCAGGTTCTCCGGTCGCCCAGAGACGAAGTCAAATTCGATTAACTTGCTTATGTCGTTATAGAAAAATGTGACGTCAAGACGTACTTGGGAAGAAGGAACGAATGTATCAATACCGAGGTCAAAGCCGACACTCTCCTCTGGTTCCAGATTCGGGTTACTGAAGCCGGGGAAGTAGAGGTCATTGAGGGTTGGTGCCCTAAAACCAGCACCCATCGAACCGTGGAACCGAACNAGTTCGTTGACATCNATCGTTGCCGTAGCACGGCCNGTCCACTTNCTACCAAAGGTGCTGTGGTCCTCAAAGCGAACTCCGCCGGTNACCCAAGCACGATCAGCGAGACGGATACGATCCTGGACATAAACACCTATAAAGTCGACCTTTTCGCTGAAAAGATCCTCACCGAAGCCACTTCGACTCAACGACGTAGCCTGCTCGCGTCGATACTCGAGACCGGTGACTAAAGTCTGTTCGCCTGGAAGATCGATACCATTCTGCCAATCCACTTCCCGGATTGAAGAGTTAAGCTCGAAACCGGTGAAAAAATCCTCCGGCGTGTCAGTAGTAAGACCAGCTACCGAGGTTGAAATTTCCACAGTTGAGTGAATANCTGCACCTCTGTACCCGACCGTNCCACCGGCNACCGTCTCGGTGCTAGNCTGCAAGTTAACTAGGTTGTCAACGGGGCCCTCGACGAAATCGAACCCATCGAAATCGACGTCAGTGTCGAACCCACGGATGAAAGCCGAAGCCACCATCCCTCTGTCCAACCCATAATCAACNCGGCCATTGTAGGAAAGGTTCTTATAGCTATCGGGCTCGGAATGGCCGTTAGCTTCGTTAGCGCTTGAGAAGCCACCACTGTCGAAGTAGGAAATTCCACCGACCAGACGTACGGANCTGGTTTGCCCACTGCCCCACGTGCTGAACCGACTGGTGCTGTAAGAACCACCGTCAGCCTCGACTCCCCAGGCCCCAGAACCACTGCCACGTCGGGTGATTACGTTGATGACACCGCCTATTGCCTGTGAACCGTACAAGNTGCTCTGCGGACCACGTACGATCTCGATGCGATCTATTTGATCGGCCGATAACTGGATCCNGGAAATATCATAGGCTCCTGTGGTTGGCGAATTGACCTTGANGCCATCGATCAGAAAAAGTGTGTGGCTAGTATTGCTGCCTCGNATGAACACCTGCGCCAACGAACCGGCTGGACCACTGCGAACCACGTTCACTCCGGGTGCAAATTGAAGNACGTCANTCAGCCAACGAGCNCCACTAGCNGTGATTTCCTCACTTGTGATCAGTGAAACACTGCTGCCGATGCTACGGATGTTCTCTATTTCACGTTCTGCGGTAACAATAACTTTTTCGTCGGAGCGGATCGTGCCCTGACGATCCTTCTGGTGATCTAATGGAGNCTGCTCTNGTACGTCGTCCTGGTGNGGGGCTATGGCAACAAAAGCCCGCTCACTAGCAGGAAAACCATTTGCTCNCGATGNTNCGGCGACAAGAAAAACAAATGACAGAACAACTACGAAAAAGCGGGGCTTCATTAGCATCCTCCTATGATGCTCGNTGAGAAGCCCCGCGAGAGGGTGCCGCTTAACTACATCCACCTCCCGCGAGGGCCAACCTGNTCCGGTTGGTTACGGTCTCCTGACTTACGGATCAACCTACTCNCCGCGCCTTCCCAGNAAGTTACCCCAGTGGCTTTGTCGGTAGTTCGCCGCTGTCTTTCGATTGCGACGANCNCCGNTTGCNGCTTTCGTCCCCGATCACAGTTGCGGGGCAGTGCGGGATTCACACCCGCTTCCCGATGCCAAACACTCAATTAGCTGGCAAAGTAGTAGCATGCGCAACGCCCTGACANCAAACAATAGGCCCGCCGATTCGTCGCAAGCAGTATCAATTAGCTTGTACTCGCCACTGCTGCGAGGGGTTTTNCTCCTGNCACTCAGTGCNATGGCATGTGCTGATGCCAATATGCCCCAAGAACGCACCTTGATGCTGGCGGCGGCGAGCACGATCGACGCACTGGAAGCTGCAGTGAAAGATTTCGAAAGCAAAACAGGTATCGGCGTCGATGTCAGTTTTGGNCCAACCTCCACGATCGCACGACAAATCGAGCAGGGTGCCCCCGCAGATCTTCTCCTGTCCGCCAATGGTAGCTGGGCCGATTACGTCNACGATCGGCTTGCTGTCGCGCGTCGCGTCACATTGGTAAGCAACCAACTCATCGTGGTCNAACCGGTAACGAATCAACTGAAAAACGAAACTNTCCCAAGTTTGCGAGAGTTTTTCAGTGATCCNCAACTCCGTTTTGCGATCGCCGATCCAAATTCGGTGCCCGCGGGGATCTACGCTCGTCAAGCANTGGAAGCATCCGGGTTTTGGGAATCTATCGAACCNCAACTCGTTCCCACTGTCGATGTCCGGGCGGCTCTAGCGCTGGTTTCTCGGGNCGAAGTCGATGGCGGTTTNGTCTACGNAACTGACGTCGCTANAAATTCAGATGTCACATATGTCGGCCCCATAGACCCCATGCTCCANGACGTGATCGAATATCCTCTACTGCTACTTGATGAGACNGNGGNGGAGGCAGCAGAGTTGTTCAAGTTCCTCATCTCTGACCGNGGCCGCAAACATTTTCTTGATCGAGGTTTCACGGACCCTTACCNGTAAAAATCGCGGAACGTTCGNCCCGGACTGCGCCGCTAAACGTGTTAATAGGAATTTGAGCATGGGCCTGACCAACACCGAATGGACTGCAGTGGTATTGAGCATCCGTGTCGCCTTGGTGGCGGTGCTGATCTCGTTGCCTTTCGGCATCGCGGTTGGATGGTTACTTGCCCGCCGCGAATTCCGTGGCAAGTGGGCGATCGAAACCCTGGTGAACCTGACTCTTGTACTGCCTCCAGTAGTTACCGGTTACCTGCTATTGCGGATGTTCGGGCGACGGACTTGGTTCGGGATGTGGCTCCAGGACACTCTCGGAATCGAACTCGCATTTACCTGGTGGGCAGCGGCGATTGCCAGTGCAGCACTCGGTTTCCCCCTGATGGTGCGGGCTATTAGGCTAGCTTTCCGAGGTGTCGACACCCGGCTCGAGGATGCCGCCCGGTCACTCGGCTCAAGCCCTTTTGACTCATTTTGGCGGGTTAGCTTGCCTCTTGCGCGCGGCGGCATAATCTCCGGAACTGTGTTGGCATTTGCCCGCAGCCTGGGCGAATTCGGGGCCACAATCACCTTTGCCGGCAACATTCCAGGCGCTACCCAGACGCTCCCGCTCGCTGTGTTTTCAGAAATGAACCGCGCCGACGGCGATGGAACATTCCGATTGGCGATCGTCGCGGTCGTGCTTGCCGGGGTGGCGCTGGCAACCAGTGAGTGGTTGGAGAGGCGAGGGGCAGGGCCGTGAAGCTCCAGGTGCACTGCGCGCATCAGTTCGAAAGCGGCTTCGATGTTGCCGTCAATTTTGACTCCAAACATCGCATCACAGCACTATTTGGACCCTCGGGAGCAGGAAAGACCTCTCTCTTGATGATGATTGCCGGTTTCGTTGCCCCCGACAAAGGCTATATCGCTTTCGATGACCGAGTGCTTCTCGATACCGGGGCCGGGATTGCCTTGGCACCTGAGTCCCGCCACCTCGGAGTCGTGTTCCAAGATCAAAGGCTTTTCCCCCATCTATCCGTGGAAGACAACCTCCGCTTCGCTCAGCGGCCATCGCCTCTAAACAGAAAAGAGTCGCCCTTTAAGCGGATCGCTGAGGTGCTTGAACTCAACGGTCTACTGCAGCGCCGACCAGAGTCCCTTTCCGGAGGTGAACGCCAACGCGTTGCCTTAGGACGTGCTCTGATGAGCGCTCCTGACCTGATGCTGCTCGATGAACCGGTTACCGCAGTGGATGAACCACGCCGCGAAACCATCCTGAGCTATGTCGAACGGGTGGTTCATGAATGGGATGTTCCGATGCTTTACGTTTCCCACCATCGGTCCGAGGTTCAACGTGTCGCCGACTGGATACTCGCATTCGATAAGGGCCGACTCACTGAGCAGGGGCCTCCGGACAAAGTTCTGGGTGCCGACGCCGTTGTCGCTGCTGGCGAACCAGTCAATCTGGTCCGGCTCACGAAGGTTTCACCGTCTCAGGATGGTGGTTGGCTCGGAACTGTGAATGCTGGTAACAGCATTACCCAATTGCGGCTGCCAGCCGAGCTAAAAAACCCTGGCAAGTCGGTGTTCGTCGAATTCGCTGCTTCCGACGTAATGCTAGCTTCCGGCAATACTGAAGGTCTCTCGGCGCGCAATCGCTTGCCGGCCATTGTCACAGACTTAGTCCCACGAACGGGCCGTGTGTTCGTTGCACTGGAAATGGGTGAACAACGACTATGGGCCGAGGTAACTACACACGCCATTGAGGATCTCGGTCTGGTAATTGGTAGCAATGTGACGTGTTTGATTAAGAGCGCAGCACTACGAGTGGTTGACTGATATTCACAAGTAACCACCGTGCACTCTAAGGAGGCAAAGCAAGGACAAACAGTGCTGTGTCTGAACCCATGAAACCCAGTCATACAAAGGGTTTACGGGATATCCTGGGCTAAGAAACAAGGCCCGTTTTCACCCACTGTCTACTTTTCGAAGGTCGTTCCGGCCACCATTCGGCCCCCGCCACCAGCCACAAAATCGCGTTTCTGTGGCGAGCGAATCCCCCCCTTTGGTCTGCGCGGCCACCGGTATTAATAAGGAGTCCGTCGGCGGCTCTAACTAAAAATTAAAAAATAGATAAGCACTGCCAGCGCCAGGATCGGCCCGTACATAGCAACTGTGCTCCCGCGCTGAAACGCATTCCGTGTTCGGTTCTTCAAACTCGCAGCCAGGTGGCGTATTGAAATGGCGGAGTCGAATATCGCGCCGGAAAGCTGGCTGTCCAGGGGAGCCGTCCTTGTCTTTGTCGTCGCCTGGAGGCTCGACGCCCGGTTTTTCCGCCTAGCGAATTCTTGCCTACCCTCTTCGAGGGGAAACTCGATCTGTTCGGGCCGTCCTTCGTCTTTGCTCATAGCGGATACCTAAAACGGGTTAATTTCATAACCGAGAAACCAAGCTATAACCAAGGTCAGCACAAACCCGGCAACTATGGACAGAATCAATTTTTTATTCATGAGCCGATCCACCGCGTCACGAAGGTAACAACAAAAAAGGCTGCAAGGAGAAATACTGCTGTGTACCAAATCCTTCCCTTCGTTTCGTCAGTCACGATAATAACCAGACCATAAAAAACAGACCCATCACGAGAATAATCAGATAAGAGGTATTCATAAGCGT
>PBML01000015.1 GCA_002722645.1 Acidobacteriota bacterium
CGAGACGCCACGCGACGAGGCTGAGCGTATTGCATGGGATTTCGATGTAAGCCTGAAGGAAAATCACCGGCTTCCAGAAATTTCTGACAGTGGAAAGCCGATTCTCGCTGGGCCTTATCTAGGAAGCTTTGATACAGAATTATTGCTCTGGATCCCGTTCCTTCGTTGGGCACTAAGTGCTTTCAAGATCCCCCGAGACCGGGTGACTTGCTTGTCTCGCGGTGGAGCGGAAGCTTGGTATGAGGGGTTAGGTAACAGGTACATTGATGCGTTCGAATTAACTAGCGTTTATCAACAACGCTATGAAAAGCGGGTAGGCAAGGCTGGGCTTAGACAAATTGGTGTCGAGCCTTTCGACAGGCTTCTCTATCGAAGGGGAATTAGAAACATGGGAGTTGCAAACAAGGAGGAAGCTGATTGGCTTCATCCATCACTTTTCCTTCGTTTAGCGATGGCGGCTTGGAAGGGAGAAGTAGAGCCTTCTTTTCTCACAAACAAGCTGATTATGGAACCTCTTTCGATTCGCCCTGATGATGGCAGTGGTTCCCCCGCTCAGCTTCACGAAGGCAGTGGTATCCCTAGCCGACCATATATTGCTGTTTGGTTCGGCCTGACGCCGTATCTGTTGCGCGGGGAGGCTATTCAGATTGTGCCAAGGGTACTTGCAGACTTGGCGCGCGAGGCGATCCTAGTCGACGTTGCTACTGGAAAAGTTCTCGAGCCGCCGTTTGAAACCGTACTGCCATTGGAAAACGCGTCACCCATGGAACAGGGTTATGTCAGTGATCGCGAACATCTACAGCGCATAACTCAAATCATAGGGGGAGCGGAGGTTTTTTTTAGCGCCCACGGTGGTTTGTCATACCTGGGGCCATTACAGAATGTGTCGTCGGTGACGGTATATAGCGACCCGGCAAACTATCGTCCGGTCCCGAAGGGCTGGACGGCCGTGAACTTCAAGTTGAGTGCATTGTTGGTCGAAAGCTTAACGGGAAGTGTTCCGTTGGCTTTAGATGCAGCCCGGGTATCTGGCGAAGAGTTACTTGAGGCTGTGCGCAGCGGGATGAGCTGACTTCCCGGGAGTCTCAGGGGCTTGTGGTTAGTGCGGCATTGGTCGTTGGAGATTCCCCGATAGTGTTACTCTGCCGCAGATGGCGGTCCGGGTTGGAGTAGTGGGGTGTGGCTATTGGGGCCGAAACCTCGTGCGAGTATTCCACGAGCTCGGAGTGCTGTGCGCCGTGTGCGATGTCGACGTGGCGTTAGCCACTGAATTCAGCTCCGAGTACTCGGTTCCGTCCCTCGAGTGGGTGGAGATCTTAGAGGACAGCTCAATCGACGCGGTGGCGATCGCGACACCGGCCGAGGTGCATTCGACACAGGCCCTACAGTCTCTGCAGGCAGGCAAGCATGTTTTCGTTGAGAAGCCGCTAGCCTTGCACTCCTATGAAGCGGAAGAAATCATTGCCTTGGCTAACCAGGGGGAGCGCGTACTCATGGTTGGGCACCTCCTTCAATATCATCCGGCCTTTTTGGCACTGCGTGACCTCACGGAAGCCGGCAAACTGGGCCGATTGCAATACATATACTCAAACCGGCTGAACTTCGGCAAGGTTCGTCGCGAAGAGAATGTTTTTTGGAGTTTTGCACCGCACGACATCTCAATGATTTTGTCATTGACAGGTGAGATGCCAAACTCGATCTCGGCGAAAGGCGCCAGCTACCTGCATAAAGCCATAGCTGATGTGACCAACACTTACCTGACTTTTCCGAGCGGCGTGAATGCTCACATCTTTGTCTCCTGGCTGCATCCCTTCAAAGAACAGAAGCTGATTGTTGTTGGGAGTGAAGGGATGGCGGTCTTCGATGACATGAAAGGCTGGGGAGAAAAACTCCAGCTGTATCCACACCGTATAGGTTGGCGCGAAGGGCTTCCTGAGCCGGAGAAAGGTGAGGCTGAGTCAGTGGCCATCGAACAGGGCGAACCGCTCAAGATAGAAGCTCAGCATTTTGTTGATTGTGTCTCTGATGGCAGCACGCCACGAACTAACGGTGCTGAGGCTTTGCGGGTGCTGAAAATACTGGAAGAAACGGAAAGCATATTGGCCGAGCAACGTTTGGGGGGAGGTTAATGAGCAAGNCAAAATCTTTTCCCGACGTCTTCGTGCATGAGTCTTCGTATATTGACCAAGGCTGCACAATTGGAGCAGGTACCAAGATTTGGCACTTCAGTCACGTCATGGAGGACTCCCAGATCGGTAGAAACTGCGTCATTGGNCAGAATGTCATGATCGGACCCTCCGTAAAGATCGGTGATCGATGCAAGATCCAGAACAACGTCAGTTTGTATACTGGGGTAATCCTNGNAGATGGTGTCTTCTGCGGTCCCTCTTGTGTTTTCACGAATGTCACCAACCCGCGCGCCGAGATCGAGCGAAAGAATGAATTTCGTGACACGCGTGTCGGACGTGGGGCAACCATCGGGGCTAANGCAACAATCATTTGCGGANATGACCTGGGGGATTATTCCTTCGTTGCTGCAGGAGCAGTGGTAACCCGAGATGTGCCAGCCTACGCGCTCGTCGCTGGTGTTCCAGCGAAGCGGATTGGTTGGATTAGCTCTGCGGGTGAGCGACTCGGAGAAGATCTCGTTTGCCCCCGAACGGGGCAGCGATATGAGGAACTAGGAGACGGGAAGCTGGTGAAAGTAGAGACNGCGGCCGATAAGGAAAGTGCCAATGTGTCAGGTGACTAGGTTAAACACCTGCCAGGGTTGCGATGAGTACGACGAGCAATGAATTCGCAACTCCCAATTCCTTTTATTGATCTTGCGGCTCAAAGACGCCGTCTAGGTGATCGAATCGAGAAAGCCGTGGGTGAGGTCATGGATCACGGCCGGTTCATTCTGGGGCCGGAGGTAGATCGCTTAGAAAAAGATCTTTGTGAGTTCTCTGGGGCCAAGAACGCTATAACTTGTGCCAATGGTACGGATGCACTGGTGTTGTCCATGATGGCGCTTGAGATCGGTGAGGGGGATGCCATTTTCCTCCCTAGCTTCACATTTTCGGCGTCAGCCGAAAGCGTTGTGCTTGCGGGGGCAACACCCGTGTTTGTGGACATCTGCCCGGACACACTCAATATNGATCCNGCCGGNCTNCNAGCAGGGTTTGAAGAGGCTCGNACTGCCGGGCTCAGGCCCAGGGCCGTNATGNCGGTCGANCTGTTNGGCCAGCCCGCTGACTANAGCTCNATCGCTGGGTTCTGTGGTGAGAAGGGACTCTTACTTATTGCGGACGCTGCACAAAGTTTTGGAGCCTCGTATCAAGGCGCGAGGGTTGGAACGTTAGCCACCGTTACGACGACCAGCTTTTTCCCGTCTAAGCCGTTNGGTTGNTACGGGGATGGTGGTGCGATCCTGACAGATGATGAGGATATTGCGGATCTCCTGCGTTCTTTGCGTGTCCACGGACAGGGTAGTGATAAATATGACAACGTCCGGATCGGGATGAACAGCCGCCTCGATACCTTGCAAGCAGCAATTCTCATCGAGAAGTTGTCAATATTGGAAGACGAGATCGAAGCGAGACAAGACGTTGCGGCTCGCTACAAGCACGGNCTAGAGNACNGTGTTATCAGCCCNNATGTAACTGATGGNATAGTTTCCGCCTGGGCTCTGTATACCATTCGATTGCCGGNAGCTCGGCGCGATGCAGTCCANNATGGCCTCTTAGAGTTAGGTGTTCCCACNGTCGTTTANTANCCTCGNCCGCTGCACTCACAGCCNGCCTATGCAGNGTATCCAGCGNTTGATCTGCCANANTCNNAGGCNGNTTGTAGTNAGGTCCTGAGCCTTCCGATGCATCCNTATCTTGANGAGGCGGTGCAGGANNTGATTGTAGAGGGTGTAAACAAGCTNATTTGAANGANNNGCGNGNTANTAGNNTCACTGGNTTTNANGNANATNCCGTNTCGAATNACNAGNTTGTTCCTGCATTAGNNGANAGTNNCCGTCNAGTGANTCTCAAGAATGTTCCAGNGTNAGCGNNGGNAGATTCACACNTNGAGAANCTGNTTTACNGGNATCNCACAGAGGTTTGTNGCNTTGGTNCCNCTCCCCAGTTCCGTTACTGCTGCCGCGACCANCTCGCCAGCATTGATATNCATTCCCTGAGGCCTGANGAACTTNGNGAGAAANGCTAGGCGNGCTTCGGCATGATCATCGTNGCCNGNAGCNACAGCCTCNAGNTGTGNNACTGCCTCACCNATGCTGCGAGCCACGTTNAGTGCGCCCGAATCGAATAAGTGNTGGAAATGNTGGGCTCGCATCTGAGTATTTTCGTACTNCCCGGTAATGANCGCGACNCATGGNCGNNCNAGANCCAGTGTNTCTATCATNGCGCTGGTGTTNANCCCGACNATTGCTGNNGCNTGCTGGACGCTGTTCTGGAANTCAGNCTGCATGNNGNCACTCTCNGGCANCTGCCCGNCGGGCGGCCAAACGACGACACGCTGATCCGATTGGGCGAGTTNNGCAAAGGGCCGCGCGTTTGCCGGGTGTGGGCGGACCATGATGCTGGCCCTGCCAAGGGTCACGGACTTGCTTAGCCTCTCGATTAAATCAGTAACAAGCCACGATTCNTCTTTAGTGATGTTTGCAGATGACCCGAGATAGAGCACAAACGGCTTGTCATCTGGCAGACCAGCGTTTCGTAGGAACACAGTTCGGTCCACTGCATGGTTTTCGTTGTCGAACCACTTGTCGAAAAACGGTGCCCCTGTCAGGAGAATGCGATTCTCCGAGATGCCATGGTGAAGAACAGCTTCGGAAGCGTGCGTCCGGTTCCATGCCAAGAGAAGGTCGGGGTGTACGTTGATTAACCCCTTGGTACTCATGTTGTCCCAGCTTAGGACCAGAACAGCCGTNGGGATGCCAAGGTGNCTGGCAGCTTTTATGTACTCGACTTCCTCGGTGAAACGCATATTCGCAGGGGACGCGAAGACAACATCGGGTGCGACCCTCCGCAGGTCGGCAACAACGTTCTTGGCGGCAGGAGCGATCGCCTCGAATCCACGAATCGCACCCGATATAGACTTGCGCCCGAGTAACCAGCGGCCAACAGCCATTTTGTCGATTCGTGTGAAGGCGGGGCTGAGGTATTTCCTCCANCGATTGAGATAATAGGTCGATTGCTCGAAACGCCGAAGATAACTGCTGTAGCTGCGCAGTTCCCGCATCGCAAAGAGTGGTTCCCGGAGCCAATCCTCACGAGTCTGTGACCATTGTAACGAGACTTCCGGGTTTTCCTTAAGGAATCCCTGCAATGAAACATCGGAGTTANCGCTACTCCACCTCTCGTCAAAGCGAAGCTCCAACTCGTGGCCATGTCTACGGAGTGCCTCAAGGACACTTCGGTAGTAAGCGAAGTGATAAACGGACCGACCGGCGACAAGTACGCGCATCTCAAAATATTGTGGAAGGTGCTCGACCCAGCTCGATCGACGGACCTGAATGATCCGGGGATCCGGGAGAGGGTTTCGTACGTTCTCATTCCAGGAAACCGCCCTGAGCGCCCCATAGCCTACCATTCTCTTTGATCTTCCATGCTGTAACGAAGAGACGTATAAGTTGCCCTCCCCTGCTCGGGTAGCGACCCCCGAAACCCTGTGCTATACAGTCGAAAAAGGAAGTAGCGGCAGTCCACTGACGGGTATCGGCACGAGGGTGACCCGCATATTGTCCACTCCTTCCACGTTTCGGGCCCTTTAAGTTTGGTCCGTCGCCGCTTTTCCTTAATACCATGAAAAACGAGGCTACACTCCTGCCCGCTGTCCGGGCGCACGGATCTCAGAGATGAAGATTTTCTTTTCGCTGCGACACTCTGGTGCGATTCGCAATTTTGGATCCGTGCTGCGGGGACTCGCTGCCCAAGGACACCACATCCATATTTCGTTCATCATGGCGGACAAGATCGATCATCGTGGCGGGCGCATCATTACGGAGTTGCAGAAGGAGTGTCCGACGATCACATGCAGCGAGCTTCTAAAACGCACAAATGTTCGCTGGTTCGAACTCGCACGCGCCATCAGATTTACTATTGATCTACTACGCTACCGGCTGCCCATATACGCTGACTCTATAGCCTTGCGGGCACGGGCCGAGCGCCGAGTGCCTCGACCGGCTCGCTGGCTGACGAAGATCCCGATCTTTGGATGGAAGCTATTTAACCAAGCAGCGCACCGGCTGCTTCTGGCAATTGAGCGGGCGATTCCAGTGGATCCAGTGATTGAGGCGGATGTGCTGGAGCAACAACCGGACCTTCTGCTCGTATCGCCGCTTGTCGATTTAGGTTCCGACCAGGTCGACTACATCAAGGTTGCTAAGAAACACGGTATCCGCTCGGGCTTGTGCGTTCACAGTTGGGACAATCTCACCAACAAAGGCTTAATTCGGATCCATCCGGACCGCGCCTACGTCTGGAACGAAGTGCAACTTGCCGAGGCTGTCGACCATCACGGCATGGATGCGTCCCAAGTTGTGGTCACTGGTGCCTCGAACTATGACCAGTGGTTTGACTGGGAGCCTAGTCGAGGGCCGGAGGCTTTCAAATCTGAAGTTGGCCTTGATCCGGACACACCGTACCTGTTGTATCTTTGCTCGTCACCATTTATCGCCGCGACCGAAATCNACTTCATCGAGGAGTGGATCGCCGCCATTCGGGCCTCNGNCGATCCGNTNCTTCGNAANATCGGCTTNCTGGTNCGACCCCACCCNGAGAATCGNCAGCCNTGGCATCGTCTCGANCCGTCCACACTNGGGAACACGGCGATTTGGCCGCTCCAAGGNGCCAATCCCGTGGACCTAGGAGCCCGCAGCGACTATTACGACTCCATNTTCCATAGCTGTGGCATCGTTGGCATCAACACCAGCGGCCAGATCGAGGCGGGNGTNGTTGGCCGCAANGTTTTNACGGTACGTCGCCCCGAGTTTGCCGACAGNCAGGCNGGGACGCTGCACTTTCACTACTTGACCGATGTCGGGGGCGGGTTGGTGCAGGTGGGGGACGATCTTGCAGAGCACCTCACACAGCTTCAGAAGCACGTTGGCAGTGAAGAAGATGGTGAGGCTGCCCGCCGTTTCGTACGCGAGTTCGTAAGGCCTCACGGTCTTGAAGTAAATGCGACCGAGTTGTTCGTGAAAGAACTCGTAGCGCAAGGTGAGACCGCCCGCCCGAATCCTCAGAGAATCCCGTTTTGGTTACTGCCGGCACGATGGCTCTTCGCCCCCCTGGCCATTCTCATGCACTGGAAGATCAGGATTGTCAGGCGCCGCCGTAAGGCTGAGCGGGTAGCCTCTTCCGGCAGTCTGACGAGCCAGATTATTGCGGCACCCCGCAAGCTTGCGCTGCAAACTTTGTACGGAATCCTGCGCCGTAGGCGCGTTCGCGGCTTCGTCAACCGTTACGTTATCCCGCGGGTTGCCGGCGATCAGGTGACGTTCCCAAAGATGGTGGTGACCGAACGACAGATTCAGCGACTGGCGCGAAGTCCCAAAGACAAGATCATCGTGGGCCCCTGGCTCAGTGAGGTCGGGTTCGAGGTGCTGTATTGGATCCCATTTCTTAACTGGGTCAGAACACACCGGGATTTCGACCCCGAGCGCCTGGTCGTTGTTTCACGGGGTGGCGTGAGCCATTGGTACAAGCCCTTCACTGACAACTACTTCGACATCCTCGACTTCATGTCGCCCGAAGATTATCTGCGAGCTAACGAGAAGCGTATGGCCCAGGGCAAGCAGAAGCAGCGTGGGATGTCCGATTTCGATAGGGACATCCTTCGGATCACCAAGCAGGTTCTCAAGGATAAGGACGCTGAGATTCTGCACCCGGCGACCATGTACAACCTCTTTATGCCCTATTGGAAGCGTCGAGCAACGATCGACTTGGTGGAGCGTTTCACGGTTTTCTGTAAACACCAGGAGATCGACTGCAGCGATATCGAAGACCGACTCCCTGATAGCTACATTGCCACCCGCTTTTATTTCAATGACGCGTTCCCTGACACGGAGCAAAATCGTGTCTTCATTGCCCAGCTTCTAGGTCGACTCACCCAGCGGCACGACGTCGTTCTATTGAACCCTGGGTTCGCGACGGACGATCACTGGGACTTTGCTCCCGAGGATCTCGAACACTTGCACACGGTCGACGATCTGATGACCCCCAGCACTAACCTTGAAATTCAAACNAAGGTCATCAGCCGTGCCAAGGCATACATCGGGACTTACGGAGGCCTTTCGTATCTGCCGCCGTTCTACGGGGTTAGTTCNCTTGCTCTGTACTCACGTCCCCAGGGATTTCTCTACCACCACTTGGAGCTTGCAGACCGGGTCTTCTTATGTATGGATGACGCCACGTTCACCGCCATCGACGTTCGTGATATCGATCTTTTCAATATCATCACCGGCGAGGGTTTCTTCCCTACCATGCCTCGCGAGGGTCGGGGTAAACGAGTGGTACTAGGAGGACCGGGTAGTCTCGATACAGAGAAGACGGAACAGGCACAAGCTGAGATGAAGGTNCCCNANTTNCTCANCCCTAGCGNCGCNGACNAAGAANATGANGAAGCAAGCGATGATTNGGTTNTNGCGCCGCCANCAGGTCGGGAGCACNAGCNTGTCGAGCCCANGCGNATTCTNTTCGTAATGCANTATCCNGGGTATCTGCGCTACTTNGACTCGGTNCTNGANCATCTCGCCANGCGTGGCCACCATGTGATGGTGNCNTTCGANAANCCCCGCAAGCAAAACGAGGGACTCGTTTGTCTGGATGGCTTAAANGAAGGTATNGAAGTTGTCGNCNCTGTGCCCCAGCGCAAGGATCGCTATAANGAACTGGCNCGNGGNCTCCGCACGANNGTCGACTATGTTCGNTACCTGCACCCNGACTACTCGGATGCTCCGTACTTGCGNNGNCGNATGGGAGACGTATTGCCAGCCCCAATGAAGTTCATGCGGCNNATGCCATCGCTTGGTCCGCGCTCGACGAAGTTTCTGATNCGTTCNCTNGAGCGNTTCGAATATGGAATTCCTACNGANNCTGAAGTCGANAAATTTNTGAGCAAACTNCAGCCTGANGCCGTCGTTGTNACACCGCTGGTAACGGANGGTTCGACGCAAGTCGATGTCGTAAAAGCAGCACGGCANCTCGGTATCCGGACAGCGNTGTGNGTGGCGAGTTGGGACCANNTGACGACGAAGGGCCTGATCCGGTTGCATCCCGATCGCATCTTCGTCTGGAACAACTTACANAAGCGNGAGGCCGTNAAATACCACCATGTCTCNAGTTACTCGGTNCGTATGACNGGNGCCCACCCCTTCGACAAGTGGTTCGAGTGGGAGCCGTCGATGNCNCGGCAGGANTTTTGCNGCAANGTTGACCTAACTGCGGAGAAGCCTTACATCCTCTTTGTCGGTTCGACGGCATCGATTTCGGAACCTCAGGCAGAAATAGAGTTCGTTCTCGAATGGATCCGGCNTATCCGCGATGCGGANGATCCCGCGTTGCGAGATGCTGCCATTTTGNTTAGGCCGCANCCCTACAATCCGGGCAACTGGGCCGACGTAGACTTGTCAGGGCTTGGNGACGTCNCTGTTTGGCCNAANAATGGCGCCAACCCNGTNGATGATAGAGACCGCCNAGAATATTTTGACTCACTCTATTANGCNGCCGTGGTNGTCGGCGTGAATACAACCGCGATGATCGAGGCGGCCATCGTTGATCGGCCAGTGCGCACTATTCGGACCGATGATTTTCGAGAGACCCAGGGTGGCACGCTGCATTTCCACTACCTTCTAGAGAAGAGAGACGGCTTCGTCAAGTCAGCGGATAGTTTCGATGAGCATCTTGCCCACCTTGCCGAAGCGCTTGCGAATCCCAGGACGTCACACAATCGTAACGCTGCCTTCGTTCGTTCATTCATCCGTCCCCACGGGCCGAACACGCCATGCACGCCGATAATGTCGCGGCAGATAGAGGTGCTGGCCCATAAGCACCTAAAGCCTCGCCGAGCCGTCCCGCGCCGCTACCTGCCAATAAACGCGGCGTTCAGTGCNATCGGTGGCATGGTCAGTGCTTCAAGGCGACGGATGCAGCGGGAGGCAATCACAAAATTCGANCAGATGTACTCGGAACTCGTCGCGTACAAGAGAGACCATGGCGACTGCTTAGTTCCCAGAAAATGGCCAGAAAATCGGCACCTGGGCCGCTGGGTTTATAGGCGGCAAAAGCGGCTCGTGAAACTTACNGAAGATCAGACCCANAGGCTCAATGAAATCGGATTTGTTTGGGACCCAGACGCTGAGTGAGTTGTAGTCTCACTCGCCGGCTTGTGTAAGCGTCACCAAGACTTCTCTTAGACGGCCCATATCGATTTCCCAGGAATAGTCGAACTCGCCGGCTTGGTCGGCACGGTATTTATGTGTCCGGCCAAATATGTACCCCGCGTTGCCCCCTTTGCTGGTGCAAACGTGACCCATTGTGAGGAACTGCTTGCTGAATTTCAGCAATGGCGGGGTTAAGACGAGTGCCCGAGGTGCGCGCCTGGAAAAGAGGATGTTGTAGAGACCTGAACCGAAGGGGCCAGCGATGAATTCGCAATCACGGAAAAGGGATAGCGTTTGAACCGCAGTAAGCGTGCTGGGCTCAACAATTTGAAATCCGAACTCAGCGAAGAGCTGTTCCACGACTTTCTCGTTAACAAGTCGCCGACGATTATTCCCCCTCCGTGTGACGTAGATTCGCTTGTTTTCCAAGGCCGGCGGCAGCAGATNTAAGTATCCACGAGGATCTTTTCCCGTATCTTTGCAAAAGACTTCGAATGGATTGCCGTAGCGGCTTTTCCCAAAGGTGTACATCTTTGGTGGTACTAGAAGCTTGCCAAACACAGAAACACTTTCGGGGTCGTGAAAGATGATTTGTTCGGTAGAGATTCCGAGGGCTTGCATTAAGGCCAAATACTTATCAGGCACGCTAGTTGGGACCACCACTCGAACATCGGATTCGGAAAGGAGAGGCAAGATCGTCAGTTTCGGGAGGCACTTCAACACCCACATCCCGAAGTGTCGTATGGCAGGGTCGAACAGTAAGAGTGAAACCCCTTCATATTGGGAAATAGTTCCATCGCTTTGGGCACGATGCACGATTTNCTTTAGGTCTGCCGAAAACGTGCCAGTCNCATCATTACTTATTTCCAGGCCTTTCCGTTTGGCGTGCCTGCCGACCGAATCAGACAAGATCACATCATTATTGGCGAGGACAATTCCCGGGCCCAACAGCCGCGCCTTGTTAATGACCGGAATGTTAAGCGTGACGACCTTCAGCGGCGTCTCGCACAAAGCGGCGTCGTATTCAGGTTGCCACTCATTCTCGAAGCACAACGCCGGGGGCTGCGGTATATGATCGGTGTGCGCTCTGTACTGCAGCAGTACACCAAGATCAGATCCGCCAAAGCCCTCCAAACCATTCTCAACATTGCCTTCTGTGCGTGGCAGCCGAAACTTGCGACCTGGTGCAAGTCGGTAGGGTTTGTCGAGGTCGATCATGGACTTCTTCTCCTGCTAGTTATCTCCAGCAGAGGAGCATGATATTAGGGTACCGGATCGATATCTGACCGTTGACTATTATCGCCATGTGAACATACCGAGCATGTACTTGAAACACGCCTCTTCCCTAATGTGCTTTGATGCAGGCTGAATATGGACAGGAACATCCAACATTTTGGTGGTCGTGGCGACTGCGGCCATGTGAGTTGTTCTCTGCATAGAGAAGAGTTGCAGGTGACATGAACTCTGTCATGTACTTGTGCGCCGCTGGGCTGAGGGAACGTTGAAGGTTCTGGTTTCACTACGCCATTCGTTCGCGATCCGTAATTTCGCACCCGTGATTCGGTTGCTCGCCGAGCAAGGGCACGAGATTCACCTGTCTTTTCTTTCGGGAGACAAGGCGGGGAGCAATACTCAAGCACACGCGCTCGCGGACAAGGCTCCCGGGGTGACATTCGGGAGACTCGCCGAACGCAAGCAGAACCCTTGGTTCCACTTTAGGCGCCGATTGCGTTTCATGGTCGACAACCTTCGCTATCGGTTACCGATGTACCGTGATGCTTCCAAGCTCCGCGAACGTGCGCTGAGGCGNCTTCCGAGTTCGCACCAGAAAATTCTCAGTTGGAAGATNTTTGGGCGACCCTGGTTCAACCAACTGGCAAAAGGGGCACTGCTTTTCATCGAAAAGGCTATTCCCACCGACGAAGTTATCCTCTCCGAGGTCGAAAATTACGGCCCCGACCTGATCATTGTCAGCCCCCTCGTGGACTTTGGCTCTGAGCAAGTCGACTACATCAAGGCTGGCTCTCAGCTTGGCATTCCGACTGCGCTGGTGGTCAACAGTTGGGACAATCTAACGAATAAGGGCCTGATGCGGAGCATTCCGGATCGTGTCTACGTTTGGAACGAGACGCAGTGCCAAGAAGCGATTGAACACCACGGGATACTAGAAACCAGCGTCGAAGTCGGCGGGGCACCAGTCTACGATCGATGGTTTGGGCAGAAACCGAGCGCATCAGCTGAGGAGTTCAAGCAGCGTGCCCAACTCGATCCTGAACGACCCTATTTACTTTATATCTGCTCTTCGCCTTTCATTGCGGCACGTGAATTCGAGTTNGTTNAACGCTGGATNACAGANTTGCGTTCGTCNGATNATGCCCGATTACAGAATGTCGGCATTTTGGTTCGCCCACACCCTGAGAACAGGCAGCCGTGGATGCGACTGGAAGGCTTCTCGGAGGGAAACGTCTCGGTTTGGCCTCCTGTGGGTGCAAATCCTGTCGATAATGACAGCCAGGCAGACTACTTCGATTCCATGTATCACAGTAGCGGCGTCGTTGGGATCAACAGCAGCGGCCTAATCGAGGCCGGGATTGTTGGACGGGTTGTTCACACAGTGCTTGACTCGTACTTCACTGCGACCCAGGCTGGCACGATCCACTTCCATTACCTCGTAAACGTCGGTGGCGGTTTGTTGCGCTCGGCAAATAGTTGGGATGAGCATCTGACCCAACTGCTTGAGTCGCTGGATGCAGAGGGCAAAGCTGAAGACGCCAATAGGGAATTCGTCGAGGCATTTGTGCGACCACTGGGGCTGGATAAAAAGGCTGCGCCAATGATGGCTGAATCGTTGGTACGGCTCGGTACTGGACAACGTCGGGCACCACGATCTTCGAGCCTCTTGCTGCGAGGGCTTCGAAAGTTACTGTATCCCTATGCCGTTTACATACAGGGGGGAAGTGGTAAATCTGCACCGATAGTGAAGGATCGTTCCGATAATCGGGTAGCCGTGCTAAAAACGATCGAGAACTTTACCAACGCGGATGTCGAACGAATCATTTTGGGTCCTTGGGTTGGCGACATACGCAGCGAGGTGCTGTTTTGGATTCCATTCTTGCGTTGGGCCTCCGAGAGTTGTGGTTGGGACCACAATAAGCTGGTAACCGTGTCACGTGGAGGGGCAGGGGAATGGTATCGCGATCTGGCCCCGCGCAGAGTTGAGGCCCTCGACTATTTTGGCGCCGAAGAGCTTGCCCGTTTAGACACCGATGCCGTTTCCTCCAAGAAACGGCGATTGCAAGACCGCACCGGCCTCGATCGCGAGATATTGCGTGTCGCCAAACAGGAAGTCGGTGCCAGACGGGTAAAGCCGTTGCACCCAAAAGTGATGTACCAGCTTTTCTCAGCTGCCAAGGCCCAGCCTCCCGACCAGGAGACCTTTCGGAAGTTCGCCATTTATCGGAGGTTCCCCGAGGTCCCCGCATCCGGCCTGCTCGAAGAATTGCCACAGGATTACGTTGCGGTTTATTTCCCCTTTAATTCAAGTTTTCCCGACACGATGGNGAACCGTCGTTTCGTTGACTCTGTGATCGAACGCCTGAAGATTCTTCCGGCGATTGTTTTTCTGAACACCAACTTCGCAGATGAAGGTGATTGCGCGCCTGTCTTGGAAGCCGGTGATGGTGTGTACCACATCGACCACCTGATGAGAGNGAACCGGAAGCTCGCCTTACAATCAGAGGTGATCGATGGGGCGAGGGCATTCATCGGCAGCGATGTAGACCTTGCCTACGTTGCGCCATTTCTCGGTGTTGAATCAATCTTTTTCCATTCCGAGCCGCTCGTCGCCGAAGCTTTGTATCTGCGCTTTGCTGAGTCGGTGCTATCCGAAACGGATGGAACAAATGACTTAACGGCTGTACAGGTGAGCAAAGCTGAANGAATTGACCGGGTGGTATCAAGACTTATAGCAAGGCGGACATAAAAAGGATGGACGCTGACTTCCGCAACTACCTCGCGGTCCTTGAGAAGGTGCAGCCGATTGTGCAGCGAGAACAGGTCACCCAATCGACNGATATCAATGAAAATCAGGTGGGGCGTTCTGGGGCGCTTGATTTTATGTTTGAGGCTTCGCCGTCGTTGATACGAGAGCTTCGTCGTCACTGCCACCACATCTCGGGTGCCCGTGAAGCGGACTATGGGNCCGATCAAAAGGANCGGCGNGGCCCTTTCAAACAAAAGCTTAAACGGCTTGTGAAAGTTGGCGGTAGGGACATCCTTGTGACGGAGTCGCCGGCTTTAGGTGGGTTTGGCTTTNGGGTCGACGGAGAGTTGTACAACCTCGATACNCTTAAATTTTATGAGGCGATGATCGCGATACGCCGTGGCGCAATCCTGGGCGATTTCATCGAGTCAGTCGACCGCCGGACAGTTGTCGAGATCAACGCCGNATGGGGAGGNTTTGCCTATTCATTCAAGACTCTGTGCCCGAACACGACTTACGTGATTGTGGATCGCCCAGAGAAGTTTCTATTCTCAGCCGTATACTTGATGAACCNTTTCCCTAAAGCGGTCATGCGGTTCGTTCAGGAGGACTCCGACACTCCATCGAAANANGTTTTTCNGGAGATCGACTTCCTGTTTGTGCCGGAATCTTGCTTTGAAGCGCTCCATCCGGAGCGTTTGGATCTAGTAGTCAATCTGCTTTCATTTGANAGANAGNCGACNAGNAAGNTAGANGCCTATCTGCGATGGGCGTACGAACTCCAGTGTCCCTTCGTATATAGCTTCAACCGTGACCATAACCCCGCCAACGAAGACTTGGCGAGTCTCACTGACGTCATCCGGCAAACCTACTGGCCGCACGACATTCCGGTCATGCCCGTCGANTTTAACGAGATGCTNGACCGTGTCGTACGCGGCAAGTCACTGCGCGCAAGGCTTCAACGGCGGCACGAGAAACGTGGCAAGTATCGCCACATCATTGGTTGGCGCCGCTTGCTCCTATAGCCTGATCATTGCCCCGGTGAATAACGGTCGCGATCCCAAGCGCCGACAGCGTCCAGAAAGCGCCCTGCAGCTCGGCCAACAGAAGCGGGTGTGAAACAAGTGAGAGGATCAAGAAAGCTNCTTGGCCGAAAGCGATACCCCAGAGGAGGCCTCGGTCAAAGGTATCGGGGCTGCGATACGCGCCGCGCAGTATCGTTGCCATAGCCAGACCTACCAGCGCCAAGAGGCTTATCAATGCTGGNATGCCAAACTCCGCCGCGTACTGAAGAAAGTAACTATGTGCGTTTTCCACTTCCAGCTCTTCACGGGCGGAGGCGAGTTCAGACACTCCGTGGATGTCGCCGTATGCGTCGAGGAGCTCCGGANGAACGNCGGCACCTCTACTCGAATAACCTCTTGGGCCGAAGCCCCAGATAGGTCTCTCGCCAACTAGGNNAGCTCCTTTTCTCCACAGGAGAACGCGGCGAGCGAGCAGCGGGTTCTCAGCGGTCTCTGGGTCGAGAAACTCCCACATTCGCGGGTTNCCAAGACCGCCCAATGTATGTTGCACAGAACCNCGGAGACTCGGCGACACGACCATNCCGACCAGGATTCCCAGNAGAACAACGGTCAAGACGCTCGACACCACCAGTTTCCGTTTGCCTTGTTCTGATGTCGCTGCGACTCTCAAACTCAATGCTAGCCACGTGAACGTGGAGATTAAAATTGCNCCGGCTAGGGNCAGCAACCCGCCGCGGGAGTTGGTATACAAAAGAATTAAGCTGCCCATTAGAGTGAGTCCGGCGTAGGCTGAGGCAGCTCCTCGACGTCCCGTGTTGAAGTTGCTATAGGTAAGGCCCGCGGAGACACCGATCGCTAGTACTAGAAAAGCAGCGAAGCTGTGCTGGTCTTGGAAAAATCCNACCATCCCTTCNCCCGTCNCCACACGCTTNTCCGGTCGCACATTCGGATCAAGACCAAATGCGCCCTGGAGGAGCCGGCTACTGACTGCTATGACGATTCCAACAGTGAACGCAGTGGTNAACATCGAGCGCTTGGCTGGTGTATCGAGTTGCTCGACGAACAGTGCNAAGAGCAACAAGCCCATTATNGCAATCATCGCGGCCTGTAAGGGACCAGCCTCGCCCTGAGGATAGAAGGTTGAGAGGTTGGCAAACGCTGGGCGTAACTGAAAGTGGAGCTCTCCGAGTGGCACGTTTCGTAGCAGAGCTAGCAGACATGAAACGGCAACCGTGAGGATGGAAAGCTGGATTGCCAATGTCATGTGCGGATTGAGGGGATTGTCGGGGGGCCCCACCCGAGATCCTGACGACTTGTGGACAGTTCGATACCACCAGGTACCGATGAGAAGCCAGAACATGTAAACAAAAGCCGTCGAAAGGTTCGGAAGCCCNAATTGCCAATCGAGGCTAGGGGTTACGATGACGACGCCAACCAGGACCGCGAGACCAACATGAGGGCGCGTTCTACCTAGAAGCAATCCCGTGATAGCGAGTCCCCATGACAGCATCACGGCACGCTACTTTTGTAGTGGAAGTTGTTCTCCGCTTCGGAGAGCAAGGGCATTTGAGTGTCACGAGCCGATAGNTTTGGGCTGGTGACCGGCCAGTCGATGCTCACTGCTGGATCGTTCCAGAGAAAGCCGCGCTCAAGTTCGGCGTCGTATTCGTTGGTGACCTTGTATGCGAAAGTGGCTTCATCGCTTATCACACAGTAACCGTGCGCGAAGCCAGGCGGGATGTAAAGCATCTGGTGATTGCTGTGTCTCAATAAAATCCCATACCACTGACCGAAGGCAGGAGAGCCTTTTCTTATATCGACCGCAACGTCGTAAACGTCGCCACTGAGCACCGACACGAGCTTGCCCTGAGGCTTCGGCTCAATTTGATAGTGGAGACCGCGTAGCGTTCCCATTGTAGAGTGCGCAAGGTTGTCTTGGACGAAGTGCTCGGAAATGCTGTTAGCGNCAAAGTCTGAGCGCTTGTAGGTTTCGGCAAAGAAGCCGCGGTCGTCGGGAAATTTAATTGCTTCGACGAGGATCAACCCGGGAATCTTTAATTTCTCAAAACGGAAAGGCACTAGAGAAGAACCTCGGCATCGTCACCCACCATTAGATGTAGAGCTTCATGATTGCCAGAGGTGCGTCGGACCACAGCGTTACGCCCAAGGATGCTGTCTTCGACGCGACCGGCGTCTTCGATTGTTACGCCGTCCAGAAGCACACAGTGCTCAAGCGAAGTGTTTCGCACGATGCAGTCCTCTCCAATGCTCGTGGAGGGGCCGATGAAAGCGTCTTCGATAATGCTTCCAGCACCGATAACAGCTGGACCCCGTACCGTACTCCGGATGATCCGGCCGCCATGTCCTAGAACGACACGTCCTGCCACCCGACTCTCGTCATCGACCTCGCCGTTGAGATCCGATTTTACCCACTGGTCCAGGACGACACGGTTGGCTTCGAGCATGTCATCCTTCTTCCCCGTATCGAGCCACCANCCCTTCACGATCAAGCTATTGACGTTNCGTCCTTGGTCGAGGAGCTTCTGAATTGCATCGGTTATTTCAAGCTCTCCACGGCCCGACGGTTCGATTTCATCGATTGCCTGGTGGATTAACGGTGAGAACAGGTAAACACCGACAAGNCCNAGGTTGCTTGGAGGCTTTTCCGGCTTCTCGACAAGCTTGCACACTCGCCCGTCGTCATCGACGGCTGCGACGCCGAACAACCGCGGATCGTCGACCTCTTTGAGCAGGATCATGCTGTCGGCGCCAGAATCTTCAAAGCGTTTCCTAAATGCGCCGATACCTTCTTCAAGGAGATTGTCCCCCAAGTACATGATGAATGGATCGTCTCCAAGAAAATCACGGCTCACCTTCACCGCATGCGCCAGCCCCAATGGTTCAGCTTGCTCAATAAAAGTGAAATTGACATCCCACGGGTTGGAACTCAACGCGTTCCGTATTTGCTCACCGGTTTCCGGCGCGATAATAACCCCAATTTGCTTAATANCGTCNTCGGCCAGATGCTGTATGACGTAGTGAAGCACCGGTTTATTGGCGACCGGCACCAGTTGCTTGGCCATCGTGTAGGTCAAGGGGCGCAGTCGTGTTCCAGTGCCGCCGGCGAGCACTAGTGCTTTCATCGTGGGGCTCTCAAGGTCAACTGGTTTTTAGATCCGAAATGATTCGCGTTCGATGAAGCTAAGAGCATCACCTTCGCGCTTCACTAAAAGGATAGGGAAATTGAGCGCTAGGGGCTACCAGCTTTCGCCGTAGTCTTCCTGCGTGGTTGCTGGCTANGTCTTCCGCGGACCACCGGAAAATATTCCCCTTGCATGACCAGGCGGATCAAGTTGGTATCGCGCACGTCGATGGCCATAAAAGCAGCGNCGTCCATCTCGGCGAAGACCTTATTGGCAAACTCCAGGTGATGGTAGTGGAAGCCTTGCCCATGGGAATAGAGGGCGATGGAATCGACACCGTAAAACGGCGCAAGGTATGAGAGGCCTCCGTANGTTCCAACGAAGGCAAGGGCGCGACTAACCACCTCGGTTTGGACTGCCAGGTTGTTACTTGGTTCCATCACGTGGTCGATCGTGTGCAGTCTGGGAATGTGCTCAGGGGCGAAGTCCCAATGGTCATCCATTGCAAAGCCCGGATTCAACAAAACTACGTCGTGTTGCTGCGTCAAACTGGTGAGCATTCCTTCAACGAACATACGATTGTCTTCCGTGTCCGGGAAGGAATCGTTGAAATAAAAACGCACCGCGATGTATTCGTCAGGCAGATCTGCCGCCCAGTCTGAACGCTGTGTCTCAGTAAAGTGTTTGAATTCCGAGAATTGTTCCACCAAGCGCACACTTGCCTGCCGCTTCCAATAGAGCATGAACAGGTTGTACATCGTCGAGGGATGAAGGAGCTCAAACTCTTTTTCTTTCAGGACGTCCTTAGCAATTCTGATTGCTTCGTTGTCAAACTCCGTGGGTTTCCGTTGCTTTTGCTTGCCCGCCTGGATCCGGCGCATGTTGTTGTACATGTAGTGATCTGGCGTCATGTGGTCGAGGACATCAATGTAGTTCTGAGTCACACTTTGATACCAGTCCCCCACGCCACCACGTGACACTGCTACAAGTCGCTCGCCAAAATTCTGATACGACTTGACCCAGTTCAAAAACGGGATCCAATAGAGAAGCTCGAAGCCGACCTCGCTGAGCCAAGGGCCGACAATAATTGTCTTGTTGCTAGCCGCTAGCCGTCTTATTTCGCGCTCGGTAAGCGCCATCTCGTGGTGAGTCATTTCCCCCGAAACTACTCGAGGAACGACGTAGCGGTTGATGATCGAGCGCACCTTCTTACGGCGAAGAACTCTGGAAAGCAACCGCAGCATGAACTTGCGCGGGATCGTGAGGATCTGACGCCATAGGCTCTTGTGCCGGGTAGCCCGTTCTACCTTCTTCCTTTTTTGTTTCAGTTTGCGACCCAGGGCCATCATCGATGCAACAGGGTAGGCAGCCCATC
>PBML01000016.1 GCA_002722645.1 Acidobacteriota bacterium
CAAATCCCGAGGCGTTTGTTTCCGAGGGCACGTTGGCAATTAGTAAGACCCGGCAGGATCACGCAGTGTACGCTGGCATGATTGAGAGCACCGACGACAGCGTTGGCCGTGTACTCGATACCCTGGATGAGCTCGGAATTGCCGAGGAAACGGCAGTGATTCTTGTCTCCGACAACGGAGGCCTCAGCACATTGCCTCCCGGGCGCACCAATATACCGACGTCGACCCTTCCGTTGCGTGCTGGTAAAGGCTGGCTCTATGAAGGCGGTATCCGGGGGCCGCTGATCATTGCGTGGCCTGGCGTGACTGGTATTGGCGGCGCTCCATCAATCAACGATGTCCCGACTACTAGTATGGATCTGTATCCGACGTTGCTCGCGATCGCTGGGCTTCCCCCGCGCCCCGATCAGCACTTAGATGGCCTCAGTCTGGTGCCGTTGTTGCGGGGTGGTGACGCGTTGGAGCGAGAGGCTCTCTTCTGGCATTTTCCGCACTATCACGGGTCGGGAAATCGGCCCTCGGGTGCCGTAAGGCTCGGGGACTTGAAACTTGTGGAGTGGTTTGAGGACGGGCGAACGGAGCTTTATGACCTGAAAACTGATCCTGGTGAGACCAATGACATTGCAAAACGTGATTCGAGTGAGACTGCTCGTCTTCGTGACATGCTTGCCCGCTGGCGTGTCAGCGTTGATGCTTCTATGCCGATGGTGAACCCAGATTGGGAAGGCCGCTAGCAAACCTGCTGGATTCTAGTAAACACCCACCGTAGTTGTTTTCGCGAAGCGGCTGAAAGGTCGAAGGCCACTGACACCATCCCAAGGGAAGGCCTCATAAGGGGGCTCACGCTCCCCTTCATCGCGCTCAGGGAAGCGCGGCAAGAAGCATTCCTTGGTCAGTGTTGTCAAGACAACGCGACCAGTTTCCCCATAGTTCACTACTTGGTCGAGGTCGTCCGGGTCTACTACTTGGATGACGGCGTTAGGTTGTGGCGCGTAGTAGGTGATCTTGTAACTATTTTCCGGTCCGCTTGGTGAGCTGGCAGCGAGTCCCATCAGGGTGTTGCCGTAGGTGGGTGTCATGTACACACCTTCGAGTAGCTCTTCTTTGGCGAAGCGGTTCCATTGAGGTGTGAACTCTGTGCCACCGGAGAAGATGCCTGTGATGCCAGCCTCTCCGATGCTCGACCCCTCTCCCTCAAGCCGAAGGGCGAGAGCCTCGAGAAGCTTCGGTGTGGTGAACATGCACTTGATGTCATGGCCCGCCGAAAGGATCGTCATTGCCTGATCTATGACATGCTCCTGGTATGCCTTGAGATGGTCGTTCCAGCCCTTTTTGATTAGTTTGATAACCCAGCGGGGATCTAGGTCGACGCAAAAACAAATACCTCCCCGAAACTGTGCCAGATGCTCAACGGCTAGCCGCAGGCGGCGGGGCCCGCTAGGCCCAAGCATGAGCCAGTTTGACCCCTTCGGAAAGTATTCGTCCGGAAGTGTTTTGGAGAATTGTTCGTAGTCGGTGCGAAAGTCGTTGATTGCTACCCGGCTCTTTGGGATGCCTGTCGTGCCGCCTGTCTCGAACACGTATACGGGTTGGCCAGCGAGCCCTTTTGGCACCCAGCGTTCTACAGGCCCGCCACGCATCCATTCGTCGTCAAAAAAACCAAACTTAGCCANATCATCAAAGCNTTGGACATCACTNCGNGGGTCAAAGTTGGCTTTCTCCGCCCACTCAAGCCAGAAAGGACACCCAGTTTCGGGGGCGAAGTGCCANTTGATTATGTCNCGTACNTGACAGTCGAGTTGTTCNCGNGNCGCNNTGANGTTTNNGTCANGGNCGCTCTCGATCATTGAGTCTGNTGTCGACATTTATNTNCTCNGCAGAGAGGCACAGGATGNGCCNAGTAGGNANNGGANCAGGCTTATTAAGGCTTCNCGACGCATAATCCTAACGTGCTAGCATCNGCANCGCACAAGGAGATACGTATGATAGCCGNGGAACTGCTNGAGATTCTCGCNTGNCCCGAAGACAANACGCCCGTNCATCTTGCCGGNCAATCTGAGATNGATGNNCTCAATGGNCGAATCCGTGCTGGTGAGGTNGAGAANCGAGNTGGCGATGTGGTTAGTGAAGAGGTCTCGGAAGGCCTTATTCGNGAGGACGGNAAATTCCTGTACCCGGTTCGGGACGATATCCCGATCATGCTTATTGATGAGGCGATCCCCTTATAGTACGTAGAGGCTTAGCCGGGTAGCAAAGACGTTGCCACTTATTTCTGGTGTGGTTACCCGTTAGGGAGTTCCGCCTGATTCAAGAGCGTACAAGCGGTTCCGGGTAAGTATGTACAGCACACCGTTCTGGGCCACTGGTGTCGTGTAGACGGCTGCCCCCATGTNGTACTCCCCTAGTTCCTCAAGCTCNCGGCCGTGGCGCAATATAGCTACATCACCGTCTTCGTCTCCTATGTAAACCTTGCCGTCGGCGACGAATGGTGAGCCCCAGATTGCTGCGAAGGCATCGTACGTCCAGAGTCGCTCACCAGTCTGAAGATCGTGGGCGTATAAGAACCCAGACAGATCAGCAATGTAAATAATTCCGTCCGAGATCGCGACTGTCGACATTGTGCGACCGATCTGNTCGCCTCCGATGTGCCAGACAGAGTGTGTCNTGGTGACGTCACCGCTCCCGGTGGCGTCGATTGCCCAAAAATTTCCAGGAGCTTCACCGTGTTCGGGGTCTTGGCCAACGCCAACGAACACTTTGTCTTGATAGATTACAGGTGTCGCGAGNACGTTATTTCGGGTACCTCGACTGCCTAGGGCCCAGACTGAGTCTTTGGGGTTCAGGTCGAACTTCCAGATCAACTCGCCAGTTTCGGGCACGAAGCTGTAAAGCCAGCCGTCCCCGCCGGGAAAAATAACCTGGGGTTGTCCTCCGATCACCCCGTAGGCGGGGTTAGTCCATGTCCCGTGGAGGATGTTTTCACCGGGCAGGATACTGTCCCAGATTAACTCGCCGGTATTTATATCAAGCGCCACGAAGCTTGATCCGAACGGCGAAGGTATCTGGACGTGGCCTTCGTCCACACCATTGCCAGTTGATGCGAATAGGATGTCACCGACCACGAGCGGCGAGCTTGTCGCTAAGTTGTGGGGGAATGCATCGAGCTCGTTGATTAGATCAAACGACCAAACTAGGTCACCTGCGGTATCGAGCGCGACCACATGGGCTTGATTGGACAGGTAGTAGACNCGATCGTTTCCGACAAAAGGAGTGGAGCAAACGCCCTGCAGAGGCCAATCATTGACCCGCCCAGCGGGTAGCTTCGTGTGTGTTACCTGCCACAAGAACTCGCCATTACTAGTGTTGAACGCCATAACCACACCGCGATCACCGGTCAAATTGGGGTCACGAAGCCCCTCGTTATTTGTGCCGACATAGATTTGGCCATCAAGAACAACGGGGCCAGCATAGGCTTGTGAGCCTACCGGCTGCGACCATTTCACGTTCAGACCGCTTTCGANGTCCCANGTATCTGGAAGGTCCGTTTCGTCCGAGACCATGTTGCGCGACGGGGTGTTGCCGAACATTGCTGCCTGCCCCGATTGTCCGGTGGTCTTTCCGTACAACGGACTAAACCCCACCACGGCCGCTAAGATGATTACTGCGGCCATCAGCCAACCACGCCTTCGCATCATTGGTTCTCCATCACTTGTACGTTGTCAAAAAAGATGTCTACTGGTGAATAGCCATAGATCCCGGGGCTCCCACTGCTAATCCTCATGGGATCTNCAGCAGAAATTGTCCATTCCTCGGGTTCTTCGGTGCCACGCTCCCACACTTTCCCGTACACGAGGGTGCGGTCTGGGCCAACTTCGACAGTNAGTTTCATTGTGTACCACTTGTCCTCTCGCCACTCGAACGGAACCCTCTGCATCATGCGTAGCTCTGCCGNCCAGGCACGCACCTCAAGTCTGTTATAGCCCCCTTGTAAGTCGAGGGTNTAACCGCCGTTGATAAGCCCGAGGTCAGGGCGGGTGCGCCGTCGTCGGGCACCCATAATGTCGGCTTGAACTGTGTAGCCAGTCATCGACGAGGGACCCATGTAGATGACGTGACGGTTGAGTCCGACCGGCGAGCGGCTCTTGTTGAGTACCATGCCGCCATCTAGTTCCTGTACCTGGAATCGGCCACCCCCCATCCACCAATTAGGTTTCTGGCCCGACTCGAAGTTTGTGGCCCAAGGCAGAGGAGCAAAGGAGCGAACGCGGGCTTCGGCGCTCAGGTTTCCAANNTCAGCAGTGACTTTGCCAGCTTGGTTTTCGCCAGCGGCCGGACGAAACGTGCCAGCATCATCGATAGTGCCACTGAGACCGTCGAGAAGCCACGAGGCATTGTCTTGGGGCCCGAGCTGGTTGCCATCGGCGTCGAATGCCCTGACTTCAAAGGAAATCTCTTCCCCTGCCTTGACGATGAGTTCCGCCGGTATGACTTGTAGTCGGGACGGCTCCCTGTTCTCAGTGGAAGAAGCAGTTTGAAGAATAGGCAAACCTTCCCCGCTGTAAGAAGCTCCTGGATCACCGATACAGAAGATGCCAGCCTCTGTACTAATGTAGATGCGCTCGTAGGCTATAGCCGGGGAGCCATAGATCTCCGCATGGCGTTCCTCCCCTGGAACTTGGATTTCCTCGGTGTCCAGGATCGAAAGGGCACTCGGGCCAACNTCCAATATATAGACACGGCCGTTGACTTCTGTGTAGTAGACCTTGTCGTCGGCCCATACTGGCGAGCTCTTGCCTACAGTGCCAACGTTAAGTTGCTCTAACTCTGCGCCCGTACTGGCGTCCAGCGCGATTAGCTTTGATGAGTTATCGACGACATAAAGGATGTTGTCGTGGTAGAGCGGTGAAGAAAAACCGATCCCGAGGGCGTTGGCCTGCCAGATTTCACCGCTGCTGGTGATGTTGCCGGAGCCGGTTCCTTCGATCGCTACAACGCGGCCCATGCTGGCATTGTCTATATTTTCCTCGCTGTGGGCGATATAGACAGTTGTGCCGACGACGACTGGTGTTACGTTAATGCCCCGCTTGCTAAGCTCGAATTCCCAAACGAGATCCCCGGTGCCGACATCCATGGCATAGACCCAGCCATCGGCAGCGCCAGCGATTAGCAGTCGACGACCATCAATCTCGGCGACCACCGGAGTGCCCTGAGTGTTGGCATCGGCCCATGGCCTGTTACCCGGCAAAGAGTTCCANAGGACTTCGCCGGTGAGCTTGTCGAACGACCAAAAGCGATGTCGAGGAGCCCCGTGCTCGCCCCAATTTGCTCCTATATTACTGAGGATAAGCTGGGTACCATCGATGACAGGATTCTGNGTGCGGCCTCCATAGCCTGAGGCACGCCCCGTGTCTTCGCCCAACCGCCATTCCCACACNGTGTTGCCCTCACGGTCGAGGGCAATCAGCAGACCGTCTACACCGTGATGGTATAGGTAGCCCGTCTCAGGATCGCCAATGACACTTGCCCAGCCAACGCGCGAGAACGGTACGGTGGTGTGGTAGACGTTGAAAGTTCGTTCCCACAACGGCGTGCCGTCGCCAGCATCCCAGCAAGCGACAACAGCCTGCTTAGTCATGCCGTTGCCCTGTCGGCCNTTAGCACAAACGCGGCCATCGAAAACCGCCGGTGTCGAGCGACCGACGAATGCTTGTTGCCAGATGAGGTTATCGCCGTCGATTGCCCAATCGGACACGAGATTGATCGCGGAAGATTCCCCTGTCTCGTTTGGACCGCGCCAGNTCGGCCACTCCTCAGTTGCTCCACCGGCACANGCGATATTGCTCAGCACGGTGGCAGAAATTACCAAACCACCAATAAATCGCTTTACAAACGTTCGCCGAGGAGCATGAGTCTGTAGCGTGGGCATTCGTATTCCCTCAGGGTCTTTGCGTGAGAAGGTCGACGGATCAATTCGGTGGGCCCCCTGATCGTATGTTTGCTTCTCCGAGGCCGCAACCGTACCCGAACGGCATTTGTCCTAAGGAAAAAAGACGCGAGTAATTGTCCAATAGAGGCCAATGACTCCGATCGTCAGTGACANAGGTATGCTGATTCGTGGACGGTACCAGTCGCGGTGCTGAAATGGGCTAAGGACAAGAAACGCCCCCAAGATCACCGCGAGTTGGCCCAATTCGACACCCACGTTAAAGCTCAATAAAGCTGTTAGGTATTCACCGGGCGGCAATCCGAGCTGAGCCAACACCCCGGCAAAGCCAAGGCCGTGCAAGAGGCCAAAGCCAAAAACGACCNCCGGACGCCATGGTTTGAGTTCCCCCGTGATGACGTTTTCGAACGCGACCCATGCGATCGATAGAGTTATTAAGGGTTCGACGAGCGATGGTGACAGGCTCACGATGCCGTAGGTAGACAGTCCCAATGTAAAGGTGTGCGCAGCAGTAAATGCGGTGACCTGGGCAAGTAATGGCCGCCATGAAGTGTTGAGCAGGAAAAGGCTGAGCACGAAAAGCATGTGGTCGAGCCCGAGCGGAAGTATGTGTTCAAAACCCAGGTACAGGTATTGGCTAATTACATTCAGGCGGCCCGGTGTCGGAGGCGGTTCGTCCAAAGCATAAATTTCGGAACGATCACCGCGTTCCAGTATTTGACGCAACGTGACGAGGTTGCCCAACTGGTCGGATGCGAAGGACTCTGGGTCGTCATCGAGTCCAGAGGGTGTCCCGTAATCGAATCCGAGCATCTCGTTGAGAAAGTCCGTTACAACCTGGTGCCCCCTCACGTCGACGAAAGAGATATGCAGTGGTGGAAACGCCCGTGATGCCTGCAAGCTTAAGTTAGTCGCATCGGTGGGAATTAAACCGGCCATGCGGACCGTGAGGCCGAGCATCGTGCTGGTGCTCCGTGCGGCCACGGTATTTTGATCCGGGAAAGTGATCTTGGGCAAAAAGACCTCATTGTCGAAGCGAATCCGCACACGCCGAAGGAACGTTTGTCGCAGGTCATCGACGGTTTGGTTGAGTTCGGCCTCTGACATCGCATTTAGCGTGCGCATCAATTGGACGTCGTCCGCATCCTGTGGCATGCCCAGTGCCAAAGCATCGAGGTCGACTTGCATGTCGATACGAAAATCGCCTCCAGGAAGCAAAACCACCGTGGTTCGAGTGAAGCTCAGATCGTGAGCGGTTGCCCTTGGAACAACCAGCAGGGCGAAGATGGTGATCATGGTCGCTGCAGGCAAGAAGCAGTAGCGTGGCAGGTTCCATGGACGCGGTCCCCGGCTAGGGACGGTCCTATAGCGTGTCGTGCGCACAGCCAACTTTGGCAAAGGATTCTCCGCAAGCTCAAGGGCGGAAGATCGCCCGCCAAGAATTTTACCAGTGAGCAACGTCCGAGCTACAGTTGACCTTCCAAGCACGGCTGGCCTTTTCACGAGTCGCCATCTCGGTCACAATTCTGAGCATTCCATGAACTTTAGGTCCTATCTTCCAACTGCCACCAGCCCGGGAGCGCACTATGAAGCAAACTGATGACTTTTCTGCCGCTCGTCCACGCCGATCACACTTATTGTTGGTTCTCTTTGCGCTAGCTACCAGCTCTGCAGCGTGCTCATCGGTTTACACGCCTGACCGGGAGGCCCCCGGATTCACTGTCGATTCGATTCGCCAGGAGGATATGCGTGCCGACCTGTTTTTTCTGGCTTCCGACGCAATGAATGGGCGTGCGGCGACTAGTCGAGACGTGGCAATTACCAGCGAGTTCATTAAGGCTAGGTTCCAACGGCTCGGGTTGATGCCAGGTGGTCCCGAGAACTCTTACTTCCAGCCGTTCAACTTAGTGTCAGCGGCGCTTGGAGACGGTGACAATTCGCTGGTGATCGACGGTATTGACACCGGTGGATTGCGTCGCCGGTCGATCGGTGAGGATTACTATACGCTGAATTTCAGCGCCTCTGGATCCGGTAGCGGCGAGCTCGTGTACGCCGGATTTGGCATCGTCGAGTCGCGACTCGGTTACAACGACTACCAGGGCGAGAGCGTCGAAGGCAAGATCGTTTTGGTGCTCGACAGGGAACCCGGAGTCGCTGATCCCGCGAGCCCCTTTGATGGTGTGGTCACTGCCGAGCAGTCGCGCGACTGGCGCAAGGCGTTGGTGGCACAGGAGCGTGGCGCTGCAGGCATCCTGTTCGTGAGCGATGTTCACAACCGACCCGAGAGTACGGACTACACATCTGCGGCGGAGAACTATTGGCGCGTTAGTCAACGCCCGCGGGTGACCCTTGAAACCTGGATGGACAAGATCGAGATTCCGGCCGCACGCGTTTCAGCACAACTCGCCGAACGTTTAGTTGCCGAAAGTGGGCAGACTCTCGAGCAACTCGCTGCCGGAGCGGAGTCTGGAAGCGGCCATGGCGTCCTTGCCATTCCAGGCCCTAACGTTCAAATCAACGCATCAGTCAATCGCCGAGCCATTCCAGCACGCAACGTACTCGGAATGGTTGAGGGATCGGATCCCGACGTGGCTGACGAGGTGGTAATCATCTGTGCCCACTTCGACCATGATGGAGCCAATGAACAGGGTGTTTTTAACGGTGCGGATGACGATGGTTCGGGGACGGTTGCATTGCTAGACATTGCCGAAGCCTACGCTTTGGCGGCTGCACGTGGAGAGGGTCCGCGCCGCACGGTGCTGTTCGCTGCGTGGGATGCTGAAGAGCGGGGNCTGCTTGGTGCTTGGTACTACACGGANGCTCCAANGTTCTCGCTGGGGAGTACAGTCGCNGTGCTCAACATGGACATGATCGGACGCAACGAGGAAGTTCCAGCCGACGGCGGCAATCGGTTCCGTGGCCTGGAGCCCCAGACAGCTGAGTCAAACGCCAATGCAATCAATATTATGGGGTACTCCCACAGTTCCGACCTTCAGGACGAAGTCTCGGAGGCCAATGGGCAGATTGGTCTCGAGCTTAACTTTCGTTATGACAACAACACCTCAAACCTGTTGCGGCGATCGGATCATTGGCCGTTCCTCCAGGTTGGTGTGCCAGCCACCTTTTTTCACACTGGNTTGCACCCCGACTACCATCGGTTTACCGACACCCCCGATCGTATCAACTACCCGAAAATGGAAAAGATCGCGCGGCTTGTTTACATGACGAGTTGGAATCTGGCGAACGACGATGGTCGACCAGCCCTCGACCGCGACCTGTAGTGGTCGAAANAAACGAAGGACCTGACATGAGACGTCTGGTGGTATTGGTTCTCCTAGTGGCAACGCTTGGCGTCGTTGCTTCGAGTGAACTCGCCGCTGAGTTCGAGGTAGCAACTAGATTTATCACGGATGGGGACTGGCCGATGTGGGGCAGCACGCTCACCCGCAATATGGTTTCCGACGCGACTGGATTGCCGGCCGAGTGGGACACTGATACTGGTCTAAACGTTAAATGGGTCGCGGCGCTTGGATCGACGAGTTACGGCAACCCAGTGATCGCTGATGGCAAGATCTTCATCGGTACGAATAACGACCTCATGCGTGCCCCCGATGTCGCCGGTGACAAGGGCATCGTAATGGCATTNCGGGAATCGGACGGCAAGTTCCTCTGGCAGATGGTGCACGACAAACTAGAAAGCGGACAGGTTAACGACTGGCCATTCCAGGGAATCTGTTCGTCGCCTACCGTTGATGGCGACCGTCTCTACTACGTGAGCAACCGTGGGGAAGTCGTTGCTCTCGATACTGAGGGTTTTCTCGATGGCGAAAACGATGGGTCATTTACCGACGAGGTTCGTGCCNGCGAAGTCGACGGTGACGTTGTATGGAGTTTCGATATGATCGGCCAGCTCGACGTATTCCCCCACAATATGACCAGTAGCTCCCCGGCTGTATACGGTGACCTAGTGATCGTTAATACATCGAACGGTCGGGACGAGGAGGGCTACCTACCGTCACCGCACGCTCCCGATCTGATCGCGCTCGACAAGCATACTGGGAAGCTCGTGTGGCGTGCTGCGCCCCTCGGCGAACAAATTCTTCATGGCCAATGGTCATCTCCAGCGATGGCAGAGATCGACGGTGTTATGCAAGTCGTCATTGGCCAGGGAGACGGCTGGGTACGTGGCTTCGAAGTTACTACTGGCTCGATGTTATGGGAATTTGACACTAACCCACTTGATGCGGAGTACCCGCGCACCCGCAACAACATTATTTCCACGCCGGTGATTTGGGANAACAAGGTGTTCGTGGCCAACGGGCAGGATCCGGAAAACGGCGAGGGGCGTGGTCGCCTGCATGCCATCAATGCAACGAAGCGGGGCAACATAACTGAGTCAGGTTTGGTGTGGCGCGTTGAAGAGATCCGCCGCTCGCTATCAACGGCGGCAATTCACGACGGGCTGTTGTATTTGGCTGATTTCAGCGGCTTTTTTCGCTGCTTCGACGTTAACACCGGGGAGGAGGTATGGATGTACGATACCTTCGCGGCAGTGTGGGGTTCTCCGCTGGTCGCCGACAACAAGGTTTACCTTGGTGACGAGGATGGTGACGTTATTGTTTTACGCGCCGGCCGGGAAATGGAAGAGCTTGCTGAGATGAACCTTGGTAACGCGGTCTATGGCGCGCCGGTCGTGGCTAACAGCGTCCTCTATATAAATACCAGGAGCCAGCTCTACGCCCTAGTGCAGCAGTAATCTACTGGCCACTGACTCCCTCAGCGATGGCATACAGGCGATCACCGGCGCGGATGTAGAAGTGTCCATTTGATACTGCTGGCGTGCTTAGCGTGTAGCCTGGAAGTGAGTTGGTTGCTAGGATCTCGAACTCGCGCCCGGCCTTGTACACAGTGGTAACTCCGTCCTCGCTGATGATGTAGATCTTGCCTTCTACTAGGATCGGAGAGGCGCTGTAGGTGCCGGGTTCGATGCGTTGGTTTGTATAAACGACCTCGCCGGTCGCAAGATCCAGGCAATGGACGACGCCATTGTCTCCGACGATATACAAAAGTTTGCCGTCCGAGACTGGTGTGGGTACGTCAGGACCGTCGCCGAAAGACCACAATAGATGTGATGTCGTTACATCGCCGCGCCCGCCTGCCTTCAGTGCCAGCATTGGTCGAACCCGGGTGGGGGCGATGATGATTTCTCCAATGACCAGCGGTGAGGCGATGATCCGGTAGTTACGGTCGTTCCGAGGGTTGAGACCGTCAGCACGCCAGAGCTCCTCACCAGTTTCGAGGTTGTGACCGGTTACTACGTCGCCGCCGCTAATGACAATTTCCGTTACCCCATCGTATTGCAGCAGGGCTGGCGTGGTGTACGAGTCGGGAGACTCACTGATAGCGTCAGTTGGTCGTTCGACCATCCAAGCTGTTTCGCCGGTCATTTTGTTGATACGCAGCACATAGGACGGATCGTCGGTCTTCATGCCGTGCAGCACTTGCACGTAGAGTGCATCCTCGTGCAGCAGCGGCGACGAAGCGAAGCCCCAGTTGAGGCCGAATCTCCAGTAATCGTTAGAGATGTTGCGGGCCCAGATTTCGTTGCCTTCGAAGTCAAAGGCACGTAACCAGCCGGTCCCAGTCATCACCCAGACATACTTTCCGTCCGTGACCGGTGAGGGGGACGCCATGTTTTGCTTGCGCTCTTGGTGGTCTCCATCACTAAGGAACTTCTTCCAGATGATTGAGCCATCATGGCGATTGACGCGCCACAACTCGACGTTCAAGTCTCTGGATTGTGCAGGAGGCTGTGCGGGGGCCACCCTACTGTTGCGTCGTCGGCGACCATACCCACCGCCACCACCCCGTTGAACATATGAGACAGTCAAAAAGATAGTGTCGTCCCAGATAATCGGGGTGGAGCCTGTCCATGCCGGGACTTCGAGCGTCCAGGAGATGTTTTCCGCGTCGCTCCAGGTAATTGGCAGCCCAGTCTCGCTGGTCGTTCCGTCGAGATTGGGTCCACGCCACTGGGGCCAGTTTTCGGTCGCTGGGGAACCCTCTGCGTTGACCTTGTTGGTGTTGATCGCGAAGATGATAACGGCGGCGATCATGAATGAAAGGATCGTCAGTCCATACGTCTTTTTCACTGTGTAATCCTCCTCATGAGCCGTTGGGAAATTCCTTAGTGTCGTTAGTACTAGATTGGTCCACGTGCCTACCGATTTGAATGACTGTGTGCCGCACCCTGTTTGTGGGCGCGTTGATGAGCACGTTCATCGTCCTTGATTTTGCTTTCGCGGCTAAGGCTGGCAACCATTTCCGTTCCGCTGGGGGACATATCGAGATGGTGATCTACCGCCAGGTGCTGACGTAACGGTTCGTAACCGAAGTCGTCTTCGAAGTCCCGCCAAACGCTGTGGATATGATTGGCGTTGTTTTGAGTGTTGTCGTATTCGATGACGAACGTTGGACCTTGGATCCTATAGTAATGCCCCTCACCGGGTTCAGTGCTGCCGGCCCAGGCAAAATGAACGCGCTCGACTCCAGCTTGGCGAATTTTCGCCATCTGGTAATCGTGTAGAGTCGGATTCATGCGGTTGCCGTAGACGCCCATTAACTCCTTGAGAATAGCGTGCTGGACATCGTTAATGTCGGCGACCGAAATTCCCTCGGGAGCCCCCATTTCGGCACGTTGGAAATTCTCCGTGAGGATATCTTGAGGGGCTTCACCGGCCAGGATCACGCGCGCGCGTTGCCCTTCATCAAACGAATTCAGCAATTCAAAACCAAGGTCTTGCTCACGGGAAAACGGGCTCAGTCCAGCGTGGACTTCTGAGTCTTCGGGGACAAGGGCCGGATTTCCGCCGAAGAACGCCGGGGTGCCTGATACAAGGTGGTTATCAACGATTGTGAAGCTAGCGGAAAAATGATGTCCTTCGAATCGCCACGCCCAGGAGCCTTCGGTGGTTGGCTCGCCGAACATCATCAAGTAGTAGTTGCCGGGGTTACGCATCTCGCGGCCACCCGAGGTTGAAAAGAGTAACTCTTCGAGCTGGACAATCTTGAATGCTTGCTCGGTTCCGTTCGCACCCAGGCCATCGTCTAGCAGCGTTCGAAGATCTGTCATTTGGTCAGCATCAAGATCCCCTATTCGGAGTCCGACACGGTCGACCGGGGTATAGAACCATTCGTGTCTGATGGAGTCGTCAAAGGAGAACTCTGCCGCCTGCATTTGTTCAGGGCTAAGTCTACTTGCCAACGCTTGCCAAGCGCCTAGCATGGGGCTCGCCGATGGGGCTTCTAAGGTTACGGTTTCTTCGGGGTCGGGTGGTGAGGTTCCAGCACACGAAACGAGGGAGAAGGCGAGAGCGGTAACGGTCGTCAGTAGTACGGTGCACGCCAGTATTTTCCGGATCACGGACCCTCCTCGGGATGAAAGCTAGTTNGACATTCCATATNGTCCAATGTGTACCACAAGCGAGTGGGAGATGGCACGGAGCAAAACCTTTAACCTTAAATGCCCGGCGAGCTTCCTGAAGGGTTGCCGTAGCTCCTCCGGGGTACGGCAGGGGTGGTTTGATGTCGCTTCGACCCACAGGTGCTGTGTGCTGCCGGTGACCAACAGTTCATCATCACGTCGGACCTTGCAGGCAAAACGGATTGCTCAGCTGGCAAGGTNCTCAATCCAGCAGGTAACACTCACCGTTTCCCCGTAATGGGCTGGCTTCCGATAACGGACCTGCAATTCAATGTTCAACAGCCTGTAGCCAATTCGCTCAATATCCGCATAGTGGTAGCCACTCCGGGCGCACAAGTCCGTGCGCGNCAGCTCGAACCACACAAGGTAGTNTGCNTGGTGTACGAGAGGCCCATTTGGTCCGTTTNGAAATAGCGAACCTCGACGTCGATTTGGGTNCGNATCGCTTCTCCCATATGCTTCGTGTCCAGCCTNGNAATGTNGCAGCCTNNCTCNGTNGNATATTGATTNACANTGAATCTTCNCAATACGGTACNNACTTCTTAAGAACTCCNTTNCCCCGGGNCGAGCGNTGTNGAGAANNNNAGAGGTTCTCGANGCCAAAATTCACTGTNGCNTGNCCCGTGNNGTGNGATANNAGAACGGCCAGTGGCGGCCCCTCTTNTTTNCAGCTACCTTCTCGGGATGGAGATTTTGGANTGATGATTCGTCTGAGTGGTTCNCGAGGNGTGTTGCNGTGAAGTGGTCNTCGGTGTTGTCNCGCGAANGATCTNAGNANNTTGCTGTAGAAGAAGCGCTCGAAAGCATAGCTGTTGATCTTCAGGGTGAAGCCCCCGATCTTATCCTGATGTTNGTCTACTCGAGNCAGACCGACCAGTATCCGNCAATGGCANAAGCAATAGNGGAGTGNTATCCAGATGNTGCCTTGGTTGGGTGCTCGGCTGCTGGTGTGGTCGGCGGTGGACATGAGATNGAGCATGAGCCNGCACTTTCGCTCACAGCCGCTGTTTTGCCGGGGGTCCAAGTCGAGGTNTTCCACCTGCTNCCCAATGAAATGGAACTGCTCGGTGACGAGCCACTTATGTGGCNCCGNCGATTNGGTTTNGAGCCTGNTGNTGAACCCAGCTTCGTGTTANTCGCTGACCCGTTTACCTGCGATGCNAANTTGTTGATTCGAGCACTTGACGACGCCTATACGACAAGTCCGAAGGTAGGGGGCTTAGCCAGTGGCGGCAGAGCTCCCGGCGAGACCCAATTATTTGCAGGGGAGGAGATTCACTCCGTGGGTGCTGTTGGCTTGGTGCTGCGCGGCAATATTGTGATGGATACGATCGTTGCNCAGGGGTGCCGNCCAATCGGTNCCCCACTTTTTGTCACGTGGGCNGAAAACAATGTTTTGTGTCANCTGGAGGGTAGGCGTGCTACNGAGGTNCTTTCCGAGCTTTATGATTCGCTCTCGTCCGATGANCAGAAGCTTTTCCGCCGTTCGCTCCACCTCGGAGTGGTTATGCAGGAGGGTGAGCAGGAATATCGTCACGGCGATTTTCTCATGCGCAACGTCATCGGTATGGACCCAGAGTCCGGCGTACTGTCGGTTGGCGAGCAACTCGAAAACGGGCAGGTGGTGCAGTTTCATGTACGTGACGCCAAGACGTCGGCATCCGATCTGGAAGCGATGCTAAGCCGTTGCAAACAAGATCTTGGAACGGCCAGTCCAGAAGGNGCTTTGCTATTTTCGTGCCTTGGGCGGGGCGAGAGTCTCTACGGAGTCGTTGATCACGATACCAANCTGATNNCTTCGAGTCTCGGCAGCGTGCCAATCGGTGGTTTCTTTTGCAGNGGCGAAATTGGCCCNGTTGGTGGCCGGAGCTTTCTGCATGGATATACGAGTTCGATTGCCGTGTTCCGTCCCCAGTATTCACAGCTCGGCTGACCATGCGCAGGTTCCANCAGTATGTTTTGCCAGGAATCATCTTTCAGTCAGTCTTGATTGGCGGTGCTTATNCGACCGGCCGNGAGATCGTTCAATATGGGGCGCGTTTTGGTCCCCGCGGCCTATGGAGTATCGNCGCCATTTTTCTGGGCTTTTCGCTNATGTGCGNGCTGGCTTTCGAGTTCNCNCGTGTCAGCCGGGCCTATGATTACANGAACTTTGTACGGGCATTGATTGGTCCTGNCTGGCCCCTGTTCGATGTGTTGTTTTTTGCCATGGCGATTCTAGTGATCGCCGTTGTAGGCGCAGCATCTGGCGATGTTGTTGAGGAAATCCTTGGTTTGCCGTACTGGGTCGGTGTCGTTGTGGTTNTTTGTTTGGTCGGTGCGCTCAACACTAGTGGTCGCGCTGCTATCGAGCGTTTCAAAACGGTGGGCTCCGTGGTGCTGTATGTTGGCTACATCCTGTTTGCTGGTGCTGTCCTGTATGAGCGTTGGCCGCAGACCATGGTGGCGTTGCGCGAGGGGCCAGGCACAGCCGGGGGTGATGCCGGGGCTTCGATCGCCGCCGCTTTCGGTGTTGGGATTCTCTACGTTGGTTACAACCTGGCAAGCNTGCCGGCGGCNTTCTTTACATTGGATCGGCAGACTACGCGCCGGCAGGCGTTCGGGGCTGGCATCATTGGTGGCCTGATGGCGACAGTGCCGTTTGTTCTCACCTACCTGGCGATCATGGGCTACTACCCCGATGCTGAAGTGACTACGGCGAANGTACCCTGGTTGGTTATGCTGGNCCGCGTTGGTGGCGACACTCTACTCGCGGTCTTTGCNTTTGTTGTCGTCTGGACACTGGTCGAAACNAGCACCGGGATGATCCACGCGATCATCGAGCGTGTCACCGTGAACCTCGCTGAAGTNGGCCGTCAACCGATGAGCCGCCGCCAGGTCGGGACNTTGACGGTTGCGGTGCTAGTCCTTGCNGCTNTTCTGTCACGCTTCGGGTTGATCGAGTTAGTGGCGAGGGGCTATACGTTGATGGCCTACGGGTTCCTCTTGTTGTTCGCTCTGCCGCTGTGCACGGTCGGTGTGTACCGGATCTTCAAGGCGNCGGCGCGCTGAGTTAACTNTGGNGACGCCACAGCCTTCTACGACACCCTTCCGNCCACAGGCTACTATTCAAGGCATGGATGAACCTGAACATCATTGCTGTCANGGAGAAGGTNCCNCCGAGGTTGAAAGTGGCGGGAANGGNAAGGTAGACGTACCGNCGAGTGTCCCTGCCTGGGTGTGTCCGATGTGTCCCTCGGTGCGCGAGCCAGGCCCCGGAGCCTGTCCGATGTGCGGCATGGCGCTCGAGTCGGAGGAGGTCGCCGGAGTGGCGATCTGCTACACNTGCCCGATGCACGCCGANGTGCANAAANAAANGCCGGGGTCTTGCCCGNNCTGTGGCATGGCGCTGGAGCCTATGACGGTCGTGCTCGAAGNNGACAATCCNGAGCTCGATAACATGCGGCGACGTTTCTACGTNAGCCTCGTTTTCACAGTNCCAGTGTTTGTTCTGGCGATGTCAGAGATGGTTCCCGGNCAGNTCCTNCAGGAGGTTCTCNCGCCGGTGTGGCTCGGTTGGGTGCAGTGGTTGCTGGCGACGCCNGTGGTCTTGTGGGCCGGACTNCCGTTCTTCGANCGCGCCGTGGCGTCNNTGCGCAACCGCAGTCCCAANATGTTCACGCTCGTCGGGTTGGGGACGGGNCTGGCCTACGTATACAGCNTNGTCGCGATCCTGGCGCCGGNTGTGTTTCCNGGATCCTTCCGCAGNGAGGAAGGNNTCGTTGCCGTCTACTTCGAGGCGGCGGCGGTCATNATCACACTTGTTTTGCTCGGNCAGGTACTCGAACTACAGGCGCGCAGCCNCACGAACTCAGCGATCAAGGANCTGCTTGGCCTCGCACCCGTGACCGCNNGGTGGATCGATGGNGATGGATCNGAGCAGGACGTTNCTCTCGACAAGGTNCAAGTNGGCGACCNCCTTCGCGTNCGCCCCGGTGAAANGGTGCCCGTCGANGGCGTCGTGACCGACGGNGGNAGCGCCGTTGATGAGTCGATGGTGACCGGTGAGCCTGTCCCNGTGGNGAAGACTGTCGGTGACANGCTTACNGGAGGAACTGTGAACGGCACCGGGGCCCTGATAATGGAGGCTCGAAAGGTCGGCCGNCACACGCTGCTCGCCCGCATCGTTCAAATGGTGAGCGAGGCNCAGCGTAGCCGGGCGCCTATCCAAAAGNTNGCTGANGTCGTGTCCGCCTACTTCGTTCCCGCTGTCGTGTTGATCGCAGTGTTGACGTTCNCGTNTTGGGCGACTTTGGGTCCCAGCCCAAGGATGGCCTACGCTTTGGTCAACGCCGTTGCTGTGTTGATCATTGCCTGCCCCTGTGCCCTCGGGTTGGCGACGCCGATGTCGATCATGGTTGGCATGGGGCGCGGCGCGAGAGCTGGCGTGTTGACCAAGAATGCCGAAGTCCTCGAAATCCTCGAGAACATCGATACGTTGGTCGTCGACAAGACTGGGACGCTGACAGAGGGTCGACCGAAGCTGGTCTCCGTGCTCGCGGNCGANGGACCTGAAGCCATGGGTGCAAACTCCGGGGGCGATGCCGACAGCTTTCTTGCNCTNGCTGCTGCNTTAGAGAAGTCCAGCGAGCATCCGCTTGCCGCGGCTATCGTCGCAGGTGCNATCGAGAAGGGGCACTCTGTTCCTNCGTCTGACNATTTTGCCTCCCATACCGGCAAGGGAATCACCGGGANCGTCGGNGGGCGGGCGGTCGCNGTGGGNAATGAAGCGTTGATGANGGATCTCGGCNTCGGGACGGNGGCNCTCGCCGATCGNGGCGCGGCACTNCGAGATGATGGACAGACGGTGATGTACGTCGNNCTGGATGGNCGCNTGGNCGGTTTNCTGGGGCTTGCTGACCCGNTCAAGCAGTCNACNCCGGAGGCTCTACGCATGNTGGCCGCCGAAGGNGTGCNNGTAGTGATGATCACCGGTGACAATGNGGCGACCGCGGTGTCGGTGGCNTCGAGCCTNGGCATCGAGGAGTTCGAGGCCGAAGTTCTACCGGAAGGNAAGAGCGCGGCCGTCGAACNCTTGATCGGAGCGGGGCACGTCGTGGCGATGGCCGGTGACGGAATCAACGATGCGCCGGCGCTCGCTAAGGCCAACGTCGGCATCGCCATGGGGACCGGAAGCGACGTTGCCATCGAGAGCGCCGACGTGACGCTGGTAAAAGGTGATCTCCGTGGCGTTGTCCGCGCTATCCGGTTGAGTCGCACGACGATGAAGAACATACGCCAGAACCTGTTCTTCGCTTTCGTCTATANCTCCCTCGGAGTGCCGNTNGCNGCGGGAATCCTCTATCCTNTCGTCGNTTTGTTGCTGAGTCCGATGATCGCTGCTGCNGCCATGACGNTCAGCTCAGTTTCAGTGATTACCAACGCATTGCGGCTTCGTAACGCCGAGCTATAGCGGGCCGTGGNAAGGCCCGGTGCGGTNTGGTACCGGNCTTNACTCNCCCACNNCAANGGGAGTTCAGATGTCGCTACTCGAATCGTTGTTTGACGCGNTGCGGGGCGGCTCGNCTCGNATGCAAAAGGCCGGTGTNGANGAGACCGAAACNGTGCGCAAGATTGCCCGCGCTCTNAACGANCTCGACACCGACCGGGCGAGCTACATTGCCGCTTTTGCCTATATTCTTGGCCGCGTTGCNATGGCCGACCTGGAAATCAGCGAGGACGAAACGCGAGCTATGGAACANATCGTCGCAGATCGCAGCGGATTGCCNCNAGAGCAAGCGGTCATGGTGGTGCAGATCGCCNAAAGTCAGAACCTGTTGTTCGGAGGCACCGAGAACTTCCTCGTCACCCGAGAGTTCAACGAGATCGCTGATGGCACCCAGAAGTTACAACTGCTCGATTGTCTGTACACNGTTTCCGCCAGCGACGAAAACATCTCGACNNTAGAGGACAACGAGATCGGCAAGATTGCCANNGAGCTAAACCTGNGCCNCGANGCGCTNATCCGNGCGCGCGAAGCACACGNCGAGTACCTTTCTGTGCTCCGGCGGCCAGATGGTTCNGGNNATCAGCCGGAATCCGTCGANTGACAATCCTTTNGCGGGCTCCNGGGACAGCANACTAGCGTCGGAACTCCTCCGACGTCCNCAGCACCGGGAACACGTTGGCGCCTGCCAGTGACCTGTCGAACACGTTCCAATTGGTTAGCCCGTCGTCGGAGCGTGGCTCCAACAAAGAAAACGCCAGTCGTCCAAGCGGCTGTCCAACCAGGACCACTATGGTGTCTGCCGGCAGCGTGACCTCAATGGGCTCCCAGCTTCCCNCCAGCGTACGCTCGTTGTGTCCTTGNAAGGGTCTTTCGGCCTCGGTCGATGATTGGATGACGAACTGCTCGGCCTGGANCATTATTTCCGTGCCGAGAGGTTCCATTANCATGCCGTGAAGTTCGAGCTTGGTTAGTGCTGCTNGCTCGTTGACAGGGATGAAGTAGGCTGCTGGTGCCGTTTCTGTCTCGGTCGGTTGTGCTGTACCCGCCTCAAGCATCATCACCGGGTTCACGGCATCGAGGCGCTGGGTGATCGTCCGACCGCTGTACGGGTTGAGCACGGGCTCGGTCTCGCCCATCAGGATCTCGACCGGCTCCTCCGATGGTAAAAAAGAGGCACGGACGGCAAGTTTTTCACCGATGATCGAGTGCTGATCAGCCGCGGTAACGATCTCGCGGATGGCATCGGCATTGGTTGCTGCGTGGTTGAGGATTTCCTCGACGAACCACAGGCTTGCCATTACACGGTCTTCGAAGGTGGCGTACGCGTAGGCCTCGCTNAGGATGGCGAAACGATTGCGCAANCCGACGTAGTTATTGTTGAAACGNGGCCGATGATCGAACGTTCGCCACACCTGCATGCCTTGGGCCTGCCCAGCGCCACCACCGGATACTCCGCGCCGGCCACCTCGACNACCGCGTCCCCTGGNGCCACCGCCGAAGCCCGCGTTGCCGTAGTAGTAGTAGTCCCAGCCGTGTTTATCTTTGATCTGTTGGGTGACGGTTGGAAGCCAATCGCCACGCAACATTTCGTCGATTTGGGTATACGTNTTTGGGTGCAGTGGCGGCGAATAAGTCACGTGGTAGGCATGGCGAGTGCCGTTGGTNGTGTGCAGGTCGATTGCAACGTGGGGATCGTAGTTATTCATCATCTGAACCAGCGATCGTGCCTCAGGAGAGTCGAGCTTCATGTGGTCACGGTTCAGGTCGTAGCCTTGTGCGTTCGGGCGTTGTCCCATACCTGCTACCGGGCCATTTTGCGAGCCGCGGTTGTCTACNTTTACAAGTTCGTTNCCATCAGCGTTGTAGAGGGGTGCGATCAGGAGCACCAGTGAATCGTCCCACTCAGCATGCTTGNCCAGCGCCAGGTCNCGCAACATCATGAGCATCGCTTCTTTTCCACAAGCCTCGCCGGAGTGGATGCCGCCCTGGATCCAGACGCGCGTCTTGCCGCTGTTAACTACAGCCTCGNGGGAAGCATCGGAGACGTCACCGACGACCATCATCGGTAAAGCGAGACCTTCGTATGTGTAGCCGAACGTGGTCATGTGCATCCGGTCGGAGGACGCGTCGAATGCGTTCATCAGTTCGATGACGTCAGCGTAGCGTGTTGTTTCGTCGAAACTGGAGCGCTCCGCTGTGGTTAGCAAGGAGTCAATATTGGTGTTGCCGCCTGGCGGGGCTGTTGCGCACGCTAGTAAGGAGAAAAAAGCAGCGAAAACCATCAGGAAAAGCAAGCTTCGCAATCTAAAAGAACGTTGCATGGCGGATCTCACGGGGCGGTTCTAGGGAGGGAAGNGAGAAGCCTAACAGCCCATGCTCCAGAGGCAAGGGAAATGCGAAAGNNGCAGGTTNCGGGTGGTCGCAATANGCGGCTCTTAGCCGNCCATNTTTTCTCCNCGTTTNACTCGGTTCTTCTGTCACAAAGAGAAACATCTTAGTTGATGCTTGCTGCCTGAGGCTGNGGATAGCCTCTTGAAGATCGAACGATGCCGTAGGACGCTACTGGCTTCCTGTGCCGGCGGCTTGTCGGCGGCAGTATTGATCCCCAGCTAGGAGTTCACTGATATGTGCCCGAAGTTTCGAACNCAGCCACTCGTTTTGACTGTCTTNCTGTCGCTCACACTGGTGATGTCAGTGGTGAGTTTGCCCAGTCCNTCAGCGGCTATCCCCGCGCCGCAAAGTCCGTCCATCCTGGAAGATACTTTGTTNGCCGACCTGCAGTGGCGAAACATTGGNCCTGCGAACATGGCGGGACGGGTNACGGACATCGAAGCTGTCGGCGATGANTTTTCAACGGTGTTCGTAGGTGCAGCNTCAGGAGGTGTGTGGAAGTCGACTAACGCTGGAACAACGTGGACGCCTATTTTCGAAAATTACGGCACTTCGAACATCGGTGATATCGGTGTCTTTCAGTCCGACCCCGACATTGTCTGGGTGGGCACCGGAGAGTCCTGCACACGCAATAGCATTGGCTGGGGCGATGGTGTCTATAAATCGACCGACGGTGGCGAGACGTTCGTCAATGTTGGNCTCGCCGACACTCACCACATCGGNGAGGTACTAACCCATCCGACGGACCCGGATACCGTGTACGTGGCGGCCCAAGGGCACTTGTGGGGCTACACGGGNGATCGCGGNCTCTTCAAAACNACCGATGGTGGCGCTACNTGGGTCNAGCTTGGTACCAANGCTCCCGTTGCGACGGACGGNGGTGTAGGNGGGCTTCCAGATGACAANCGTACCGGGGCGACCGACTTAATTATGGACCCACGCAACCCAGAAATTCTGTATGTAGCTTTCTGGCAGCGNCTAAGGCAGCCGCATCGTTTCGACTCAGGTGGGCCGAACGGCGGTATCTTCAAGTCGACCGACGGCGGGGCGACCTGGGAAGAGCTTGTCAACGGACTNCCTGAGGGAGATACGGGGAAAATTGGTTTGGCGATCGCTCTATCCAATCCCGACACAGTCATGGCGATCGTTGAGCATGGTTTCCAGCCGCCACAGCGTGTCGATGGACAGCCCAACCCTGACTACGAGGATATGANCCAGCTTGGCACCGGCATCTACCGGTCTGAGGACGGCGGTGATAGCTGGGANTATGTCAGTCGTTATAACAACCGGCCGTTCTACTACAGCCACATATGGATCGATCCGGTCGATGATGAGACGGTGTATGTGCTTTCTGGGAGTGCCCAGATCTCACATGATGGCGGGCGCACATTCGGTCGAAGCATGGGCGGAATTTCCGGCGATTTCCATGCCCTTTGGCTCAATCCCTTTAATCCCGACATCTTCTACGTCGGCAATGATAAGGGNTCTTACGTAACCTACGATAAGGGCTACAGCTTCATCATGTTCGACAATATGGACCTTGGNCAGTTCTATGCNATTACAGCCGACTCGCGCGATCCGTACTACGTGTATGGNGGATTGCAAGACAATGGCAACTGGGGTGGACCATCCAATAGTCGTGACTACAACGGTATTCTCAACGACCACTGGTTCAAGTTTCACAGTGGAGATGGCTTCCATACGACCGTCGATCCAAACGACTGGCGCACCGTTTATACCGAGAGTCAGGGCGGCAACATACGCCGGCTCGATGCCTTGTTNCGCCAGCAGGGCAAGAGCATCACGCCGGNTCGTCAGAACGTACTGAACATTGACGATNACCTTTTTGAGAGCGCTGAGCCACAGCCAGCGCAAGCCGGTGGCCGTCGCGGCGGAGGCCGCGGGGGTGGCAACCGGCTGCCGCAGGATCAATTCCGCTTCAACTGGAGCTCCCCACTGATCCTATCGCCGCATCAGACGACTACGATCTATTTCGGTGGCAACCACGTTTTCAAGAGTATCGACCGGGGTGATACGTGGACGATCGTTAGCCCCGACCTTTCGTACAACGATCCGGAGACGACCGATCGCGAATCAGGTGGTTTAACGAGCGACACCAGTGGCGCCGAGACTCACGCCACTGTGATCACGATCGCAGAGTCGCCAATCAAGCCAGGGNTGATCTGGGCTGGCACCGACGANGGGCGCGTGCAGATGACGCGCGATGATGGCGGGGAATGGACTGATGTTCGCCCGAACGTCCCTGGCGTGCGCAGTGGCCTCTGGGTCAGCCGCGTCGTCGCCTCACGTTACGCTGAAGAGCGAGCCTACGTCACTTTTGACGGTCACCGCTCAGACAACTTCGGCTCCTGGATCTTTCGGACCGATGACTATGGCGCTACATGGACTGATATCAGCAGCAACCTGCCAGATGAACCGGTGTACGTTATCGTCGAAGACCATAAGAACGCCAACCTGCTTTTCATTGGTACCGAGTTCGCTGTCTATGGCACGGTCGACGGGGGCAAGGGCTGGGCCCGGTTCATGAACGGTATGCCCACCGTCCCGGTGCACGACCTAATTATCCATCCCCGCGATGGGGACTTGATCGCCGCTACCCATGGACGAAGTATCTGGATCCTTGACGACATTACACCGTTACAACAGCTTAACGCCGAGGTGCTCGCAGCCAGTGTCCATCTGTTTGACAACAAGGTGGCGACCCAGTGGCGGGGCGTTAGTCGGGGTGCTACCCGCGGGCACAAGCTCTTCATGGGCCGAAACCCACTTTCGATCGACCAACGGGAGCCGGGCAACTCGCCGAGTGAGCTGATTACCTCCGCGGCTATCCACTTCTACTTGAAGAACGAGCCGCAAGACGATGTGAGCATCTCGATCAGTGACATCAGCGGCGAGGAGACTTTCGAGGTGACGATCGATGCCACCGCAGGCATCAACCGATACTTCTGGCCGATGCGGTTCTCGCAAGGCTCTGGCGACGCAGGTCCCGATGGTCGCGGTGGTCGCGGTGGTCGCGGTGGCTTACGTGGGATCCAGAGATCCGACGCTACGCCGGGAACCTACCTGGTACGGTTGGTGGTTGGAGGTGAGACTCACATGACGACGATTAGTATTCGGGCTGATCCAGAGGCTATGGGCAGCCAGTAGGCTGACTAACGGCAGCGGGGTAACAGCATAAGCCCCGCAACCACCTAAGTGATTGCAGAGCTTATGTTTTCATCAGTCGGGGTGAGAGGATTTGAACCTCCGACCCCCTGCTCCCAAAGCAGGTGCGCTTCCGGACTGCGCCACACCCCGATTAAAACCTGAGGATACCGACACCAACCCCGTGTTACCAAACGATTTTGCGACTTGAAACACTCTGCGAAGCTTTCCCGGGTCTTCTCAGCGCCATGCAACTGTTCTCAGTTGGGCGGCCAGCGGCCCAAAAACTCAACCATGGCGCGCATTGCAGCACCCCGATGCGACTGCGCTGATTTGTCTTCAAGACGAATTTCGGCAAAAGTCAAGCCGAGGTTGGGCACAATGAAGATCGAATCGTAACCGAACCCTTGGTTGCCACGGGGGGCTAAGCCAATTGAGCCGCTGCACCTCCCGGTTGTCTCGTGGACGATGTCGTTGTCCAGTGCGAGTGCAAGATGACAGAAAAAATGTGCTGTGCGGAGTTCGACTGGGGTGTCAGACAATTTATCGAGCACCGCTTTGTTCCGCTCTTCTTGGCTTAGTGACTCGTCGATATAACGTGCTGATCGGACTCCCGGTTCACCACCAAGAGCGTCGATCTCGAGACCTGAATCATCGGCCAGAACAGGAGAACTAAGCTGCGCAGAGGCGAAGAGTGCCTTGCCACGAGCATTGTCGGCGAATGTTTCGCCGGTTTCCTCATAGTTGCCAAAGCTGGGCGGTAGTCGTTCAGGGGCCCAACAAGTTTCTTTTAGCAACGCAGTAAGTTCGGCCACCTTGCCTTCGTTACGGGTCGCGAAGACCAAACGGAGGCACCTGCTTTGCCGGTTAGCCATCGATCTCACGCGAATCCTGAGGTTGCTGGGCGGCTCCTCCTTCCTGTTCGATCAGTACCCAGTCTGCTGAGGGTTGCAGCGGGTGCGAAAGGTCTACATGGCCTGCGAGCGTCTCGATTTGTTCCCCCTCGATAAGGAATTGCACTGCAAATATCTCTGGAAAGCTCTCCGTTAATGTCGCCACGATGCTGTATACGGTATGGAGTTCACTCAACGATCCACCGCCGGAAAAATCGAAGAAAGACTGGTAGAAATCGATATATGCGACGCCACTCTGTGCGACCCATATCTCACGGACACGAGACTCCGGTGGGACCGGGGAAATGGTTTCGTCACCGGTCCAGTTGATCAGCTCATCGACGGCGCTGCGCACCTGTAAGTCAATGGTTGGTGGGGCGGCTACCGTGTGCAGCACCGGGATCAGACGTTCAAGACCTGAAACAATCAGGAAGAGCCGAAGGTTCATCGTGCCAGCTTCGGCGCGTGCGATCGATAAACCCTCTAGCGTCTTGAGGTCTGTTAGATCAAACGTGGTTGGATCGGTCACCGATTCAAGGGATGAAGGGTCGCCAACGGTGGGTTGTACAGCCGGCACACTGGTGGCAGCAGTTGCGGGTGATACTGGAGCCATCTCGATGGTGTCGTCAGTAGTAGCAGGCACACCGGAATTGTTGGAACCGGCGAAGAAGAAAAACATCCAACCAATAAGCACAAGGGCGCCAAAAAGCATCGTGGAGATTGTAATGACTCTCCATGGAAACTTGGCGTCATTTCGACTCATACGGGCTGCGGCTCCAAGTCGATGATTTTTATTGAAGTTAGTGGATCGAGCCACCACCGATCAGCGACGCATGGCGTTGCCGGTACCGGTTTAGACTCTGAAATAGCATATTGGCGACCTGCTGCCGGTAGGCAGCATCGGCAAGCAGGCGTTCTTCCTCAGGATTGGATAGAAAACCAACTTCGACGAGAACAGCGGGCATGTTGGCGCCCTTTAGGACCACGAAAGGTGCCTGTTTGATGCCCCGATCTGTTGTCCCTCCCAGCGAGTTCATGTTGGACTGAACCATTTCGGCCAGCACGCTGCTCTCGCGCAAGTGCGTTGTCTGTGCCATGTCCCAGAGCAACATCTGAAGGTTCGAATCGCTGCCGGTTGGGCCCTCGAGTCCCATTGCGTTGTTCTCTATGGCCGCCAGGCGACGGGCGTCGTCATCGGTTGCTTGATTGGACAGAAAGAAAGTTTCGGGGCCATGCACGCCACGGCCACGGTAGGAATTTGCATGAATAGAAAGAAACACATTGGCCTTTACGTTGTTGGCCAGAGCAGTGCGATCTTCCTTTTCCTTATAAATGTCTTGGTCACGGGTCAGGTAGACCTGAAGACCGAGCTGTTCTTCGAGAAGCTGACCGAGGCGTTTCGAGATATCGAGCACGACATTCTTTTCCATAAGACCAGTCGCTCCAACGGCGCCTACTTCGGCACCACCGTGGCCCGGGTCGATTACGACGGTTCGAAACCCTTGCTGCTTAGCGCCCACGCTTGCCATCGATGTTGCGAATATGATGATCGTGGCAATCGTGGCCCGAGATAGTTTGGACATACGCCACTGGTTAAGCGATAAGTATGGTCCGGTGTCACTATTCATGCGCGTCTCATCTAGGATCAAAATATGGGGCCCGGACCCTGCCTCCCCGCGGATCCATGAACCCGACGCACCCCACACACTTGTCTATCCTAAGCCCCCAGTGTGCCCTGGGGAACCCCTGAACCGTCGAGGTTGTGAACCAGTTGGGACTCAGTGGGCACCGATCTCTGGGTTGCGCGGGATTTTCTTGTCCCGCATCGCCGCGTGGTACAGCAACGAGGCCATCACGACTGAAGCTTGCTCAAGATCTTCTTTATTGATGCGCTCGTACGAGTCGACGTTAGTGTGGTGCGTACGAACGTCATAGTCGTCGTACGAATGGATGGGTTGAAAGCCTGGTAGGCCTTCGTCGATAAAGCTGAGGTGATCAGTGCAGCAAATGCCGCCCGCGGTCAGGATAGTTGAATTGAGGTCAGCAAATGGCTCGAGGTTGGCAGCGAAAAACGGTCGCACTGCCTCATTTCCTTCGAGGAAGAAGCCCTTGATAGGACCTGCGCCAGGGTCGAGGTTGAAGTATACGGAGAAGTTATCGCGCGCATCGGCGTTGTCGACGCCGGAAAGGTAACGTTCGACGTAGCGGCGCGAGCCGTGCAATCCTTGTTCCTCACCGCCCCAGAGGGCCAAACGGATGGTACGCCGTGGCTTTATGCTAAGGGCTTTGAGTATGCGCATTGCTTCCAGCGTGACAGCAGCACCGTCAGCGTTGTCAGTAGCGCCGGCTGCGGAATGCCAGGAGTCAAGGTGGGCACCGATCATGACGATTTCGTCGCCGATTTCGGGATCGACTCCGGGGATCTCCGCGATGATGTTGTACCCGTTGGTGTCGTCCTCGTGGTAACGACTTTCGATGTTGACGCGCAAGGTTACATCGACGTTGCGCTCCATCAACCGAGTGATCATATTGTAGTGTTCCGACGCAAGGACCACTGTGGGTACGGAGTTGTCATCGTCACGGTTTTGGCCAAGAACAAAGATCGTGCCGTGCTCACCGCGGCTGGGTTCCAACGCCACTCCTGCACCTTCTGACCGCAGCATTTGTGCTGCGTCGCGCTGAGTGGCACGAGCCTGGCGAGCCGCCTGTCTCTGCGCTTCTTGCTGGGCACGGTCCGCCTCGGAGGCATCAGTGCGGCTGGTCGGGCTCCAGCGTTGGTTAGTGGTGGGGTTGACACCAGCATCCCGGTAATCAGGTGGATAGTCGCGATCCTCAGTGATGAATCGGGTTTCTTCAGGGCGGGTCATCACGATGGCACCAGAAAGTTGGCCCTGGTACGCGGCGATCTCGTTACTGGTGAGGCCGGCGAGCATCAGTGGTGAGGTTTCGATTGGGCCTTTGGTCGAAGGGCTCCACGCCTTTGGGTACCCCATCAGGGGCATATAGCGAGGCTCCAACATTTCCAGCGTGAAGCCCTGGAGCGTCCAGCCACGGCCGAACTCGAAGCTTTCCAGATGGGCATCGTCCATGCCCCAGCCGCGTAGCTCATCACGGGCCCAGCGCGCCGCCGCGTTGAATGCTGGCGACGCCGTCAAGCGCGGACCGAAAACGTCAACGAGTTGGCTAAACGTTTTCCAAACCTGGGATCGCTCGAGTCCTTCTTCGCGGATTTTGGCGACCATTTCGAGGTCGACTTGTTCTTGCTGTGGCACGGTGGCGGGCGGTGACACGAGCAAGAAGACGAGAACGAAAGACAAGCAAGCGGTTGAGAAGCGAAGGTTTTTCATGAGCTGCACTCCGTTTGGCGTTGGGGGTTGTGGGGCAATCTGTCGCGCAGCCGACACGACGACCCAAGTCCTACTGGTCTTATAGCGCGCACGACGAAACGATTCAAAAGTAACCGCCAAGACGCTGAAGTCCCTCGAAGATGCAGGCTTCAGTGGCGCCGAATGAAAGGCGCAGGAAACGCGACGACTCTTCGCCGAACGCAGCGCCCGGGATGGTGATAACGTTGGTTTTGTCGAGAATGTCTAGGGCCAACTCGAGACTGTCCCCGCTGGGAGATGCCTCCAGGAGTACGAAGAAGGAGCCCTCAGGTTCGATCCGTGGAAGGCCGAGTTGGTCGTCGATCATTTCCAGCATGAGTCGACGACGCTGGGCGAAATCAGCACGTGTGCCTGCGGCGCGTTCTTCAGCGCTGGCGCCGAGGGCCCGTAGAGCCACGCGTTGCGAGAGCGTCGGGGCGCATGTCACCGAATGTTGGTTGACGGCCGTGATGGCGCTGATGAACTCTGGAGGCCCTACCGTCCAGCCAATCCGCCACCCAGTCATTGCTTCAGTTTTCGAGAGGCTGTTCACTACCAAGCCACGACCCGACACATCGAGAAACGACGGGCAACGTTCACCGTAATAGAACTCGTGGTAGACCTCATCTGAGATCACCATTAAGTCGTGAGCATCCGCGAGCGTTGCTAGTCCTTTGAGTTCCGAGTCTGGGATGATGTGTCCAGTCGGGTTCGACGGGCTGTTGATGACGACTGCTCGGGTCTTTTTGGTGATCAATTTTTCGAGAGCATCGACGGAAAAGCGGAAGCTGTCATCGGCTGACATCGGATAACAGATCGGGTGGGCGCCAGCGAGCGAGGTGATTGCCTCATAAGTCGGAAATCCAGGGTTCGGAACTAGAACCTCATCGCCAGCATCGACCGACACAAGCATTGAGCCCAGTAGCCCCCCGTTGGCACCCACCGTGACGCACACCGAGTCCGCCGTGTGATTTCCGGGAGCACGCTGGGCGATAAGCTCCCTCAACTCTAGGATCCCACCGTTGAACGTATAGCCAAGTGGCTCGGTTTCGAGGACGATGAGCGCTGCATCAACGATCTCGGGTGCAGTGGCGAACGCTGGTTCACCGAGGCCGAGATTGATGGCGTCTGGTGGGGCCTTCTCGAAGACTTGGCGAATGAGTGATAGGGAGACGCCGTCGAGGCGCTGGGCTACGCCTCGGTGATTCCTCACGATCGCAGTGCTTCCTCGATGGCGGTGGCGGCGTCGGTACTCTCATCCCGGTACTTGACGATCAGCGGACTAGATACCTGCAGGCCGAGTTTGGCGGCGTAAGCTCCGGCAGCCGGCCGGCTGCCAGGCACTACCACAGCCCGTGGTGGGATCACTAACGGCTCATCGGCGGTCGCCCGCAACACTCGTTCGTTCAGCACGTCGTACACACGCGTGGACCCAGTCAGCACTGTACCGGCAGCGATGACCGCCTCATGGCTCACGATAGTTCCCTCGTAGATGCCGCTGTTGCCACCGATAAGGACGTTGTCTTCGACAATTACCGGCAGGGCGCCAATAGGTTCGAGAACCCCGCCGATCTGCGCGGCAGCCGAAATGTGCACCTTTTTGCCGATCTGGGCGCACGAACCGACCAAGGCGTGCGAATCGATAAGCGTGCCATCGTCGATGTAGGCGCCGATGTTGACGTACATGGGTGGCATGCAGACTACGTCGCGGCCGATGTAGGCGCCTTCCCGAATCGAGGAACCGCCAGGAACGACGCGAACACCCTCGTTGTCGTCGAAGCGTCGGATTGGCAGGGTGTGTTTGTCAACGAAACCTAGAGGACCAGCGTCGGCTGTACACTCGCTGTGGCCGACCCGGAAACCTATTAGGATGCCTTTCTTGACCCAGGCGTTCGTCTGCCAGCCTTCGATGCTCGGTGACGCGGCACGCACAGCGCCGCTACTCAGGGCGTTGCGGAACACGGCGAAAGTCTCGGCGGCGCTATCGGGAAGTTCCTCGGCGCCAAACTTGAACAGCATTTCAATCTCGTCGCGCAGCTCATCCGTTGTCATCGATGTCTCCCAGGATCTCGTCGAGCACGCTACCAAACTCGAAGCATCCCTTCCTGCCGATGACCCATTGGGCGGCCAGTAGTGCGCCGGCCGCGAAGCCTTCGCGGTTACCAGCCGTGTGCGTGAGCCTCACGGTGTCCGTGGCGCCATCGAAACCTAAGGTGTGCTCTCCAGAGGCGGTGCCGGCGCGCAAGCTAACGACGTGAAGCGCTTCAGTATCTATTGATGACTCGGGATTCCCTGCCTGTATGGTTTTCTTGCCGCGGGTCGTCTTTGTTACGAGACGAGCAAGGTGCAATGCAGTTCCGCTTGGCGCGTCCACTTTGTCGCGATGGTGATGTTCCCAAATATATGGGTCATAGTCGGCGTGTTCACTAATTGCATCGAACAGTTGCGCCGCTTGCGTCGCGATGCGGAAGAACAGATTGGCGCCAATCGACAGGTTGGCACCGTGCACGAGGGTTGCGCCCCTCTTGTCTACAAGCTCCCGTACTTCGTCCAACCGGTCGTCCCATCCGGTGGTTCCAACGACCAGGGGAACACCGATATCGGTGGCTCGATCAATATTGTCGAACACCGCTGTTGGTACGGTGAAATCGATCGCCGCCTCGATCGAGGCAAGGGCCTCGCTGGTGATCCCAGCACCCTCAGGGTTATTCTCGATATCGAGGCGCACGCCAACCTCATGCCCTTGGGCAATCGCCAGTCGTTCGACCTCTCGGCCCATGTGCCCGTAGCCGAATAGCGCTAGCTTCATGGGACCGCCTTAGTATCAACGAGAAGTTCGTTGAGGTCATCGACAGCAAGTTCGAATGGATAGTGGTTCATATCCAGCGTTCCGGTAGGGGAAAAGTCAACGCCCTCAGCTTCTAGAAGTTTCTGTTGTCGCCCCGGCTGCTTCCCGGCCACACGGTCGGTTGAACAACCACCGCTCGCGTTAACTACACGATGCCAAGGTACGTCTGCGGGGCACCCGTACAACGCCCAGCCTACTGCCCGCGGCGTTAGTGGGCGGGCGCAGATCGTCGCGACTTGCCCGTAACTCATCACCCGGCCGGGCGGGATTAGCCTGACGATCTCGTAAACTTCTTCCCAAGTGTTCGAATCGGTCACCGGTTCTCCGTGTCTTGGCCGATGCTAGCAGAGGAGACGGCGCCACTGATCCCCTCCCTCCACTTAGCTTCTAGGGGTAGAGACGTTTTTTTACCCAGGCATCGTTTTTGTACACGAAGACGACCCTGTCATGCATGCGATGCGTCTTGTTGCTCCAGAACTCTATGCGTTCCGGATGCAGTCGGAAGCCGCCCCAGAAATCAGGCCGTGGGACTTCACAGCCGGCGAACCGAGCCTTGGCCTTATCGTACGCGGCGAGTAACTCGGTGCGAGATTCCAACGCCGAGCTTTGTTTGGAGGCCCAGGCTGCCAGTTGGCTGCCACGCTCACGAGAAGCGAAGTAAATGTCCGATTCGTCGTTGCTGGTGCGCTTGACGATGCCCTCGACGCGGACTTGTTCCTTGACCGACTCCCAATAGAAGCAAAGAGCCGCTTGTGGGTTGGCCTCGATTTCGCGTGCTTTACGACTGCTGTAGTTAGTGAAAAAGACAAAACCACGCTCGTCAATCCCGCGCAGTAGCACCATGCGCACCGATGGTTGGCCGTTTGTATCCGTGGTGGCGAGCGCTACGCGTGTATGGTCACCCGGGTCTTCCTTCTTAGCGCGCTCGTAAATATGCAGGAACCGGGCGATAGGATCATTCATAGTCTCTTAGTTTACCGGAGCTTTGGGGCTGGTGGTTTCCGCATTGAGCATATCGACACACCTTGCAATTTTGCTGNCGGGGCCGTTGAATGAGATAGCTTCCCAANTGNGCAAGACTGGTAACGATTCGTAGAAANGAGGAAAATGAAATGGCTGCNTTCACACTCAACATAAATGGCCGCGACCAGATAGTTGAAGTGCCCCCAGAGATGCCACTGCTTTGGGCGCTTCGCGACGTGCTCGGGCTCACAGGGACGAAGTACGGCTGTGGCATGCAGCAGTGCGGTGCNTGCACNGTGCACATCGACGGCGAGGCGCGTACTTCCTGCCGCACTTCGGTTGGCTCGATCGGCGCCAGCAAGATCACTACGATCGAGGGTATTTCGCTCGACGGCCTCCACGCGGTGCAAGCTGCTTGGATTGCCGAAGATGTGCCGCAATGCGGCTACTGCCAAACCGGCCAGATAATGGCTGCTACTGGCTTGTTGGCGAAAAACCCGAATCCAACTGACGATGACATCGATCGTGAAATGGCGCGCAACATTTGCCGCTGCGGTACTTATGATCGCATCCGTAGGGCGATTCACCGGGCCGCTGGGAGCATCGAATCATGAACAACATCGCCAGGATCGATCGCAGAGACTTTATTCGATTGGGGGGNATCGCTGGCGGTGGTCTCGCCATTGGCGTTTACGGGGGCTACGACGCCGTGGGCCAAATGTTGGCTGCTAACGGTAGCGATACGGCCCAGCTTAACGCCTTNGTGCAGATTGACACGGACGGCAGTGTCTCGATTTGGGTCGCNAAAGTCGATATGGGCCAGGGTGTGCGTACGTCGTTGCCGATGATTGTCGCCGACGAACTCGACGTAGCTTGGAATGACATCCGTGTTGTGCAAGCGGACGCACACCCCGATAAGTACGGCCGGATGATGACGGTGGGGAGCTCGAGTGTTCGCCGGGGTGCCTGGATGGGTTTACGGCAGGCAGGTGCCTCAGCGCGCGAGATGTTGGTTCTGGCGGCAGCAGCACGCTGGGGCGTTTCTGCTGATGAATGTGGTACCGATCTGGGTGCGGTGATTCATTCGGGTTCGGGACGCCGGCTTTTGTATGCTGACCTCGCCGAAGAGGCGGCAGCCATGCCAGTTCCCGAGAAACCAACTCTTAAGAATGCATCGGAATTCCGCTACATCGGTAAGCCGATGAAGCAGTTAGATACTCCAGCGAAGGTACNGGGAGAGGCTGATTTCGGGATTGATGCCCGCCCTGAAGGGTTGTTGTTCGCCACGGTGCTGCACAGNCCGNTTTTCGGCGGTAGCGTTGCTAGCTTCGATCCTGCGGAAGCNTTGGCGGTTACGGGCGTTCGTGACGTCTTCGAGATCTCGTCTGGTATCGCCGTTGTGGCGGACAATACCTGGGCTGCCTTCGANGGTTCTGGGAAGCTCGATGTTACTTGGAACGAGGGTGACTTCAGGATGAACAGCACTGACATCTTCGAGCACTTCGCCGAGGTGGCCGAGAATGAAGGTGTCGAGGCTCGCAGCGAAGGTGACATCACCGCCGGGATGGCAACGGTCGAGACTAAGGTCAAAGCGGTCTACGAAGCACCCTATCTNGCCCACGCGACTATGGAGCCGATGAACTGCACCGTTCACACTCAGCCCGACTTGGCCGAGGTNTGGGTACCGACGCAAGGACCCCAGGGGGTGCAAAGCACGGTTGCCCGGCTCACCGGGATTCCAGAGGAGCGGGTTATCGTGCATCCGATGTTTGTTGGTTGCGGCCTTGGTCGACGCTCGGCGACCGATTTTGTTGCCGACGCGGTTGAAACGGCGATGAAGGTCGATTCTCCGGTTCAAGTTCTCTGGACACGCGAAGAAGACATGCGCCATGACCTCTATCGGCCGGCTGCCTACGCCAAGTTCGAAGGTGGTGTCGATGCTGATGGCAACATTGCTGCCTACCGGCTACGGGCCGTTGCCCAGCCACTGAGCCCGACTGGTAGCGGCAGCCGAGGTGGTCGCGGAGGTGGTGCCCAACGTCCGGATCGGAACGCCGTCGACGGACTCGTGTCGATGCCCTATGAGGTCTCCAACTTGCTGATTGACTACGGCAGGCCGGGACCACAGGTTCGTACCCCGACCGGCTACTGGCGCTCGGTGGGACCATCGCAGAACTGTTGGATTACTGAGAGCGTTATCGACGAGTTGGCGTACGCGGCGGAGCGTGACCCGCTTGAGTTCCGATTGTCGATGCTCGGTAATGCGCCCCGTATCCGCCGCGTGCTTGAGGTCGCTGCAAAGAAGGCGAACTGGGGCACACCGCCACCCGAAGACCGGGGACGCGGTATCGGGTTGGTGATCGACAAAGGCGGCTACGTTGCCCAGATTGCCGAGGTGTCGGTGGAACAAGGTGCGTTACGTGTGCACAAAGTTACCTGCGCGGCAGACTACGGGTTCGTTATCAACCCGTTGGCCGTCGAAGCACAAACTGTTGGCTGCATTGTCAACGGTCTTGCAGCGGCGCTTTACGGTGAGATCACGCTCGCTAACGGAGGGGTGGTGGAAAGCAACTTCCACAATTACCAGTTGCTGCGCATTGATGAGATGCCAGAGGTCGACATCCACCTGGTCGATAGTGACGAAGAGCCAGGAGGTGCTGGTGAGCCAGCCTTACCGCCGACGATTCCAGCGGTTACCAACGCGATCTTTGCGCTGACTGGTAAACGGATCCGCAAGTTGCCGATCAAGAACCATCAGTTGTAGNTCGGTGTTTCGAACGAGCGCNAGGACGGTGCACCGNTCCTTTAGTCGNGGGGGCGGTACGAGATCANACGCTTCGGGTTGGTCTCCAANCACGGACCGCCGATAAGATCGACACAGTCAGGGATCGCGGCGAACACTGCGTCGAGGCACTCGGCGATCGCCTTGGGGTTGCCGGGGAGGTTGATGAACAAGGTGCTGCTGCGAACCCCTGCCAGTTGTCGTGACAGGATCGCGGTGGGGACGTAGCGGACTGAAACGGCGCGCATTTGCTCGCCGAAACCAGGCAACAACTTCTCGCAGACAGCCTCGGTGACCTCTGGTGTGATATCGCGCGGTGCGGGCCCGGTGCCTCCGGTAGTTACCACGAGGCAGCAACCGGCTTCTGCCATCTCGATCAAGGCTTGTTTGATTTGGTCATACTCATCCGGAACGATCCGGGTGTCGGCCTCCCACGGGCCGGTAAGCACCTCGTCGAGGTAGNTCCGTACTGCCGGGCCGCCCCGATCCTCGTACTCGCCACGACTGGCGCGGTCTGAGACGGTCAAGATACCGATGCGTGCTACTGCATTTTCNTTCATTNGGGCAACATGCCTGANGCATCGAAGATGCGCAACCAACGATCCNTTGAGTCTNCTACCATCGGACAGCGCTTCCGAAACCGACGAAGAAGTCATCNNCAAGGCCATTGAGGCCATAGCCGANNCGAGCNTCAAGTTGGAAATCGCTTTCAACCAGGAACGTGACNCCNCCNTTAACGTAGTCTTCNCNAGGGCCGTCCCTGACNATCGTGTAGGCNCCAAAGTATTCAGCATAAGNGCCCCANCNGTCCGTCAANGCGATACCGAGACTNAGCGTAGNCCCGGCCTCATGGGACCGTGTATCAACTGCCACCTCGTTTGTGTACGAGTAAGAGAAGTTTGTTCCGAGAGCCAGNCGTTCGCTTAGATCCCAACTAACCGAGAGNCGCATCTCGGGTTCAATCTTGTTTTGACTCATCAGAGACGAACCAGTTGGTACCGAGGTAGATGCCAGNACGGCGACCTGGGGACTCCCAAGCCCCGTTTTACCCTCATTGTCCAAGAGCCGCAGCTTTAGACCGACGGTTGAATCTTGCAAACCATGGTTAATTCCGGCCTGGCCACGTGCCCACTGGTACGAGTTTATGCCAAAGCGCAATTCCAAAATGTCGGCTACACCGACACGGAGCAGGATCTCGCCTAGGCTGTGGATTTTGACATCNTNGACTTTGTCAAATGTGTATCCNGACTCAAGCTGGAAAACTCCAACGGCGACAGTAACGGCGCTTTCGGTAGCGTCAGGGCGATCGGTCACCATTGGTGGAGAGCCAGCTTCTTGGGCCAGAGCGTCGAGTGGGAGAACGACGGAACCTAGTATTGTAAGGAGNAAGCTCATNGCCACTGCTGTTATGCGGCTTGGCCTGGCGAANGGGTGTTTCCGTTCATGATGCTCATGGGACAGTCGCCTNGCAGGGAATTGATTGCTCATTACGCTTTTCTTTCCTGATTGCCGGAATGAATTTTTTGATTCATTCCGTTCTTATATTTTGACTTATCAAAATTTTAAGTCAAGAACTCGCAGTGTGGTTACCTAGCTCAACCTGACTATTCAGGGCAAAGGGGTTTCGGAGAGCATAAATCTAGTGGACTATCCAACCGTGCTGGCCAGCAAATCTGGCTTTCTAAAGTGGCGCCGTGAAATGGTAGCGGCCCGAGCCTAACTCAAAACGTGCAGTGTTTTTTCGAACCATCGGCCGTGATTTCACTCCAGTCGCCTCGCTGGCAGGCCCACCACTCTCAGCCACTTCTTGGGTGCTGCGACTCGGAACAACTACCTCGGCTCTTGCGTTGACCGGGACCTCGACCTCAAGGTAGATGATGTCGTTCTCGATGCGCCAGTTGCTCAGGATCATGCCGCGCGCAGAGCGATACCGGGTTTCAGCCCACTGCAAGTCACCCACGGGATTAGGTTCAATGAAGAATCGGTCGAAGCCAATTGCCTCATTGTGTGATTTGATGCCGCCGATTCCCTTGTAGAACCATTCGCTCACCGAGCCGAACATTGGGTGGTTGTGAGAGTACGTGTTGTCGCTGAACTCCCAATGCTCCCACAGCGTCGTAGCTCCGCGATCAAGCATGTGCCCCCAACCGGGGAACGTGCGTTGTTGCACCATCTGCAGTGCCACGTCAGCACGGCCGGCTCGGGTTAGCTCCTCGAGAAGGTACTTGGTCCCGAAGATCCCCGTCGCGATGTGCCCGTCGTGCTCGATAAGAACCTGGTCAACCATCCGGGCAATTGCGGCATCCCGCTCGCTTGCCGGGACCAAGCTCATTGTCAGGGCGGTTGCCTGACAAGCCTGCGTACCGATGTCAAAGATTCCGGTACCCGGGGCAAGGAAGCGATCTACAAACGCGTCCTTGATTTCACCTGCGAGACGCTCGTAGCGAGCCTGGTCCGCTTCGTAACCCAGGATCTTCGCGAACTGCGACACCAGCCNAGTTGCCTTCCAGTAGTGGGCGGTAGCAGTAAGTGATACTGGCTTGGGGTCCAGACTTTCGTGGTCGCTGATACAGCGGTCGATGATATGCNCTTCGGCGTGCTCGCCGAGAAGGTCAACCCATTNCCGAGCNGTCTGGTATTGCTCGGCCACTATGCGGCGATCNCCGTAGTATTGNTAAAGCTGCGCCACGAGTAGAGGGTGGGCTANGCCCCATCCGATTGGGCCAGCGTCTCCGACGTAATTAGCTGCCGAGATTCCAACGAAAGGCGCAGTCTCGGTGATCCATCCATCACCTTGAACCGCATCAGCATGGTCGCTTACCGTCTTAGCGTAAAAACTCGCAAAGTTGTAGTTGAGGCTTGCCATCTCGCTAGTCGCGACGATATCTCCACCGTATTGAAATTTCTCTCGCGCGGGGCAGTCCGACTGGACACTGAACAGATTGCTCAGGAGCGTCCATTCGACCATTTCTTGGATCTGATTGAGCGTTTCGTCGGAGCATGCGAAGCGGCCGACGGGCTCAACATCGGTATTGAGTCGCAATCCCTCGATGGCATTCAGACCTGGTGTCCCTGGGAAACCGCTCAGTTCGATGTAACGGAAGCCGTGGAATGTGAATCTCGGTGTGTAGATCTCGAGTCCATCGCCTTTGAGGGTGTATGAATCGAACTGCTCAGCCAGGAGAGGTGCTCCTGGCCCCCCAAGCGATGTGCCATTGGGATCCGATCCCTTGATCTGCCCGGCAACCGCAGTCATCGGATTGAGCGTGCCGTCGGGGTAAAGAAGCTCCCCCATTCGCATTTTCACGGTTGTGCCACGGGGACCCTCGACCCGAAGGCGGGCCCAGCCAGCGAAGTTTTGTCCCATGTCGAAGATGAAAACTCCGGGTGAGATCTCGGTCACACTTTGTGGATGTAGCGTGGCCGTTACGCGGATCGGGGGAACCGACTGAGCCGTGAGATCCCCGAGCCCTTCAGCAGTGTATGTTGTGGCTGGTTTCCAACTGGAGGCATCAAACTCGGGCTTGTCCCATTCGGGTAACTCTCGCCGGGCGTCGTACACCTCCCCGAGGTAGACGCTGTTGCGAAGCACAGGACCAGGATGCGTATGCCAACTTTCATCGGTTGCTACCGACTGGGTCGTTCCGTCTTCATACTCGATGTTAAGTTGGGCGATCAGGCAAGGATGACCGACTATTAAATGCTCGCGGATGTTGATCCGGCCCCACATCTCCAGAGGTAAAGGGTTGTACCAGCCATTGCCTAACATGGCGCCCACCAGATTTGGTCCATGGTGCAACAGACTGGTTACATCGTGCGTTGTGTACGGTACGCGCTTCCTATAGTTCGTCCAGGCAGGGTTCAGCACATGATCCGATACCTTTAGACCATTCAGGCGCAACTCGTAGTACCCCAGGCCGGAAGCGTAGAGACGGGCCCTGGACACTGGTTTCGATACCTCGAACGAGCACCTCAAGAGAGGTGCTGGCTGATCCGCATAGTAGTTTGCGCGATTCGCGGGTTCGGATTCTCCATCACCGAGCCATCCGCCTAACCAGTCCGAAGGCTCGAGCAGCCCCATTTCCCAACTCGACACATGACTCCACATTGAGGGTTTGCCGCCCTGATCCCACACGCGGACCTTCCATAGACACCTGTGGCCGCTACTGAGCGGTTTGCCTTGGTATTCGACGTGCAGCTGCTCACTTGACTCGATCTTGCCACTGTCCCACAGGTCAGTTGCGCCTGCGTCCAACGAATGTGCGTTGGTTGCAACGAGAATCTGGTAGGCGCTTTGACTGAGGTCACGCATCCCATCTGAGGTTGCTTCGAGGCGCCAGCCGAGTCGAGGTTGGCTTGTGTCGATACCTAAAGGCTCAAGGAAATACTCACAACGCAAATCCACTGGGAAAATATTTCCACCTGCACCCTGCGCCGGCTCTTTGGTGGTGATGAGCGGTTCAGCGTGGATCTCATTACCCAGTATTCCGACTGTACCTACAGCACCGGTCGCCAGGGAGCCACGTAGAAAGTCGCGCCGCCGAATCTTCACGCGGGACTCTGATCGATCAGAGTCTCGACGTGTGCTGTGGCAGCCAGAGCGGTGCCGTCAACGTTGTAGCCGCCTTCAAGGATGGACACGATGCGGCCATCGCAGAAGTCGGCGGCGATGTCCATGACAATCCGCGTCATGCGGCGGAAAGCGTTGTCGGTAATCTCAAAACAGCCCAATAGGTCATCCTTTCTGCTGTCGAAGCCTGCTGAAATGAGAACAAAGTCAGGACGAAACTCGGTGACGGCAGGAAGAAGTTGGCGTTCCCAGCTCACCAGCATATCGGTGTCTCCGGAACCGCAGTCCAGATGCACGTTGATATTCAGGCCTCTAGCTTCACCGGTCCCGCCCAGTGAGGGGTCACCTGTTCCGGGATACGCCTGCCAGTCATGTGTCGAGAAGAACAGGACGCTGGGATCGTCATAGAAAGCATTCTGCGTAGCGTTACCGTGGTGGTAGTCCCAATCGACGATCAGTATTTTCTGGTAACCATGAACCTGCTGCGCATACTTGGCCGCGATGGCTGCATTGCTGTAAAAGCAGAAACCTTCCTCACGGCCGGTGTTGTTGGCGTGGTGCCCCGGTGGCCGCATGCAGCAGAAGACGTTGCGTACTTCGCGCCGGGCGACTGCATCGACTGCACCAAGTGCTCCTGCTACTGCCAGCGCGGCAACTGGTCCCGTTACCTTGATCTGACGGACCGAGTCCACGTGCTCGGTTGTATGATGGGCTTGGATAGGGGGCAGGGGATCAGCGACAGGAGCTATAGGCAATAACTCCTGGTCAAGGCCACGCTCCGCGAAGGCCTCAAGGATTCTTTTCAAACGCAGGGGGCGCTCGGGATGGGGTTCACCCTGCCTATACGGCAGCACATGGTCAAGGAATTGGTCTTTGTAGACCAACCCGGTGCCCTGGGCAGCTTCGCTTTGAGGGAGACGAGTTTCCAGTTCCTTTGGCAGCAGTGCCAAGGTTGAAAGGCTGGTACCCATGTCTAAGAAAAGTTGCCTCCGTGTTCGCATGCATTGTCTACCGTACCTTCGATCAAGGCTCCCGTCATCCTGACAGACCGTGGCAAGACAACGACTTGCTACCCTGGAAGCAAGAACAATCTGCGTGTGTTTTCCGAAGTGATCCGTCCGACTTCTTCGAGGCTAATTCCATGCAGCTCAGCAATTGTCCTAGCGACCTCTACTACAAACGCTGGCTCGTTGCGCTTGCCTCGGTACGGTACCGGCGCGAGAAACGGGCTGTCGGTCTCAATTAGGATGCGTTCAAGTGGAACTTCTGCTGCAATGGCTCGCAACTCGTGTGCGTTTTTGAACGTCAGGATGCCCGCGAATGAGACGTAGAAGCCAAGTTTGACTGCCCCCCGGGCCATGACCGGCCCCTCGGTGAAGCAGTGGATCACCCCTCGGGAACACTTTTTCTCCCGCAAGCTAGAGAGAACATCGTCCTCAGCTTCGCGGCTGTGGATTACGACTGGTAACTGGAACTCGACAGCCCACTCAAGTTGATGAGCGAACAGTTCCCGCTGTTTGTCTGGTGGCATGTCGTAGTGGTAGTCGAGGCCAATCTCCCCGACTGCGACGACGACCTCCTCACTAAGCATGTTGCGAACCGAGGCAAGATCATTTTCGTTGGTCTCGAGAACATGATGTGGCGCCACACCGGCAGTAGCGAATAGTTGCACGCCATGAGATTTTGAAGCTCCCCTTCGTCGACTTTCTGTAACACTGTCTCTCTCTTGACCCTTCTCGACACCGAATTCTCGCACTACTTCGATGGCTCGGTGGCAGCTTGGGGCATCGTAGCCGATGACAATTACGCTATCGATTCCCGCTTCCGATGCTCGCGTCAGCACCTCGGCGCGATCCTCGTCGTAGGCCTCCTCGGCTAAGTGGGCGTGGGAATCGATCATTCGGTTACTCGACAGCCTATCGAAATTAGCGCACCCGGGCTCCATTGGGCACGTCTTTGGCGAACGTCACCAGCACTGGACCATCATCGGTGTTAGCAGCAAGCACCATCCCGTTAGATTCAACGCCCCGGATCGTCGCCGGTTGCAGGTTGACCACGACAGTAATCTTCATGCCTGGCAACTCATCAGCTTTGTACGAGCCGGCGATTCCGGCGACGAGCTGCCGAGTCTCACCACCTGTATCCACTTCGAGCCTCATCAAACGATCGGTTTCCGGGACCCGCTCGGCAGTAACAATCGTTGCCGTACGAAGCTCGATTTCCATGAACTGGTCGATGTCGATCATGCGTCGTTCTCCTCGGATGCGGCACCGCCGGCATATACAGCGACGGCCACCTTGGTGACCCATTTCATAATCGCACGCTCGTCTTGGGCGAGGTGCTCACAATCGTTGGATTTGGGTAACTAATGGTCAACCTAGGCAATCCNCTCAAGTTCCGCGACCGGTGGACCATCGTCGATCTTTAGATATCCGACAACCGCTGCCACAGCATCGATCCAATCGATCGCAGCGCAGTCTTCGATATCCGGGGCGAGNCCCTTATCGCCCAGCAGCTGCCCACTCGTGCCGTCAAGGAAGCCCTGACGCACACTTGGTCCGTCGAGAAGGTAGGGCCAGTAGCCATCGACTCCGAGGCCATGGTTGATCCATTCGAAGCCGTGATCGGTCAGTCGTTCTGCGATCAGAGCGGCACCAATCCAATCCTCCTCAGTCCCTCCCGGGCTACCCCGTAAGCCAGCGGATATTGAAAATATAGGCCGGTCTCCCCCCCGCTCAGCAGCAACTTGAGCAACTAGACTAGCGTTTACCGGGGAGCCAACCAACGCGAGTGCGGTCCCCTCGAGCTGGCCCAGACGCGCCGCACCGGTCGTTGAGGTGAACACCACGTCCCGACCTTTAAGCGACAGGTCCATGACGCCTCGTGGACTATTGCCAACGTCAAATCCGGGTGGAGGGAATCCTTCCCGCTCTCCGACCAGAAACACGTCGCCGATCCGTTCCTTCATGACATAGGCCTGCTCGACCTCGGTGGCGACCCAAACACGCCTGGCCCCGGCTGCCATTAACGAAGTAATCGTCGCCGAGGCGCGCAGCGCGTCGACCATAACCGCAACACCTTGGGACTTTACAGCAGCACGGCAACCGCTCGACCCACACACGACCTCGACGGTACGAGGGGCATTTTCTCTTTCGGTACGCGCTGCCGGTTTCCTATCGACAAGCTTCTCTGTTCCCTTCACGTAACGATACTAGCAGGATGCTTAAATCCATTCGGGACTGTGAAGTAACCTACATTGGGCACCATGGTTGTCAATTGTGTGGTTCCTAAACAGACGAATGAGACGGTGTTATCCTTTCCACAAGGGGGCGACAGGCTTCGACGGGAGCTCTGACGCCCGAGGCTGCATGCCGAGCGTATCCCGCGTGCTCGTTAATCTGGTGGGTAATTCAAAACAACTGCCAACGAACCGGTAGCTCTGGCCGCTTAACCCCGGTCAGCGTTCGCCAGGCTCTCGCCTATAGGGGCCAGGACGAACGTCGCTATATAGGCTGTGCTGCGCGTCACGCCTGACGGCGTCGTAGCGAGATTTCAGTCAGACTAGCGGAAAGCTGAGCTGGCCCACCCGGCTTGCTGCCCGCGAAGCTAAAGCGGTGGGCTAAGCATGTAGAGGCTTCGCGCCGATAGTTTTCGGACGCGGGTTCGATTCCCGCCGCCTCCACTGCTTCAGGCCCGAGAAGGGACCATCCTACTAGTGCAGCTCACCCAGCACCGCCGTCGCCACGATCTCCCCCGCTCTCGGTCGACCCCCCGCTCGNTTGACTCGCTGCGTTGCCGCCGNGCGGGAGCGCGTATAGGGCCTTCGGCACCCACAACANCCAGCAAACGAAAGAAGAACAGGATGAGGTCANATTCGAGAGTAGTAATCGTTGGCGGGGGAATGATGGGTGTTGGGTTGTTGTACCACNTGGCATTGGAGGGATGGGNCGATTGCATNCTGCTCGAAAAAGCTGACNTNGCTTCCGGATCCACCTGGCATGCTGCCGGGCAGTGCCCCAGCNTTATTGGCAACTACAGCCTTGCGCAGATACATCACTNCAGCAACACACTCTATCCAAAACTNGAAGAGATGACTGGCCAGGCTACAGGCTGGCATGGATGTGGTGGCATTCGGTTCGCTACAACCAAAGAAGANCTGGATTGGTTCCGCTATGTCGAGGGNATTTCCCGCAATATTGGATTCAGGATGCAGGTTGTTAGCCNGGAAGAGTGCCGAAGAATCAATCCATTTGTCGATGTGGCCGGCGTTGTCGCTGGCGCCTGGACCTTGGATGACGGGCACGTTGATCCATCGGGCTGTTGCAAAGCCATGGCTATTGCCGCATNCAAGCTGGGAGCAACCATCACTAGNGGCAATCGTGTGACAGATATCAAGTTNCGCCCAACTGGAGAATGGGAAGTCGTTACAGAGCGAGGNAACATTGTCTGTGAACATGTCGTCAACGCCGGGGGATGTTACGCAGACAGGATCGGTGCCTGGGTTGGTGTTCACATTCCCTACGTCAATCTAAGGCATCAATATGTTGTCACTAAGCCGATAGACGAATTCGTCAACAGGGAGGAGGAGATGCCTGTCACACGGGATCCATCTTGCTCCGCCTATTACCGNCAGGAACAGAACTCTGCTCTGATAGGGCTCTATGAAACCGGTTCNCGAGAGGCATGGCCTGGCAAAGGAGGACAGGATTGGAACGCCGNGAACGAACTCTTTCCGGAAGAACTGGATCCGATCATGCCCTGGTTGGACCGGGTGAGGAAGCGAGTGCCGATCTTTGCAGACGCAGGATTGGAAAACGTCATCAACGGAGCGATCGCGCACACACCCGATGACAACCCCTTGGTTGGCCCCGCNGCTGGAGTTCGNAATTTTTGGCTCTGTTGCGGCTCCAGCCTTGGTATCGCTCAAGCTGCTGGTTCTGGAAAGTACCTGGCTCAATGGATGGTCCACGGAGCANCTGAAATCAACATGGCCAGTATGGANCCACGTCGTTTTGGCTCCTACGCTGACGAAGCGTACACATCAGCCAAAGGGCATGAAGCCTATGCCAACATGTTCGTTCTNCAACTGCCCGGAGAAGAACGCCCTGCTGGGCGACCTGCCCGTACAACACCGCTGTATGAAAAGCTAAGGGCCAAAGGCGCAGTGCATACCGAGGTCTTTGGCTGGGAACGGCCCAGATGGTTCTCCCTCGACGGGCGTGAAGCGGAGTGCGGATTCCGGCACAACAATGTNTTTGAAGTCGTCGCCGCAGAGTGCAAAGCAGTCAGAGAACGAGNAGGTGTGCTCGAGTTGTCCAGCTTCTCAAAGTACGAGGTAAGAGGAGCGGATGCAGAGACTTTTCTCAACAGGGTGTGTGCCAATAAAGTACCCNTCCGTGACGGCCGGATTATCCTGGCGCATCTCTTGACCGAGCGTGGTCGAATCGAAAGCGAATTCACGATTACCCGGCTCGCTCACGACCATTTCTATTTGCTCTCTGCCGCAGTATCCGAGCTCAGGGATTTCGATCTACTGAACCACCGCATTCTCGAGNCCGAGAACGTCACAGTCACAAATATCACNGACGACTGGGGCGTTCTGGTNCTGGCCGGACCACGATCCAGGGAATTGCTGGCGAAAGTCACTCATGCTGATCTGGGCAATGAACATTTCCGATGGCTTACTGCCCAGACCATTGAAGTGGCGGGAATCGAACTGCGAGCACTCAGGGTCAACTATGTTGGTGAATTGGGTTGGGAGNTGCATGTGCCCATGAATCAGCTCGAGCCGCTCTATGATGCGATTTGGTCCGCCGGAGAATCGNTTGGTATTGNCGATTTCGGNGTCGATGCTGTGANCAGTTTGCGCATGGAAAAGGCCTATCGTGCCTATGGCACTGAATTGACCACTGAGATGACAATGGTCGATGCCGACATGGAACGTTTCGTGAAGTTCGAAAAGGAACATTTCGTGGGAAAAGAAGCCTTGCTNAGGCGCAAAGTAGAGGGAAGTGATCTCAGATTGNTCTATGCCCAGGTGGCTTCCAGCGACTCCGATATTCGAGGCGGTGAACCTGTGCTTGACGGCGAGTCAGTGATTGGGGTGACGACTTCGGGAGCCTATGGCCATACCGTGGGCAAACAACTGATATTNGCCTATGTGAAGCCTGAGAAGNGCACGCCNAATTCGACTTTCGATATCGAAATCCTTGCNGAACGTTACCGGGCTGAAGTTCTGCCCGAACCCATTTTCGATCCCAAGANNGAACGACCAAGATCCTGAGTTCTTGTCGACCTCGGCGTTATCAACGCAGGTTAGAGAACTGCCGAGAGGGCCAGCTAGCTTGAATCCGTGTGTTGTGCAGGCTTGTAAGCGTTGATTTGGTTCAAAGCAATTGCTAGACGANCGGNGCGGGCCCGAACGGCCCTCTTAACTGCTCGATTAACCTGGCAGCCTTAAGGANCTTGGNCTCGCCAAGGGCAGGCCCGATGATCTGTAGGCCCACTGGCAGGCCGGNGTCGTCCTGGCCACAAGGCACCGAAATTCCAGGCAGGCCAGCGAGATTTGCGGTCACCGTGAACACGTCNGACAGNTACATNTCAAGCGGGTTGTCGGCCTTCTCNCCAATGGNAAACGCTGTACTTGGGGTCGTCGGGCCGACGAGAATGTCGACATCAGCAAAAGCTTGGTTGAAGTCCTTGCATAACAACGTNCGAANACATTGGGCGCGGCCATAGTATGCGTCGTAATAGCCGGCCGAGAGAACGAANGTTCCTAGTAGGATGCGTCGCTTTACCTCGTTGCCAAAACCACCGCTGCGGGTATTGGCGTACATGTCAGCGAGATCATTACTTTCGGCACGGAATCCATAGCGCACGCCGTCATAACGTGCCAGATTCGACGACGCTTCGGCAGTAGCAATGACGTAGTAGGTGGCGACCGCAAATTCCTCGTGAGGCAGCTCGATGGGGCGAAGCTGGGCGCCGGCTGCTTCAAGTTCGGCAAGCACGGCCGTGACNTCACGCTTGATGTTTGGGTCAACACCTGTTCCAAGCCAGGCCTCCGGGACCCCGATTTTCAGGCCACTGGCATCACTNTCAAGGTCATTTTGGAAGGCTGGCACCGGGTCGGGAAGAGTCGTCGAGTCTTTGCTGTCGTCACCGGCGACCACTGACAAAATTAGCGCCGCATCCTCGACAGTTCGGGTCAGCGGGCCGATTTGGTCAAGAGACGAAGCGAATGCGATCAGTCCGTATCTNGACACGCGGCCGTAGGTGGGTTTCAGNCCNACCACGCCGCAGAAGGCCGCCGGTTGNCGGATTGAACCTCCGGTGTCGGAGCCCAACGCACCGGCCACCACTCCGGAAGCTACAGCTGCGGCCGAGCCGCCACTACTGCCGCCAGGTACTCGCGATATGTCCCATGGATTGGTGGTCCTTCGGAAAGCCGAATTTTCCGTTGAGGAGCCCATCGCAAATTCATCCAGGTTCGTCTTCCCGATGAGAACAGCACCAGCGGATTCGAGGCGCTCGATGACGGTCGCCGTGAACGGTGGCGAGAAGGGCTCAAGAATGCGCGAGCCGGCNGTAGTTTGGCAGCCAGCGACACATAGGTTGTCCTTTACCGCGATTGGTACGCCGGCCAGAGGTTGTCTGCGCAGGTCAGCGTCGGAGTCAATTTGCTGGGCNCGCTGTCGGGCTTGTTTNCCGTAAACGGCGAGAAAAGCACCGAGGTTCTCATCCTGTGCCGTGATCGCATCGAGCGTCGCTTCGATCAGTTCAGCGGCGCTTAGATCGCCCGACGCGACACGGCGAGCGGTACCGGCGCAGGTCAGTTCGCCCAGTTTGATTGCCATCAGTNGGGCAAAACTTTGGGGACGACGAAATGGTCCTCGTCGGTGTCNGCNGTGTTGGCTAGTACCTTNTCGGTGGAAAGAGAAGGNNTTTTCGCGTCGGAGCGTTCGACGTTACTCAACCCAACCACGTGNTTGGTAGGAGGTACGTCAGTTATATCAACTCGATCGAGTTGCGCAAAGAATTCCAAGACGCCGGCGAGATCAGAGGCCANAGCNTCCTTTTCGTCATCAGCCAGGNGCAACTTGGCGAGCTTGGCAACGTAGTCGACGAACTCCGGGCCGACACCCATCAGTTGCTAGNCTCCACGACTGCCGCTTCTGCGGGGAAGCTGTTAACCGGCAGGNCAACTGTTTTATCGAAATTNCTAGCTTTTTGGGTCACGANCGGACTTTACAATGCTTGGACGAAAAGAANCTTGTTGCTATACGTTGAACTATTCCGATGTATAAATAGATTGGGGTTCGTGCACAGGTAATTTTTTAGGCTGAACGCAAGCGTGAAACAGGATATTGCGTTAATCAGGATAGTCGACGTGTCGATTTTCATTTTAACGATGGCTANCCAACGTCGCCACGCTAGGCAATGAAAGGCGCGTGGCTGATTTTGTCGTCGGCATGCTTGTGGTTCACAATCTGAAGGTCATCTTGTGAAAGCTTGCAGCGTCGGCTTTTGACTTCATCCTTGTGGTGGTCGCGCTGAGTCTACGTTTACCATGAATTTATTGTGTTTCCCTGACTAGAGAGATCTTGATGAACCAGTCTGACAGCGAAACAACAGTTCGTATCGGCCTCGCCCAGGTTGCAGCGAGTGATGATATTCCTAGCAACATTGATCGTGGACTTGAATGGGTCGACAAAGCTGCCGCTGAAGGTTGCGTGTTGTGTGTTTTNCCGGAGATGGCNTTCCATCCNTTTTTCCCGCAACATCGCNNTGATCCGACGTACTTTGNCTGGGCGGAGCCTATCCCGGGTCCAATTACGACAGCGTTTCANNANAAGGCCCGNGAGCTTGGTATCGNAGTGATTCCTAATATCTTCGAACTCGCTGGCCCNGGGCGGCATTACGACGCCTCNCCAGTCATNGATGCNGANGGNACGCTACTCGGTGTTTCACGAATGANCCACATTGCCGAAGAGCCAGGCTTCAATGAACGCTTNTACTANTGGCCGGGGAATTCGGGCTTTAAGGTCCATCAAACNGCTGCCGGCCCGGTCGGCATGGCGATTTGCTATGACCGCCATTTCCCNGAGCATATCCGCGCTTTGACNATCGGCGGCGCNGAAATCATCCTNAGTCCGTTCGCTGGCACNGCAGGNGACCCAAGCCGTGGCTACGAGNTTGAGATGCAGGGNTCGGCATTTTCCAACGCAGTGTTCATCGCCTGTTGCAACCGCACNGGAGAGGAGCCCAAGTTGACCTTTGNCGGCGGTTCGTTTGTNGTCGATCCAGCCGGCGAGATCATTGCGAAGGCTGGTGNCANTGAGGAACTNTTGNTTATCGACATNGATCGAACACTNGTGACANCAAANCGNAACCGNCGCCCNTTTCTCAGGGACCGNCGCCCCGAGCTTTATGGAGTCNTGACNGANAAGTGACCCCTTAGCGTGCCCCCTGTTTTANCTGGCTTCGGNACGGGNGGAAAGGGTCANGAGGTTTGCCGCCTGCGGCAGTAAATCGATCGTTTTCATTACCTGGTCGTCATAACGCAAGAGGACTTCACGACCCGTGTCACCNCCCCAAACGGCGGCAGCGATGTCTGACTTGAGGTAGATGCGGATGTCATCGAGGGCTGGATCCAGAGCCTCGTCGGTGAGNGGGACATTATTTTCTTCGAGCGGCTCACGGATTTCATCGGAACGTACGAAATCGATAAAGTCTTCANCCATTTCGTCGGTGACAACGAAGTGGTCATTGAAATCATCGAAATTTGCCGGAATCTCGGCAGCGTTCGCAGCNGCGTANTGGACNCCATAGCGGAAAAANAGACGTAAGGGTGCTCGGTACATCAACGCGGCGATGCCGTAAACTCGAGTCGGTTCGATTTCGATGTCTGGGTGGATGCCGCCACCACCGTACACCGTTCGGCCCGCGCCGGTGGTATACATGGGGCGGTCGTCGTCTTGCGGCCCCGTCCAGTCCGGNNCGTCCTCGGAGCGTCGGTCATCGACTGCCACGGGCTCTAGGTACTCATCGCCGACGTATTCACGCTGGATGAGCCGACCACTTGGTGTGTAGTAGCGGGCGATAGTGAGAAAAAGGGCCGAGCCGTCGCGGAANCGAAATTGGTTTTGAACCAGCGCTTTGCCGAACGTTGTCTCGCCGACGATCAAAGCTCGATCCCAATCTTGTAGTGCGCCTGAGACGATCTCCGAAGCACTTGCCGAGCCACGATTGACGAGCACGACCATCGGGAGCTCCGGATGAGTGTCGCGGTCGGTAGTTTGTTCGGAGGCGTTGGCCACTGCAGTGCGACCACGAGTTTCTACGATCACTTTGCCGCCGTCGAGGAACTTGTCCGTCAGTTGTAGTGCCTGGGACATCAAACCCCCGCCGTTGCCACGCAAATCGAGGACGAGCCTTTTCATTCCCCGAACCTGGAGGTCCTGTAAGGCTTTCTCGACTTGGTCGGCTGTTTTCTGGGAGAACGTGTTGAGACGGATATAGCCGACCTCTTCATTGAGCATCGCAACGATTGAGATGGCAGCGATTTCAACGTTGCCACGTGTGATCGTGTATTGGAGGAGCTCTTCGACGCCAGGCCTTATAACGGTTACGTTGACGCGTGTTCCGGCGGGTCCACGCACATGGTCGTAGACTTCNTCGACCGTCCAGCCAATNGCGCTCTGGCCTTCGACTTCGACGATNTTGTCTCCTGGGCGGAGCCCGAGNGCNTGNGACGGACCNCCTTCAAGAGCNTCNAGTACNGTTANNACNCCATCGAACATTTCGAATGACACGCCGATACCGGCGTAGTCACCACGGTATTGCTCCTGCAAAGCCGCATATTCCTCAGCGCTGAAGTAATTNGAATGCGGATCGAGATTTTCCAACACGCCCCGAGTGGCATTGTCAAAGAGTTCATTGACGTCGACATCNTCCACGTAGTGGCGGTCAATGATCTCCATGATGTCNTCCAGNACCTGGAGGCGGGAGTAAATTTGACCGGCAGCAGTCGCAATGTGCGGCCCGTATGCTGCTGCGGAAATGGTAAGCAGCACGAGGACTGCGGCAAGGCTAATACGTGACAGTTTGCGCATGTTGTGTAGTGCCTCGACGGAGCGATTTTCAGTCAACTGTGTGAAGCGGAGCTTTTGATATTAGATTACACGTTTCCCTGGCAGGGCGTGGAGGTCAATACTCCGTGGCTGGCCGCGACCTCATCTGCCCAAAGCCCAGACGGTCAAACTGGCCAGGTGTAGAGTCGCTTTGGTGTTTGTTAATTGGGCCTATCTGGTTATCGTCCACGATTAGCAGAAAATCCTCCAAGAAACCCGAAAATCAAGAAATTGACGGGCTACGTAGACGCGCAATAAACTTGCTCGGAGAGGGTCTTATGAGCAAAGAAAACATGCAGATCGGCGGCGGGTGGCTCGACAACTTCGTCGAATACGTGAAGCANGCTATCGACATCATTCAGCTCAACGAAGATGCGATTGATCGTGCGCGTGATGACGAAGAGGCCTTCATGATGGGANTGGTGATTATCGCCCTGGGTGGCATNGCTGCAGGGATCGGATCAATGTCCGCTCGTGTCTTTGTTTTTTCTCCGATTCTATTAATTGTCGCTGCTCTCGTCTTCGCAGTGATCCTTCATTTGTTGGCCACAATGCTTTTCAAGGGCGAGGGTGAGTTCATCGGCTTTTTTCGACCATATTCGCTGGCCTTCGTGCTTTTATGGGTTAACGCGATCTGGATACTGAAAAGCGTGCTCGTCTTGGTCGCGGGCTTCTGGTTGCTGGTAGTGACGAGTAGCATTCTTGAGCGTAACTATTCGCTTGATCGATCTCAGGCCATAGCAACGGTGGCGATACCGGTAGTGGCGCTGTCTATTATGTGGACGGTGCTTTTCGCGACTGCAATTGCTGCCGCACTATTTCTCGGTTTGCTCTGAGAGCGTTTTTACCGCATGCTGGCGTGGAGGAGACGGCTTCCGATCTCACGGATTTCGTCGCGGCTCATGCCCTCTCCAAAGTAGCGATTATCGATGCGAAGCTCGAAATGGAGATGGGCGCCAGAACGGCCACCGTTGACAGCTGATTCTGTACCCGAATTGCCGACAAAACCAATGATGTCGCCAGCGCGAACACGCTTTCCTTCCACGATTTCCGACGCGATACCTGATAGGTGCACATAGCGGGACACGATCTCGTGGCCATGGTCGATCCAAACTTGCTTACCACGAAGTTTGTCAAGGATGTGGGGTGGCGTGGTGCCAATTGTCCGAGAGGTAGCGATCGCCTCAGCGTACTCCTCGGGGGTCATTTCGGTGAAGTCTAAGGTGGCACGGATTACGGTACCGTCTTTGGCGGCAACCACCGGAGCGCTGAAGGCGGTCGGCACGCCGATGTGACCGTTATTCATGTCGAAGCCTTGATGTATGCCATTTCGGTAGGCACGCGCCGCTCCTGGGAGCAGCGTATCGAGGTCCGGGAGTGTGGACCCAACGATCGGCATCCGGAGATCGGCTAGCCGGAAATCGTCATAGCTGCTTTCGATCTCAGTAACTAGGGTTCGAATGTCTACCCCAACCAGGGCGATATCCGTAGATGGTAGCGCCAAGCGTGCGGCGGCGACTTCTTCACGCTGCAGGATTTGCTCGATCGATGGGGCTACGTGCCCAGCGTCGATTACCGAATCGGCGCCCCAGTCCCAAGCGGTGATGGAGCCTGTTGGCTGCAGGCTGCCCTCGGTCGTCTCGACGGCGTCGAAGCCGATCAGCTCTGGCCGACCATCGTTATTCCGGTCCCATTCCCAGAGTGTTACCTCGCCTCCGAGGTCCCAGCGGATGAGATCAATCGAGCCATCAGCGTTGACGTCATACCTGACCGAGGAAATCTCGAAGGCTGGAGTCCATAATTGCGGTCGAAAAACAGACACGGCGGCAATCGTGGCGCCGATAAACAGCACCACCATAATGGTGTAGAAGCGTTTCATTTGCAGCGCACCTGAGGGATTAGTTGAACGGAACCTATTAGCCGAGACTAGCATAGCCAAGGTGCGGTTCTGGTCGGAGCCAGATATGCCTGAAAGCTGTCGTCAAACTGTTTAAAGCCCGGAGCCGATGGCCATGTTGCTGAGTTCCTGCTCGACAATACTCAAAAGAAAATCAAAGCTGGGCTGGGACAAGGTCACTTCGATGTTGATTTTTTGATCGTCTTGTTCAGCGTGCACGCCGTCCAGTATTTCGAAAAGTTCGGGCTGGCTCCCTTGCAGCATCATCTTCCCCATAGCGATCAGACCATTGAGCGAGTCGGTTAGCATTCGGGCATCTTCCGAACTTGTAGCTATACCCGCAAGGCGAGCCGACAGGCCGTTGCCTACCTGCAACGACATAGAGATGGCTTCAAGGTTTCCGATTGTGCTGGGCAGGATCAAGGGGGCATCGTCGCTACCCAGTTGGGTTGGGATAAGGTGATTGTTGGCAACTAGCCAGAACTGGCCCTGCCCTGCAACTTCAGAGACCAGATCGTTCATAGTGTGGTCTGGTTCCAGGGGCTCGCGACGACCGCCCTTGGCACCGATCACTGTATAGAGACTTTCCTGGTTGCCCATAACAAGTGTCGTGTCGTCAAGAAACGCTAGGGCGAGGCTTGGTGGCGTTGCTGCTACCTCCAAGAATGGTGCTAATCCGGTACTTACTTCGTCGACCTTCCACATCGTGGTGCCGTCTACGTCCTCGATGCTCCAATTGGCAACGATATCGGTAAGCGCTGACTCGAAACGATTGTGGTCAAAGTCTGCAGAGATCAGGATTATCATTTCGTCATGAGTATGATCAGCATCCCTGCCAACGCCTTGCGCCCCGTCCATGATCACGAAACTTATATGTTCCAGGCCTTCACGTGGGTTTATTCCGAGTCTCTCCCACATTTGTCGGAGCTCGTCTCCTCCTGGCTCAAGAAATAACCCCTCCTCAAAGAATGTTCTCTCGTAACGTTTCCACTGCTCCTCTGGCAATGCTTCTCTGAGCGCCTCGAAGTCGATCCAGGCGATCCCTTCGGCACCCAAAGAAGGCAGCTGATCGATCAGTGCTCGCGACATTGTCACTCTCTCGGAGTCAATCGAAGCTGAGCACGCCAAGACAAGGGCGGTGGAACCGAAGGCACCGATCTGTAAAAACCCTCTTCTAAAGATCGCCAACTTGTTCATCGTAGTGTTCCTAATAGTCACTCCGTGCGAACCACCAGCAAGCGAGAAACATACATAAGATAGCGAAAGGAATCGAATAGAGAATCGGGAGGAAAGACACAGGTTCATTTTGAGCGGCGGCCACCGCAACTTGCCACATTCCTTGACTCTTAGGGAACGTCCAGTAGAGGCTTTCAGCAAGCGCCGTGCCTGCCTGCCGTCGCCAACCTGGAGAAAACGCCAGTGCTTGCCACTCGGTGTACGCGTGGAACGGATAGATAACGTGCCCCGCGATCCAGGCCATCAAGCCGGCCATCCCGCTGACAGGGCCATTGCGGGTGATAATTCCGGCAAGAATGGTCGCTGAGTAGCAGATGGAGTAGACGAGGAGGATTATCAGGCCAGCGAACAAAAAGCCTGTGCTCCCCAAACCGGTCTTGATCCTCAGAACGGTCCAGCTGCCGACGACCAAGTAAGTGACGCCGATGCTGATAACGGTCACCGAGCCACAAGCACGCCCTAGTAGCAGTGTTGATCGCGAGACTGGTTGGGCAATGAGAAGGCCACCCCAGCCCTCCCTGACCATAGTCGGGATGTGGTTACAGGTCAGGAAAAGAGCCAATAGGACGCCGATGGAATAGAGAATGGTGATGATGCCGACTTGGAACCAGCGCACGAAGTTATCGACGGGGATTTCCTGGCCACCGATTTCGAGGTTTTGACCGAACAATCGCGCTGATGCCAGTGTTCCTTCAACAATGTCAAGGTTTACCGCTGTGGAGAGGAGAACGAGAAAGAAGGTAATGCCAATCAGATACGTGACCAGAGTCCAGCGGTGGAACGATTCCCGCACTGTGTAGGCTACGAGTCCGCGGATTTGATACGAGATCAGCTGGGCCTGAGAGATGTTGTTGTTCGCGTACCCCAGAACGGCCGTACGTGTCTCGTTCATGAGCGCACCCCACCGTTAACTGGTTTGGATCCGGCGCTAGGAGGCTCCTCCGCCCCCTGCTGAGCTTCGTTGCCTGTCTGATCCCTAATGGCTCCCAGAAAGACTTCCTCGAGGCTGTTCCGTACCGGTTCGATGCCGTCGACCAGGATGTTTTCCCGGCGCAGTCGAT
>PBML01000017.1 GCA_002722645.1 Acidobacteriota bacterium
TAAGGGTTTGAGACGAATATAGGGCCAGAATTAACCTATTGGTATATCAGGTAGCGCTCACGGATTTCGAGGAACTTAGCCAGATCAGCAGCCCAGGTGGCAGCTATCTGGGTTGCTGAAAGTCCGGACCGGAGTTGGTAGATGACCTCGGGGCGACCCCACAGCCTTGGGAATTGTTCCAAGCTCCAGGTTTCACCGTGAAGTTCGTGGAGTGTAGTGGCCAACGTGATTGCAGTAAGGCCAGCCATAAACGTGTCTCGGTTGGTGAGGATTATGTCAACGCCGTGGCAAAGTTCACTAGCATAAACGCTGGCCATCGGTGTGCGGTCGTGAGGCACAAAGCGGACCCCTGGCAGGGCTGCAGCGTTGAGTGCTTCCGCTAGCCGCTGCGCGTCGATCCACGGCGCGCCGAACCACTCAAACGGTTCTTCGGTGCCGCGACCCACAGACACATTGGTAGTTTCAAGGGGCCCGACGGCAGGATAAAGCGTCGCCTGGACCAGGTTGCGTATGTTTGGTGAAGGGTTTGTCCACTGTAACCCGGTAGCGTCATACCAATCAGTGCGCCGCCAGCCAGCTATTTCCACAACGGTTAAATCGGCGCCGATACCGCGTTCTTGGTTGAAGTAACGGGCCAATTCACCGATCGTCATTCCATGGCGCACGGGTATTGGTGCGTAGCCGACGAACGACAGTTCAGACTCATCGAGCAACGGACCCTGAACGTAAGCCCCCGCAATTGGGTTTGGTCGATCAAGGACAACGAATGACAGACCATGGGCGGCAGCTTCTTCCATCGCGTAAGCCATCGTTGTTGCGTACGTATAAAACCGCGTACCGATGTCTTGGATGTCAAATACCAGAGCATCGAGCCCGTCTAGCATCTCACTAGTTGGTCGCCGGGCTTCTCCGTATAGGCTGTGGACTGGTAGGCCGCTCGCATTGTCGCTGCTGCTCGCGACACTGCCTTCCTCTATGCCTGAGAAACCATGTTCAGGGGAAAAAATGGCTACAAGGTCGACTGATGGTTCCGCTCGGAGCACATGAGCAGTGAGTTCCCCGCGGTTGTTGCGGCCGGTCAAGTTGCTGATTAGGCCGATGCGCTTACCCGCTAACGGGGCGAACCCGCTCTCGCTCCAAACGTCGATACCGACACGCGTTCTAGAAGTCTCCTGGCTAATGAGGTCCTGGGAAGGCTGCGGAGCTGCAGAAGGGGCGGTCGCGATCGAGACAAAAACTAACGCTGCAAGTATTGAAATCGTCGCTTCACGAATCATTCTCAGGACATTTTTCCCCATGTTCGAACCATTACCAAACCCTCACACTTTCACCATGGTCTGTTAGACTGCCTTTCCCGGGGCGGAGGTGTTCACGGAGGCTCAGAAATCCTCTAGTAGGTGGGTCGGCACATGAACCAATCCAGCACGGCGAATCTTAACCCGCGCGGTCTGTACATAGTCAGCGCGTTGATGGTGATGTTGGGTTTATTGGCGCTGTTTCCGGAAGGATCACTTCCGCCGAGCGCCCAGCCGATCAACAAGCCTGGAAATCAGGGACCACAGGTAGCTTCTCTTGTGGCGTCCCTAGATCCTCGCGTGGCGCTGCCCCCGGACGCAGCCGCATGGGTTGAGTCGACACTTGCGTCAATGACCCTTGAGCAGCGTGCTGGCCAAGTGATGATGGTTCGTGCCTTTGGCGAGTATTACGCCGCCGATGCTGCCCAACGTCTTCGCCTAACAGGAATGGTCCAGTCACTTGAACTCGGTGGTGTAATTTTATTTCGTTCCGAGGCCTACGAGGCGGCGGCCTTGATTGCGGACCTGCAGCGAACAGCAACTAACTTCGGTCAGCCGCCCCTATTGGTGGCTGCTGATTTCGAATGGGGTGCCGAATTTCGGGTCGGTGGGGCAGTGCCGTACCCCACCGCGATGGCGGTTGGTGCCACGGGTAACATCAAGGCGGCCGAATGGATGGGTCGTGCCAGTGGCCGTGACGCCCGCGCTCTCGGCATCCACTGGATCTTTGCCCCGGTTGCGGACGTTAACAGCAACCCTAGAAACCCGGTCATCAATGTGCGGGCGTTCGGAGAAAACCCGGATCAGGTCGGTCGTTTCGCCGCCGCATTCATTTCCGGGGCTCAGGCTTCCGGATCGATGGCGACCGCAAAACACTTTCCAGGACACGGTGACACAGGAGTCGATTCGCACATTGACATGCCTGTCTTGCGCGTCGACAGTCAGCGGCTACAAGCTGTCGAATTGGCCCCGTTTCGTGCAGCCATCGAAGCTGGTGTTTCATCAATTATGACAGCGCATCTCTCGGTGCCGGCCATTACCGCTGATGAGCATCTACCGGCGACGTTGTCGCATGCGGTACTTACTGACCTGTTACGGAACCAGCTCGATTTCAAGGGTTTAGTGGTTACTGACGCGATGGAAATGGGTGGCATCAATCGGCATTGGTGGAGTGGCCAAGCAGCCGTGCAAGCATTGGCTGCAGGGGCAGATATGGTGTTACTCCCTCCATTTCCTAATGCCGTGCGGGATGCGATCGTTCGTGCTGTTGAGAGTGGCGAGCTTTCGGCGGAACGTCTTGATGCGGCAGTTCGCCTTGTTCTCCAGTACAAGGCACGCCTTGGTCTCCACCTGAGTTTGGCCGAAGCATCGCTGGCTGACTTGCCTAATCGATTCGCACCCGCGTCGGATGCGTTACGTGCCGAGGAGGTGGGAGTAGCGGCGGTCACGCTGTTGCGGGATCGCAACGAGATTTTCCCGCTTGACGCACGGGATAGGCATCGCGTGTTGGTGGTTGGCATTTCCGACACCGACGCCCCGGTTGACGTGACGACGTTGTCAACTTCGTTGCGGGAGAGCCTCGAGGATGTGACTAGCCGGAGCATCGACGGGCGTACCAACGGAGAGGAAGTGGCGGCTTTAATGGCTGAGGCTTCGCGTGCCAGCGTCGTGGTGATGGCGGTGCGTGCCCGGGTACGTTCGAATCAGGAAAAAATTACGCTTCCGGAAAAACAGCAGCGCTATGGCCAGATGCTCTCAAGTCTCGATGTCCCCGTGATCATGGTTGCATTAGGTAGTCCGTATGTGGTCGGTGCGTTTCCCGATGCTGGTGCGGCGGTGGCTGCGTATGGATGGTCCCAACCGTTACAGCGCGCTCTGGCGTCGGCATTTACGGGAAAGACCACTTGGGATGGCCAGTTGCCGGTAACCGTGCCGGGTGTTTATCCGCTCGGATTCGGCATCAAGAAGCCTGTCTTGGATGCTGCGCTTGAAGTACCTGGGTTGGACACCAACCCCGAGCAATCAGAATCGCCCGAAACGCTTACCCCTGAAGATCTGTCATCAGCGCGGGATTCCCTACAACAATTTGTGGAATCAGGAGGGTTTCCGGGTGCCGTTTACGCCGTTGGGCATCGTAACGTTCTGGTTGAATTGGGTTCAATCGGAAACATGAGCTATGAGGTTGGTGCGGCGCCGATGCCGGCGGACGCGGTATTTGACCTCGCGTCGTTGACTAAGGTGATTGCAACGACGACGATAGCGATGAAAGCAGTTGAGTCTGGTCGGCTTCGTCTTGACTACCCGGTGCAGGCCTATATCCCGGGGTTCATCGGTGGCGGCAAGGAAGCGGTTACTGTTCGTGATCTGCTTTTGCATGTTTCGGGGTTGCCTGCCTACATTCGCTTCTTTCTTGATTATGACCCCGAACAATTGGGACCCTCGACCCGCGTCGACATCCTGCGTCGCATCGAGAACACTGCTCTTGAATCCGTTGCGGGAGAACGTTACGCGTATTCGGACCTTGGCATCATCCTGCTCGGCGAGATCCTTGATCGTGCACTCGGTGAGAGCTACCAGGCACACGCCATGCGGGAAATTTTTGGACCGCTCGGCATGACGCAAACACGTTGGAATCCTCCAGAAGAGTGGCTTGGAAAGATCCCCCCGACTGAGCAGGATCCATGGCGCGGCCGTATGGTGCACGGTGAGGTCCACGACGAAAATGCTGCCGCGATGGGTGGTGTTTCATCACATGCTGGGTTGTTTTCTACTGCTAGTGACCTGGCGGTCTTTTCCCAGATGTTGCTCAACGGTGGTACCTATGATCATGTCCGGGTGCTGCGGCGATCGACCATTGACCGCTGGACGCGCAGGCAGAATAGGCCAGAGGGAAGCAGTCGCGCCATCGGTTGGGATACCGCCCATCCCAGCCAGAGCTGGACGATGTTTTCCGAGGCGGCCTTTGGGCACACTGGATTCACTGGCACATCAGTATGGATCGACCCAAACCGTGATCTCTTCGTGGTCTTACTGACCAACCGTGTACACCCGACGCGCGAAAATACGCAGATCCAGGAGGCCCGGATTGCATTTCACCGCGCCATTGTTGAGGCCGTCGACCGGCTCAGGTGAGTGGCGAGAGGTGGTGCCGACACGGGCTGGCTATCCACTGCTGGGTTTGTCCTAGTTTCGCAGGTTGCCGAGGGTAAGGCGTCGTGACCCCAATTACTGTCAATGCTCTAATTGTCGCAGCCTACTTCGTCCTGACGCTGTGGATTGGACGTCGATTCTCTGGCCCCCAAAGCTCACTTGACGACTACATGTTAGCCGGGCGGAACATGCCGTGGTGGGCGGCAGCGTTCTCAATAGTCGCTACCGAAACCTCGACACTGACTTTCATAGGTCTTCCAGGGATCGCTTACGGCGGCAACCTGACTTTTTTGCAGGTTGCTCTGGGTTACGTAGTAGGGCGTTTCTTCGTTGCCGGGGTTCTCGTGCAAACCTATTTCAACGGTCGCTTCAGCACTGCCTACCAAGTGCTCGCCTTGCGTTTTGGCAGCATCGCCCAGACGACAGCGGCGCTGGTGTTCGTTGTCAACCGTGTGATGGCGGATGGGGTGCGTTTGTTTGCCACCGCGCTGGTACTTATCGAATTGTTGCCTCTGGGTGTACCAGCGGTTGCTCGGTTGCCGGTTTCGATTGGCCTGATCATCGGGGTGACCCTCTACTACACGGTTCGCGGGGGGCTGCGTGCTGTGATCTGGAACGACTTCGTGCAGCAGATCATCTACGTGGGTGGGGCTGCTCTGGCAGGGTGGATTCTGTTGCACCGTATTCCCGGAGGCTGGAAGAACGTGACGGTCGAACTTGCCGAAGCTGGCAAGCTCCAGTGGCTCGATCTCAGCTTCGATTTCAGTGTCGAGTTTTTTGCCGTGCCATATACGTTTTTGGGAGGAATCATTGGTGGGGCTGTACTAACGGCCGCGACCCACGGAACCGACCAGATGTTCGTGCAGCGTCTGTTGGCAACTGGCTCTCCGAAGCGTGCCAAACAAGCTGTCATAGCCAGCGGCATCCTAGTGTTTGCTCAAGTCCTTTTGTTCTTATCGATCGGTTCCTTGTTGTACGCGTTCTATGAGGCTGTACCTCCAGCCGTTCCGTTTGCCAGTAATGACAGCGTATTCCCCCGTTTCATCGCCGAAGAACTACCATTGGGTCTCGGTGGTTTGGTAATCGCTGCTGTCTTCGCTGCGGCTATGTCGACTCTTTCGTCATCGCTCAGCTCGTTGGCGTCAACAAGCACGATCGACCTATGGCGTCGGTCGGTAGGCGCTAGGCTGCAAGATGAGGTTCACGATGATGATGACGAACAAGCGATGCAAGACGCGTTGACAATGTCTCATCGCTTCACGGTCGCATGGGCGGTTGGCCTCGCTCTGGTTGCCTTCGTGGCCCAAGCTTGGGGTTCAGTGCTGGAGGCCGGCCTGACGATAACGTCAGTTACTTTCGGCGCGGTTCTTGGGATCTTTCTCGTCGGACGGGCCGGCTGGCGCTTGGGTGGATACCAGGCGTCAATTGCCATGTTTGTCGGTATCAGTGTGCTTTTGTGCGTCCACGTTCAGGGAAGTATCGCCTGGACGTGGTACACGCTGCTTGGCGCTCTGGTGACGATCGCGTGCGCCGGCCTTTTTTCGCTGTTGAACGGCCGACCGCACATCACTGGTGACAGTGTTTGAGGCGAGCAGTGCGGATTGTCGTATAAGTGATGCTTGTGAGATCAGTTGAGGAGCGTCACCGTTCGAAAGTTATCTCGAGGTTCACCGGGCGGTATCGAAGGCCACTGCCGGGAATCGTGACGTCGATCGTTGCAATGCCGGCGTCTGGTTGAGTGGGGTATACGTCCGGTAGGCCTGTTACCTGGCTCACCCTCCATGGGGTGGCCAGCCTAAGCGTATACGTGCGTCCGGGCACTCCTTCGATTTGGATGGCCATCACACCGCCGAGGTACCGAGTTCGGATTACTCGGAGACGACTAGAGGATGCTCCCTGCTGCAGGTAAGAACGAGCCTCGGTTAGCCGGTCGGGAATTGGTGAGATCAGACGCGGGAAGGGTTCGTGGACAAACGTGACTGTCGAAAGATCGGCTGTGGGCCTGATAACGACAGTTGCTAGCCGGTCGGGTGGGTGTTGCTCGATGATGAGTTCTTCGATGATCTCGGCGCCAATAACGTTAGCGTCGAGAGAGATGTCGACGTCGATCGGGACGTGAGTGCTCAACCGTAATTCTGTGTCGCGGTTACCTCGCCAGCGGTCAACTTGAAATTGAACCCGATCCGCAGTCTTCCGCACTTGTAAACGGAACTCCCTATCGCCGACCCGGACTCGGTCTACATTTACCCTGCTCCAGTTAGCTGGCAGGTGAGGGCTGATGCTCACTGAGTTGTTTAGGGCATCGGGACGTATACCGAGCATCCCCCAGATCACCGGCAAAACGGTCATTGCCTGTGAAGCGGCGGCGTGGGCAACGCCGCCCTGGGGCGCCAATATATTCTCATCGAATGCTGCGCTAGCGTAGCCGGGGTTAGCCTGCTCAAGCAGAAGCAGATTGGTATAGGCATGTGCAAAGCCTGAATCTGGGCGATGGTTTCCGTATTCAGCAAGAGCGGCCCAGCCAGTGAACACTGGACTGACCAATCCAGCGGCAACCGTCGGCAGGCCTGTGGGTGGTGGCTTGGGAATAAGGACAGTCTCATCGACGGATACCTCGGGGGGTGGTGCGTGAGACAATAAACCAACACCCCAGTCCCGAGAGAACTCGGAGCTAGAAAACGAGTCAAGTGCCGGGATCGCGAAGCCGGGATCAAGTAGTCCGAAAATCATTGGCACCGCGGGTAACACGGTACGCTCGCCAACGAAAGATCCATCAACCCTCTTAGCAAAGCTAAAACGCCGCTCGGCAGGGTTCCAGAATTCGTCGTTAAGGATTACTCGGACGCGAGCCGAAGCTTCACGAGCACGGGCAGCATCGTCGCTCTCTCCCAAAAATTCGGCTAGACGTGCGGTTGCGTCGAGGGCGGCGCCCCAGAGGCCAGCGAGATGGATCGTCGTTTGCACCACGTTGTCACTGCTCCAGCGGTCGAGTTCGCTGAGGCTGTTGATCAGCCCATCGTTTTCGTAATCGATGCCGTAAAGGAATGCGACTGCATGTTGTGCTGACGGCCAGAGCTCTTCCAGGAGGGTCTCGTCACCCCAGGTACGAACATGATTCTCGAGGGCGATCAAAAACAGTGCAGTCTCCGAAACCCGGTTTGCGATAACCTGATGAGTTGCATTGGTCGAGGTTGGTATCCGACCATCGATGCCTTGGTACTGTGCCGCGAGCCGCAACGTCTCGGCGGCAGGCGCCTGGTCCCCGTAGGCATCAGCGGCCATCGCAGCCCATAGCGTACCGGTACCAAAGGCGTTCGGTGTCGCTACCCAAGCGTCCGCTGGGTCCAGGGATCCGAAACCTGAGATCATCCCGTCGCCAACGTTGGGCAACTTTGTTCGTAATGACTCGATGCCAATCTTTGCCCACTCGAAGGTCTTCTGGAAACCATTTCCTGGGACCTGCAAGCTCATTGTCCTCCGGCCGAGAAAGTCACGATAGTAGTCAGCATTCTCCGCCCAGGCGCGCCCTGGCGCTGCGATTAACTCTTCAAAGGCAGCGTCTACGTTTAAGTCAGTCTCGGGCCCACCGACAAAGACGATTGGAAGCAACGAAGAGCTGTTAGGCTTGGTTTCGACGCGGACCTGCAAGGCGACATTGGAGGCATCTGGCGACGCAGGACCGGTTCCCCCTACCCTTTCTTCGGGAGTTCGTAAGGGGGCAAGCAGGCCCGTTTCGTTGAGATGTTTATCGGGTTGAAAGCCTAGGATGTGGGCCGGGGTTTCACGGCCAAACCCCGCCTTGACAGTGAACCCAGTCTTGTCTCGCCACACTACGGCCTGCGCACCATCGTCCCAGCCGATCTCTGTGTTATCGACTTTAGTGTTTGTTTGTGCCGAACCTGTTGTATGTTGTGCTTCCCATGTTGCGATGATCTCAACGGCTGCTGGGCTACGTATAACCAATAGGCCGACGAGTGCCGTGTACCGCCGGTCGACTGTGAGGTATAAACGTATGTTGAGTTCGCCGTCGTTGTAGAACAGCTCAGAGCCCTCCGGGCGAACAGTGAACGTACGGTCGCCGGACTCGGGATCGTCGAGCCAGGTTACGCCGCGATCCGGCCGCACGATGCCGAAACGGAGCTGGCGCAATAGTAGAAGGGGATGGACCCGGAAGGTATCGACGTGGCCCAACTGTGACCCGACGGCGACAGCCTTCGGCGTTGCCAGCGTGAACGGCATTTCTGCGTCCGGGTATCGCGGAATCTCCGGGCCTGATGGTCGGCCTTCCACCATATTGAGCACAATTTCGGTATCGGCGACTGGCGGCAGGGACGTGGCTGGGATCGGTACAGCCTCGAAGACCGGCGAATTGTAAGCCCCATAGAAAGCGTCCGGACCTGTTGCATTGTCTGTGTCCGTTACTGGCACAACGACTCCCGGCCCGGAAGAATTGGACGCGGCATGTGTTCCCAGATAGTGGAGCGCATCAGCTGCTAGGCGCTCAAGTTGTGGTCTGTTGTGGTTGTCACCGTCGGAGAAATAGAAATGTGCTCCAAGTGTCAGTACACTGCCGCCGCTGCCAAAAAACGTAGATGGATACTCAATTCCTACCTTGGGTGGTGTCTCCATAGCACGTTGAGTTTTGTGCACCGCCCAGACGTGACCGGTTGCCGGCCATCGATCGCCCGTGTATGCGACCGCCGGGCGGGGAGGAGAGGAATTGTTCGCCGAGGTGAAGAGCACACCCCAGAACGGATCGAGTAGAGTATGGTCGCGACGCGATTGGAGGCCACTGAGTTCCGATTCCGACGCAAAGAACGCATTCATCGACACGGTATCGGGTGGGGCAGGCTCGATTTCGAGAGGAACAACGTACGAAGCTGCTATCAGGCTGAATAGAGCGGTGCCGCCAGCCCTCAGGTGATTACGGACGGCCTGCAGGTTGCCGGGGCGCACAGCAACCGACGGAAGTGCTTCCTCTGAGGCGTAGTGCCACCAGAGGACCGCGTTTTGCGGCAACTTAGTGTCCGGAAGGTCAATCATCTGGACCTGTTGGACATTGAAGTTTTCGTTGTTCCGCAACCAGGACCAGGCTGCGGCTTCTTCAGGTGGCAGGGCGGCTAGTGGTGAGTTGGTGAGAAATACAACAGATGGCAGCGTGGGATAACCGGGTATTCTGGTGCCATCGGGAATCTCAATGAGGCTTTCGTCACAGGCAGCGGTAAACAGAACCGAAACCAGCAGTAGTGTTAAAAGGCGCCAGGACATCAGCGTATCGGTGCAGCGACCACCTCAATCGGCAATCGCACGATCTTGTGCTCGTCAATCGGCGGATCTGTTATAACGAGCTGAACGAAATACCGTCCCGGTGGCATTCCTGCAGGTAGAGGAACCATCCCTCGATGGACGCCCCCCACGGTGGGGCGCATGGCAAGGGGGAAGAGGCGGGCCCCTTGTTTCCCCTTATCTGGACCGGCAGTTTCAAGAAACACCTGGCCCGACAGGATCGGCCGCTGTCCACCGTATACCTCGACAAGGGCGACAACGTTGTCGCCGGGCACAAACCGGCCGAGGACGACGGGGTGTACCCGGCCAGCATCGTCAACGGTGACGAGCAGTGGATCACTAATCCCCCATTCGTCTTCGTCCGTATATGGCGGGACCTCGATCTCAACTGATGTCGCTCCGACCCGACCGGTGACGTTATCAACGACGGCGACGTTGAAAGTGTAGGTGGCTGGACCGAGAGTCCACTCATGCTGGTAGGCGAGATAACCTACCAGCCTCGGCGTGACTGGTTTGTCGTTTACGGCTTCAAAATGCCCCTCGTCAGTCGAACGCGCAATCAGCTGCTCGTGAGCTTCATCGATTTGTTGTGTGCCTTCAAGTGCTATCGAGTGGAGGTCCAGCGAAATACGGCGCTCGCCGTCAGGAGTTAGCATCATGCCGATCTCGGAACCTTCAACTGCAACCGCAAGCAGAACGTTCGGGCTTCCATCCAGCCGTCGTGAGCTAAACGCCTGGGCCGTGACCGGAAGGTCGGTCACCGTGCCAGGAAGCGCTAGTCCTGCCGCGATCAATCTCCGGACCCTGTCCTTGGGGGCATGATCCGTGTAGCCACCCCGAGCTCGCACAGTGGTGTCTTCGCGAGATACTTCGACGTGGATCTCGTGGTAGTCACCGTCGCTATCGAGGGAGGGCGGCTCATAGGTGAGCAGGTAAAAGCGGCTGGTATCGGTTTCAATATCCTTGAGGACCGATTGAATATCGGTCGCTTGGATGAACGCTTTGCCTCCAGTCTCGTCTGATGCTATGCGCATTGAATCACGCAACCCGTCTAGAGACTGTTCTACCGCAGGGGTGCTTAAAAGAGCCGCCCCCTGGCCGAGTTGGGAGTCGACACCGATTCTGCGAGTCTCGTGCAACAAGGAGGGATCAACCGAGTATATGCTGACATTTGAGTCGTTGGCGGCCCGGTGCAAGGTCTCTTGGGCAGCCTTGATCTGCGGATCAGGTGACACAATGTCAAAGCGAGCCCCGGCCATTCCCTCACTATCGGGGTTTACGTCCTGCGCGAAAATTGCGGTGTAGGGCCCACCCTGCATAAGTTTGATGCCTGTCGAGACCCACACCATTGCCGTGCGCCCGGGACGCGCCCAGAGGGCATCGGCAAAGCTGGTCAAGAGTTGGTACGTGGCCAGCGTCCGATTACGCTCCTCAGCTTCGAACGTACGTGCCTTGGCAATGGCGAGCTGTCGCATTGACTCACGAGCTGAGGCCGTATTCATTAGGTCTTCAGCGATCTCGTACATNCGCTGGTTTATCGACGTTCCGAAAAACGGAGCCTCGCGCACCGTTGCCGCAGCCGAGTGCATTGCTTCGGCGTCGTAGCCGAGCGGCGCGAGCTCTTGGAGCCGACCNACGTTGTCTACGAGATAGGTGGCACGAGGGATCTGAGGATTGTCGGTTTGTTTCAGCAAGTTTTTCCAGGCGTCGCCAAAACGTGCCCTCGCTTGCGGGCTTAGGCTCGGACCGTCAATGAGAAAAATGATGCTGCCTAACTCGCTCACCGCTGAAGGAGAGACTTGGCCTGTTGTGCTGTCGGTTGCTTGAATAGCTGTCAGCGTGGTTTCACGATCGCGGAAGATGGCTTCATCGGAAACGACTCCCTCCAGTTCATGTTCATCGAACAACGAGTGGACTCGCCCTGCGGGAAGATCAACAAGCTGGAGGTTGAGGATCTCCTGTTTCCTTCCGTCTTCCAGGAGGGTGAACTCGTCCGGGCCTAGGTCGGCGACGAAATTACCGTCGCGATCCGTGACGATTACGTCGACTCGCACCCGCGAGACCATGGCATCGAACATNTGTGGTTGCGAGCTCTGGGGGNTNNGANTGGNATTCTTNAGNACNCGGGTGNGGCGTCCCCTCTGGTTGGTACGCATCTGCAGTTGGTCGGCGACTGATGCTNCCGGTAACGTGAGTGCCCCGAGAACGANACTCANGCNNAAGATNCGGCCTGGAATGCGAACGTGTTNCATTCTTCAAGAAACCGGGTNGGGACGGCACGAAGCCAAGCGAAAANAGCCCTANNATAGCGACTTGNATANNAATTCTANCANCGGATGGGTCGCAGGCGTGAGGGGCAAGTGTCANCCTGTCGAGNGATTCGAGTNGCATATTANTTATGAGTNGACCCTNATTTCGATAACAACCCCNAAGAAGANCCNTTGAGNGATTTACCCACCATGGCTGAACGTAATCGGACNCGCGCCGTCGCTATCGGTTCGGTGACCGTGGGTGCTGGNAGCGCCATCGTTGTCCAGTCGATGTGCGCNACACANACGCANGACGTAGATGCCACAGTTGAGCAGGNAAATGCNCTCCATCAGGCNGGGGCTGGAGTTGTTCGCTTAGCAGTCGATTCAAAGAAAGACGCCAAAGCTGTTGCTGAGATTGCCCAGCNTACCNCAGCGAATATCTGCATTGACCTGCAAGAGAGCTACCGNCTCGCAACCGAGGTTGCCCCGTTTGTCGCNAAGCTACGCTACAACCCCGGCCATCTTTACCATCATGAAAAGTCCAAGAGTCCTGCCGAGAAGGCACGCTTTATCGCCGACATCGCTGGTGAGNACGACTGCGCGGTTCGCATCGGTATCAATTGTGGCTCAGTCGATCCGGAGCTNGCCGAGAAGTTTGGCGAAGATTCGGTCGGTGCCATGGTGGNGTCCGCNGTNNAGCACTGTNGTTACCTGGACGTTGTTGGCTTCAGCAGNTACATCGTNTCCCTGAAGGANTCAGACCCCAAGAAGGTCATCGAAGGNAACGANCGCTTCGCTGCCGAGCGACCCGACGTGCCTTTGCATCTNGGTGTTACCGAGGCAGGTTTACTTCCGGACGGCGCTATAAANACACGGATTGCTTTTGAGCAACTTCTCACCNAGGGAATNGGCGATACGATTCGCGTTTCNCTGACGCTCCCTAANTCGCGAAAGCCCGAGGANGTACGGATAGGCCAAGAGATNCTTGATGACATCAGCGCNGGCCGTTTTCGCTCAGTNCCCAACTTTGGCNACGATACGCTNAACATCATCTCCTGCCCGTCGTGTTCAAGGGTCGAGAACGAAGACTTTGTANAGCTTGCTGAACAGGTNCGAGAGGTNNCGCGCTACGCTGCGCAGCACGCCGTNACGATTGCAGTNATGGGATGTCGAGTGAATGGTCCAGGCGAGACTGACGATGCCGACCTNGGTCTCTGGTGCGGGCCAACNCATGTCAATATGAAGCGNGGCCCAGAAACCGTGGGNGCCTTCACATATGANGAGGTCCTGCTGCGCTTGCGGGANGAGCTCGACNACTTGATCGCAAAACGAAGCTGANCNGCTTACTTGCTAGCGTCCGCCGCCAGTACCNGCGTCGCCAAGCTGTACGCCGTAAGCTTGCAGGAGTGTTCCCTTGTTCAGCTCTAGCTGGGCAATGCCGNTCTGCAGTTGAATGATTGCCTGNAGCTCGGAAAGTNGCGCATTTGCGAAATCGTTCTGAAACGTAAGCACATTGAAGTTTGTGCTNGTNCCCACNTCNAACTTNCGCTGTTCGGCCTNCAGTTGGCGCTGCGAGAGTTCNCGGCTTAGCGNNGAAGTGGCGACTTGTCGCACCAGNTTCTCNACGTTCCGCACTTGCTGGCGNACGACGTAGCGGAGTTGNTGNTGTCGTTGGGCATACGTCGTCATTTGNTGGCGCTGATTGATTTGGCTGGTTGCCACGCTTGCTTTGGCTGAGTAATTGTGNAGCGGCATNNTCAANGTCGCGCTGACGGACCAAGTGTTGAAATCACCTGANAAAATCTGCCCGAGGGCGGTTCCGATGCCGGTCNNGANCGTCTCGATTTCGCCACCNCCANAGGCATTAAGCAGGCGGGTCCCGGCNCGGCCCTGCATGTTGAAACTGGCGTTAAGGCTCAGGTTAGGTAGGAGCTGGTTCCTGGCGCGGGCTAGATTGAGCTCTGCACTGCGCAGACTTAGGCGCTGCTGCGCCAATGAGGGGTCATTCTCTAGCGCGATACGAANAGCCTCTTCAACGTCGATCGGAGCGATATTCTCTTCGGGTTCCTCGGTCGGAACGAGATNGTAGGCGAACGGATCATCGACGATGACATCGAAATTCAACAGCTCCTTTAATTGGTCCTGGGCGTTCTCGAGNGCGTTTAANGCCTGGATNAGGCTGAGTTCAGCGCTCGCNGCGGATGTTTGAGCCTGTACAGTTTCNATGGGTGCGAGAGTGCCGATTTCGACCTGGATCTGGTTGCGNGCGTACTGCTGTTGGGCTTCATCAAGTGCGTTTTGACGCACANTCACTGTTTCCGATTGAGCTCGCAAATTCCAATANGCCTGGATGGTTTGAAACAGAANGTTTTGCACCTGNCTGCGGAAACTCTCTAGGCTTGAGTCATAGCTGTTCANCGCGACTNTGATACTGGTCCGGTTGACGTCTCCCCGGTTCCGCANCAGCGGCTGGCTNATNCTGCCGTTGAACCTTGCGCTTAGNGTGGGATTGAACGTCTGAAGNTCATTATCAGTCGAGTTCCNCGANTGGTTCCATCCGAGGCTGTAGTTCGTACCCCACTGGAGGTTCTCCGACCAAGTGAAACCACCACTGAGGTTTTGCGAGGTGACGATGTCACCACCCTGGATNTGGTTNTTTGATGGCGACGAACCACGAGAAAANCCCGAAGGAATTTGAAAAGNCATTGTTGCGTCGAATGCTCCACGNGCAGAGTTGATGCCATGAAATGAACTCTCNGGACCATATCTTGAGACCTGGACGTTCAAGTTGTTACGAAGCGCNATCTCAACGGCATCAAGTAGCGACAGCTCATAGGATTCCCGGGNCCCACGTTCGNCTTGANCTTGGTCGCTGNNGTAGACGAGNTTNTTAATGACCTCNCTGTCACGCGATACAGCGTCGCGCAACATCGTGTTTTGTGNGCCCATACCGGCGATCAATGCAGCGTTGACGAGACCCGANGTAGGTACGACGACGCCNCTTGGAGGNGGCTCCTTGCTCGGCATGGCGAACACCAATGCTGGTGTCATGAAGATCAAAAAGGCCATAGTTCTGACAAACAACTGATAGTTCGAAGAACTTTGGAGAGACGGTAGGTGAATGTGCCTGTGCATGAATTTACAACCTCCTCGGGAGCGAGGATTGGGAGCGAGCGAAGTTTTACCTAGCAAACTAAGGGGAGGGCTCAGCGAATTCAAAGTCTATTCGTATCGTAAAACATCTAATAAGGTCGAGCCGCGCTGCCGGGCTGGCCGGATAGATACCAAAGAATATCGCGATGATAGGCGAAAACGCTACCTGAATTGACCGACCCGTTGTAAGAGTTGATTGGATGCGGCTGAGTGGGGGATGAGCAGTGGCAAGTTTGACCCCCCAACAGGCCATTGTTACTGTGGCCAAAGCGCCTCTAAATTAGGCAATGCAGGGGTTTTCCGGCGGGTAGCCTATGCCCAAACGTACTGACATTGAGAGCATTTTGGTCATTGGTTCGGGCCCGATTGTTATCGGACAAGCCTGCGAGTTTGACTATTCTGGCACACAGGCGATTAAGGCATTGCGCCAGGAGGGTTATCGCGTTGTCCTGGTTAATTCCAACCCGGCGACGATAATGACCGACCCAGAGGTAGCCCCGGATGCCTATATTGAACCGTTGGTTCCTGAGGTCCTCGAAAAGGTCATTGCCGCAGAGCGACCGTGCGCCCTTCTGCCAACTGTAGGGGGGCAGACAGCGTTGAACTTGGCGGTCGAACTCGATGCGCGTGGCATCCTTGAACGCTACGAAGTCGAGTTAATCGGTGCCACACGCCAAGCTGTTGAGATTGCCGAAGACAGGCAGAAATTTCGAGAGGCCATGACGAATGCTGGTCTGCCTGTTCCGCATGCGGGCTACGCACATAATCTTGAGGAAGCCTTGGATTTGGTGCGCTCGATTGGCTATCCGACGATCGTACGCGCGTCATTCACTCTTGGTGGAAAAGGAGCGGGGATAGCCTACAACATTGAAGAGTTTAAGCGGATCGTTGAAGCTGGTCTGCGTGCCTCACCCGTCGGCGCGGTTCAGGTAGAGGAGTCGGTGCTCGGATGGAAGGAATTCGAACTTGAGGTGATGCGGGATCAAGCTGACAACTTCGTCGTTGTTTGCTCGATCGAGAACCTTGATGCGATGGGGGTGCACACTGGCGATTCAATTACCGTTGCACCGGCAATGACGTTATCCGATCGCGAGTATCAGCATATGCGTGATTGGGCCCGCAAGGTGATTTCTATCGTCGGCGTCGAAACGGGCGGCAGCAATATACAGTTTGCCGTCAACCCAGTGGATGGACGCATGGTTGTTATTGAGATGAATCCACGCGTCTCTCGTTCTTCTGCGCTTGCCTCTAAGGCGACCGGTTTTCCCATCGCCAAGATCGCTGCCAAACTGGCGGTTGGTTACACGCTTGATGAGATTCCCAACGACATTACCCGAGAGACTCCAGCGTCGTTTGAGCCGACGATTGACTACGTTGTCGTCAAAATACCGCGCTTTACCTTTGAAAAGTTTCCCGGGACTGACCCGACGTTGAATACTCAGATGCGGTCTGTGGGTGAGGCGATGGCGATGGGCCGGACATTCAGGGAGGCGGTCCAAAAGGCGTTTCGCTCGCTGGAAACGGGCCTTGCAGGTTGGGGAGAGCCAACGTCGTGGAGGAGGCAGTCGTCGAAAATCGATGCTTCTCCTTCTCCGCTGCCTTTAACGGGAACAGACCCTCAGCTTGCGGCCATTCGGGAGCGTTTACGCCGGCCAAGGTGGGATCGGCTCGACGATTTATGGGAAGGATTCGCTGCTGGTCTGCAAGCTGCCGAGATGGCTCTTTTGACTGGTTACGACCCGTGGTTTGTTGGTCAGTTCGAGACTTTGTTTCATCATGAGCGTGCGCTGCGTTCACAGTCACTCGCTGACCTCGATGCCGAGAGCCTGCGTGCTGCCAAGCGGGCCGGCTACAGTGATGCTCAGCTGGCTGAATTTACTGGGAGCGACGCTGATTTGGTGCGAGCTCGCCGCGAGCGGTTTGGTATACGTCCGACGTTTCGGCGTGTCGATACGTGCGCTGCAGAGTTCGTTGCCCATACGCCCTACATGTATTCGACTTTCGATGCAGGGGGCCTGAAGGTTCGACCTGACGGAAGTGTTATCGAGAGCGGTGAAGGTGCCGACGAAGCACGACCGACCTCGACTCCCAAGGTTTTGGTGCTTGGCGGTGGTCCTAACCGCATAGGCCAGGGTATCGAATTCGACTATTGCTGCTGCCATGCGGCTTTCGCCGCTCGTGACGCCGGCTATGAAAGCATCATGGTTAACTGCAACCCAGAGACTGTTTCTACCGACTATGACACCGCCGACCGACTCTATTTTGAACCTGTGGCCCTTGAGGAAGTCCTTGCGATTGTCGAGCGTGAACAACCGGTAGGGGCCATCTTGCAGTTTGGGGGGCAGACTCCCTTAAAAATTGCCCTAGCTCTGCATCGTGCTGGTGTAAGAATTCTAGGGACTCCGCCAGAGGCCATTGACTTGGCCGAAAATCGTGAACGATTCAGTGCTTTTTTGCGACAACGTGACATACGACAGCCACCTTTTGGCACTGCAACCGATCTGGCTGGAGCGATAGAGGTTGCGGAAGAATTGGGCTATCCGGTTCTCGTTCGCCCGTCATACGTACTCGGAGGCCGAGGTATGGCGATCGTGTACGAGTCAGATAGCCTGCGCGGCTACATCGAAGAAGCGGTTCAAGCGTCTCCGCACCACCCTGTCCTGATCGACAAGTTTCTCGAGTCCGCCCAAGAAATAGACGTTGATGCCTTGTGCGATGGGGAGAACGTGGTCATAGGCGGCATCTTGCAGCATATCGAAGAGGCTGGTGTGCATTCAGGCGATTCAGCTTGTGTGTTGCCGCCGATCGGTGTTGCTGAAGCTGCGCTGGTGACGATTCGAGATTGGACTAAGAGGTTGGCAGTCGACCTCGGTGTCGTTGGTCTGATGAACATTCAGTTTGCGGTCGTCGACGACGAGGTTTTCGTCCTTGAGGTTAATCCCCGTGCGAGCCGAACGGTGCCGTTCGTCGCCAAAGCAACTGGTGTGCCGCTGGCGGGGATTGCTACACGGCTGCTACTTGGTTCGACGCTACCTGAACTCGGTCTCACCGAGGACCCACAGGTGCACTCGGTGTTTGTGAAGGCACCGGTGTTTCCCTTCGATAGGTTCCCAGGATACGATCCGCTCCTGAGTCCGGAGATGCGTTCGACCGGTGAGGTTATGGGTGTTGCTTCAACCTTCGGTGTTGCATTCGCCAAGGCATGCGCTGGCGCCGGAATGCCACTTCCTTCTGAGGGTACCGCCTTTATTTCTGTACAGGATGGCGACAAGCCGGCTGCTGTGCCGATTGCTGCGAGCTTGAGCGAATCCGGTTTCCGCCTGCTGGCAACTAGCGGTACGCAGGCTTTCCTGGCTAAAAANGGAGTCGAAGCCGAGCTGGTCTATAAGGTCAATGAGGGGCGGCCGANTATCGCCGATTACATTGTCAACGGCGAAGTCCAGATCATCATTAACACACCGCTCGGGGCTGAGTCTCGTTTCGACGAAAAANCGATTCGCGCCACTGCACTTGATCACGGAGTGCCGTGCATCACTAATATTGCGGGTGCTATTGCTGCGGTCGAAGGTATCCGGGCGATGAAACGTGATGAAGCACCCGTGGCTCTCATTCGGGAATACCAGGCAGCTCCAGTCAGCTAGCCAGGTACTTGTCCGTCCCCCTGCGGAGTTCTTTTGTGGATCCTGTCAGGAGTGCACCCCCAGTGANATTTTTGGCATCCTGTTGGATGGGACCCCNATGCTAAGATCGGGTTTAACGAACGTGCGCCGNGTCGTACCGCTTCCCCATGAAGAGCTGGAGCTGGTTCCATGGATCCTTTTTCGAGCCCTGAGCTAGNCGCGAGCTCCCACCGGGGGAGAANGAGGGCCGCTCTTTTGGTCGTGGCGCTGATCGTGGCGATGATTCTCGTCTCTATCTTCGGCGCCGTATATTGGCGACCGGAGTCGACGGCCGGAATGATGCTTGAACTCGGCGGGCCGCGTCCCGTTGGTCTAGACGCCGGCTTGCCAGAAGAAACGATTTCGCGAGTGCTAGAGCATGTTGGGCCGACGGTTGTCCTTTTGATGGTTCCCGAGACTCGTCGCAGTGGCTCTGGGGTAGTTGTCCATGAAGCGGGTTACATCCTCACCAACGCCCATGTGGTCGAGGATGCTCGGACGGTTCTTGTGAGTTTCACTGATGGCTCGGAGCTTGACGCTGAAGTATATGGCGTTGATGGGGCTACCGATCTTGCCGTAATTAAGGTTAAACCCGGGGGGTTAAAGGCTGCAGCTTTAGGCGATTCCGACCAAATGAGGGTAGGTGAGTTCGTTGTTGCGGTCGGGGCTCCATTTGGCCTAGCGGCAACGGCAACCAGCGGCATTGTAAGTGGCTTGCACCGCAGCGGATTCGGCATTGCCCGCTATGAAGACTTCATNGTCACTGACGCACCGATTAACCAAGGCAACTCGGGTGGTCCTCTCGTCAGCCTGCGTGGCGAAGTTATTGGCATCAATACAGCCATCATCTCTGGAACGGATGGCCCGCGTGGCCATGGCAGCTTCTCAGGGGTNGGCTTCGCTATCCCTATTAATGTCGCCCGCGCCGTGGCACAGCGTCTGATTGGGGATGTGGCGTTGATGCCGCCNGCTGAGACCAGCGATGCTGCTGGCTCTGTCNCGGCTAGTGTTTTGTCGTCTCGCATCGATGNAAANCGCGTTGCTGGCGTCGNTCAGCTGGCAGGGGTGCTTTTTGCCGAAGCCGTTTCAAACGGAAGACTCCGTTTACTTACTCCCTAGTACGATGGCCGCGACTCATATTAAGCACGCCAAGATGGTGTTCNAGCCAGTTGTGTNGGGTGAGCCTGGGGCGCCTTGAACCGCGAGGCCTTTCGCCTTCTGCTCATCGGGTCGACGGTGNCCGCNGCCGCGCTGACGATCTGGTTCGGCATACCGCTGTTGCAACGTTGGAGCACCCCCAAGATGGAACGTGTCTGGGTTGTGTCGTCTCGCCTAGGGGACGATATGGCCTCCATATCCCCGAAAGAGGTCTTAGCTGGGGAACCGGTAAACCTTTACGCCGTCGTGGAGACGACACTGCATGGACGCAGGCGGTTTTTTGGGCCGGTTGATCGTATGCGGTTCGGGGAATCGGGCACCGAGGTTGTCGACGTGGAATCGTGGAGCACGTGGTGGAATTCCCTAGAAATTCTTTGGTTCAAAGTTGAACCTGTGTATGGGTTCGACAACGAAAACTTCAAGAGTGACTTTGNCCCGGGCGAGATTCGCTATNGAGAAACGTTCATGCTGGCTTGGGGTTTTCGTAACCAACACGCTGCCGATACGATGCCGACAGGCGACGATTTCCCACGCGTTGNCGTTGGGACNATGCGCTTTAAGGCNCAGGCTGNTGTCCGTGACGTCCGTGACAGGGTGCTCGATAAAGCTTCATCTCCCGGACTAGAGGGGGTTCACACCANGATGATTACCGAACAACCTCATCGGGTGACCGTACGGGCGAGTGACGATGCTCTCGGTGTCATACAGGGGTACGCTGGGTTGCCTTATGTTCCGGTNAGTAACGACCTGCNTGCCTCTGACCATCCTGCTNCCCGTTTTATTGGAGGAACGATCCTCGACTTTTGGATCGCCACCAAGCGTGTCCTCGGTGCAGCTGACATGCAGTTCTTTGGATGGGAGGAGCTGGGGGAATGGGGTACGGCCGTGGTCGAGGAAATGTTCCTTGCGGACGATGGTATTTACTACTACACGGGTGACCCTGTTCGCCCAGTAACCTTCGATGAGGTGCAGGTCGGAGACCTTCTTTCGATCGAAGATCATGTTGGCGTTCTCTATCAAGACCGCAGTCCAGGCGGCGGGGGAGACGGTGTCTTGAACAAGTGGGACCGGTTGTTGGGCGGATACTTCGAACCATTGCGAGACATGCCGGTGGAAGAAGCATTCCATTCCGGTATAACCGTTTACCGGCTGGCTGTGCAAGTTGAGCTGGGCGCTGACGCCGCACGGTGACAGCGTCAGGCTACCGGGAAATTGATCACACTGCAGACCTTGGGTTCGATCTCTGGGCCGACTCAATGCCGTCTTTGTTCGCGGAAGCTGTCCTTGCNTTGAGCGANNTTTGCTACGAGAGAACTGCTGTGCTTTGGGNTGAGGAACGCATCTTGGAAGTTCGCGGGACCGATCCAGAAGAACAGCTNGTGCGGTGGTTGCAGGAAACATATATGCAGCTGGAATCCGGTCTCTGGCTAACAGCAGCGGCAACGGACGTAGTGCTCAAGGGNGAGGTGGTCAAGGGAACCTTGCATGGGGAACCTATTGATCCTGCCCGACATACGCTGCACTCGGAAATCAAGGCTATTACCTATCATGGGCTCAAGATCGTTCGCGAACATGGTTTGTGGCGGACTACGGTGGTTGTCGATGTCTAGGCGGCGATCCGTTCGGCTACACCAGATTGNCGAGTACTGCTGGGAGATTCCCCCATCCTCGGGGATGCGNGTTCCAGGCCGGATCTTTGCCAGTGAGCGGATGATTCGTGATATCAAGACCGACAAGAGTCTCGAACAGGTTGCCAACGTTGCCTATCTGCCGGGAATCGTTGGCGCATCTCTTGCCATGCCCGACATTCACTGGGGATACGGGTTTCCGATAGGCGGCGTGGCTGCGACCGACCCAGCCAAGGGAGGCGTCATATCACCGGGGGGTGTTGGTTATGACATCAACTGCGGGGTTCGCGTTCTGCGTACCGAATTAAGNAAAGAAGACATCCTAGGACACGTCCCACGGCTTATGGATGCNTTGTTTGAGGCTGTGCCGGCCGGTATTGGCTCGTCCAATGCGATTAAGTCGTTATCAGTTGACGAGATGNACAAGCTGCTATCGGAAGGGGCTGAATACGTTGTTCGTGACTGCGGGATGGGTAGNGAGGAAGACTTAAAGCATACCGAGGANAACGGTTGCTTGGTCGATGCTGACCCTAGCCATGTGTCGGACCGCGCAATCGAGAGAGGTCGCCGTCAACTCGGGACACTTGGTTCCGGCAACCACTTTCTTGAGGTCGGTATTGCTGATCGTATCTTCGACTCCCGCTCGGCTGCCACCCTAGGGGTCGATAAAGGAACGGTGTGCGTTCTTATCCACTGTGGCTCGCGAGGTCTCGGATACCAGGTTTGTGATGACTACCTGTCAGTGATGAACCGTGCGGTTATCAAGTACGGCATCGAACTTCCAGACCGACAGCTATGCTGTGCTCCTATCGAGTCCAATGAAGGAACTGCCTACCTTAGAGCTATGGCCTGCGCGGCGAACTATGCCTGGGCCAATCGCCAGGCGATAACGCACCTCGCTCGGCAATGCTTTATGGAGACCTTTAGCATTGGCCCTAAAGATCTTGGTATGGTGCTGATCTACGATGTGTGTCACAACGTTGCCAAATTTGAGGAACATACCGTTGACGGCCAACTGCGAACCTTGTGTGTCCACCGCAAGGGTGCTACCCGAGCTTTCCCGGCTGGAGATTTGAGGATTCCCACAAGTCTGCGTGCAGTCGGACAACCGGTGTTGGTTCCGGGAGACATGGGTCGTTTCTCATATGTTCTAACAGGGGCACCGGGTGCTTTGCAGCACACTTTCGGTTCGACCTGTCATGGTGCCGGGCGTGTCATGAGCCGCGCGCAGGCAAAACGCGAGAGCCGAGGCCGTGATCTTTTCGGTGAAATGGCGGAACGTGGCGTCACTGTTCGTGCCGCCAGTAGGCGTACAGTGGCGGAGGAGATGCCTTACGCTTACAAGAACGTTGCGGATGTTGTCAATGTGATGGCGGGTGCCGGCGTTTCGGACAAGGTGTTTCGACTCAAGCCCGTTGGTGTGATCAAAGGCTGAAGTAAACAAAGTTCGGCGGGAAGCGAAAACGAGATTGATAGCAGAAGACTCCCCGAAGATAACGAATCGACCAATGTTTGAGGATGAACGGCCAACGCAGCCGATCTCTGCGCCGCATGGCGTCGACCGAAGTTGTGCTACCTGGGACGCCGAGGCGGCAAAGCGGATGCTGATGAACAACCTCGACCCCGCAGTAGCCCTCGACTGGAAGAATCTTGTCGTCTATGGAGGTAGTGGCAGAGCGGCACGGAACTGGCGCTGTTATCGGCAGCTTGTCACGGCACTTGAATCGCTCGCTCCTGACGAAACATTGTGTGTGCAATCGGGTAAACCCGTATATGTGTCGCGAACATTCCCTGAAGCGCCGCGTGTGATCATCGCCAACTCAAACCTGGTGCCGCAGTGGGCAACGCAGGATGAATTCGACCGCCTCGACGCACTGGGCTTGATGATGTACGGACAGATGACCGCTGGCTCTTGGATCTACATTGGCACGCAAGGGATTCTCCAGGGGACCTATGAGACGTTGGCGTCGTTGGCCCGTCAAGAATTCGATGCCGACAGTCTTGCAGGCCGCTTTATCCTTACTGCTGGGATGGGTGGAATGAGCGGTGCCCAGCCGCTTGCCGGGTCGATGAACAATGCAGCGATCTTGATCGTCGAGGTCCGCGCGGACCGCATTGCCCGAAAGGTTAAAGAAGGCTATTGCGACCGGATGAGTACCAACCTCGATGAGGCGCTAAAGTGGATTGATAAGGCTAGAAGTGTTGGTAAAGGTCTCTCGGTTGGTCTCGTTGGCAACGCCGCTGAGGTGTTCGCTGCGCTCGCGAAACGGGGCGTGATTCCGGATGTGGTGACCGATCAAACTTCTGCACACGATCTGCTCGACTATGTGCCGGAAGGTGATCTTGGTGAGCTCGACACCATGCGAAACGACAATCCGGACGAGTACAAACGGCGCAGCATCGAGACCATCATGCGTCACACTCAATCAATTCTCGACTTGCAGGCGCAAGGGGCAATTTGCTTCGATTATGGCAATAATCTGCGTGGCCAGGCTGAGGCTGGTGGGCTCACAGTTCGTGATGACGACGGCCAATTTCTCTACCCAGGATTCGTGCCGGCCTACATCCGGCCGCTATTTTGCGAAGGCAAGGGGCCCTTTCGTTGGGCTTGTTTGTCGGGCGACCCCGCTGACTTGGAAGTATTGGACAACGAGCTGCTCCGCGTGTTTCCTGACGACCCAGTATTGCAACGTTGGGTGTGTTTAGCGCGCGAGCGTGTACCTCAACTCGGACTGCCTTCGCGTATTTGCTGGCTCGGCTACGGAGATCGAGCGGTCTTTGGTGCTGCCATGAACCGCCTTGTCGCTGACGGGAAGGTGAGCGCACCCATTGCCATCGGGCGTGACCATCTTGATTGTGGCTCAGTCGCTTCCCCGAATCGGGAGACCGAGGCGATGCGTGACGGGTCCGACGCGGTTGCAGATTGGCCATTGCTAAACTTCGGGATGAATGCAATTTCCGGGGCATCCTGGGTTTCGTTTCATCATGGTGGGGGTGTCGGTATGGGTTACTCGCTGCACGCTGGCATGGTGATCGTTGCGGATGGCACTGATACTCGTGCCGAGAGACTTGATCGGGTGCTCACCGTTGACCCCGGCATGGGCGTGGCACGCCATGCCGACGCTGGTTACGTCGAGGCGATTGATACAGCGGTGCGACATGGCGTAAAACTTCCATCGGTGGATCTAGAGAGTTGTTGATGGAAGACCGACTGGAATACGCCTCGGGCGAGAAGCCGCAGGCGACGCTTGTCGTGACCGGAATTCGTACTTGCCTGACGATGGCAGCCGGTGGGGGAGGCCCGGCAATTGGAGAAGTTCAGGAGCAAGTTGGTGATCTTCTCGATGCAGCCATCGCGGTGCGAGGAAAAGATTTGATCTATGTTGGACCAGCGAACCGTTTGCCAGCAACGATTCGAGTTGCGCCTGACGCGGTGCGCGTTGATGCGGGTGGTGGTGTTGTCCTGCCAGGTTTCATCGATTGCCATACTCATTTGATATTCGCTGGTTGGCGAACAACGGAGTTTGTCCAACGCATAGCTGGTGCAAGCTATCAGCAAATCCTAGCTTCTGGTGGAGGCATTCATAACACCGTAGCAAGGACCCGAGTGGCATCCGAAGAAGAGCTCACCAAGGATTGTCAGGGTCGTTTAAACCGGATGCTCTGTTCGGGTACAACGACCGTCGAAGCTAAGAGTGGTTACGGTCTGAGTTTAGCTGACGAGGCGAAGATCCTGCGTGTCGCTGGGCGGCTCGATGGCATCGGTCCTTGGGATGTCATCCCGACGCTGCTGGGCGCCCACGCCCTACCGGGCGAATACAGTGAAAATCGAGATGGGTACGTGGAGTTGGTTGAAGAGATGATCGAAACGTTGGCCGACCGCGCGGTCTTCGTCGANGCTTTNTGTGANATTGGNGCTTTCACNTCNCGGGAGTGCCGCCGGTTATTCGAGAAGGGTTGCGCGGCGGGGCTGGGCATAAAACTTCATGCTGATCAGCTTTCCGACAGTGGGGGTGCGACGCTAGCGGCGGAACTTGGAGCCAACTCTGCCGACCACTTGGACTTCGTATCGGTAGATGGCATGGCGGCGATGGCTAAGGCTGGTGTCATTGGTGTCATGCTTCCAACAGTNCCGCTTTATGTCGGCTCGCGCCGCCAGGCGCCGGCGGCAAGNCTGCAGTCGGCCGGTGTTCCACTTGCGTTGGCGACTGACTTNAACCCTGGCACCTCGCCAGTGGACTCGATGGGTATCGTTGTGGCGCTCGCTTGCCTCCAGATGCGCATGAGCCCGGCTGCAGCATTAGTGGCTGCAACACGCAATGCTGCCTACGCTGTTGGCCGTGGTGATCGAATCGGAACGCTGGAAGTTGGCAAGCAGGCGGACCTCCAAATCTATGCTGTCGATGATTATGCGGAACTGCCGTACAAGTTCGGCATGCAGCAGCCTGCGGTGGTGATTAAGGCTGGGCGGGTTGTCGTTGAAGATGGAATTGTTGTCAGCTAAACGTTTTCCATGNTCTAGATTTTGTATGTCCCACTCATTCCTTCCAAATAAATTGTGTATACGGTGCGCACTTTATCTCACGCGCCTCGCGGGATGCCGGCACGATTGGTTGTTTAGACAGAGCATTGATTTGACACCAATTCCGTTGNGAACAGGAACGCTGTNTCTGGCCGAATTCTGTGCTCAATACAGCTGGTAGAGCATGAGGTAAATGACCACGCCGGTTACTGATACGTATAGCCAGATAGGGAGGGTCCACCTCGCCAGGCGGGCATGAGCCTGGAATCGTTCTTTCCACGCACGCCATAGAGTCATGATCGCTAGCGGTGGCACCAAAACTGCCAGCGTAACGTGAGATATCAAGATGGAGAAGTACAGTGGCCGTATCAGGCCACTGCCGGGAAATGGCATAGACCCAACGTAGTAGTGGTAGACCAGGTATGAAGTCAGGAACAGCATTGAACAGCCGAATGCGCCCAACATGCAGACCTTATGCACGCCGGGCCGCCTTTGCCGGATCATGATATAGCCAGCTACTAAGAAAACGGTGCTGAGCGCGTTCAGGGTGGCGTTAACAGCTGGTAGTGAGTAAACGCCATTGAGCACCGTTAAACCTTGGGCAATCGGTCGATGACCAGCATGGCCATTAACACGGTGAGATAAACCAGGGAGCCGAGGAACACCCAGCGCTCGTGGCCGGCACCAAGAGTTCGCAGGGACCAGACGGTCACCGCTAAGAATCCAGTACCTAGCGCTAGGCTGCCGTAGAAGTAACTGGCACCGGCCAACCCCAATATTGCCGGTAGTACCGCGACCGGGACCAGTAGAAGTGAATAGGCAACGGTGAGCTGTCCGGTGANTNCTCCGTCAGTATCGTACACCCCAATCATTGGAAAGCCTCCGCGTTTGTAATCATCGCGGTAGTGACGAGAGATGGCGAAGAAATGCGGGATTTGCCAAACGAAGATGATAGCGAACACTGACCATATGGCAGGCTCAAGGGTTCCGCGGGCCGCTGCCCATCCCACAAGTGGAGGCACAGCTCCCGGCACTGCCCCGATTAGGGTGGAGGCTGCTGTTCGTTGCTTTAGCGGTGTGTAAACCAATACATAAGTCGTCCANCCGCCGAAGGCCAGAGCGCCAGAAATTGGTGCCACTGCGAACACAAGAAGCACAAGCCCCACGAGCGAGAGGACCATTCCGAAGATCATCGCCTGTGTTGATGTTAACCGGCCGGTCGGCAGTGGCCGGTTCCGGGTACGGTCCATAAGGGCATCGACGTCGCTTTCCCAGTATTGGTTTAGGGCGTTGCCGCCACCCACGATTGCAATCATGCCGATGATCATGAATGCCCCGGTAACCCAGTCGATTTCGCTTGACGATCCAAGCAAGAAGCCGACCATTGCCGTAGCAATAACTAAAGAAGTTAGGCGCGGTTTGGTGAGTTCCAGATAATCTGCGGGCATCGAGGCGCTCTTGGCGGCTGGTTTGTTCACGCCACCGCCTCTTGCTTGGTACCTGCCGTAGTGGCTGGATTGCAGAGATACTTCTGGTAGGCACGCAATGTGAGTGTGAGCATGGTGATCAGCAATAGAGCGCCACCACCCACGTGAGCAGTCGTCGGTTCAACTGCGAGTGTGTTCCATACGGTGAGTGCACCGAGTAAAAGTTGTATAGCGACTAGAGTCAGAGCAATTGTGGCAGGAACCACGAGCGCAGATATTGTCGCGTAGCCGCTCAAGACGAGTCGGTACACCCAGATCACCATGAAGGCGACGGTGATTGCTCCGAGTCGGTGCATGAGTTGCAGGGCAACACCGATTGAGTCAATGGGGGGGATGACCTGCCCGTGGCAGAGTGGAAAATCGGGNCAGGCGAGACCTGAGCCGGTGTGACGCACCATAGCGCCTATCAGAATCTGCGCGTAAATCACCAGGGTTGTGGTTGCCGCCAACCGTGGTAGCGAAACTGACCCTGTGGAAGCTGCGGGGTGTTCCTGATCGACATTGCCGAGCCACGAAGGTGAAGTTACCAACGCTAGGGCGCATGTAATCGAAAAGAAGCCCACTGCCAGCCCGGCGTGAGTCACCGAAACCGCTGTGGGCAGAAGAAAAATAACCGTCAAGCCGCCAAGGCCCGCCTGTATTAGGATTGCAAGAACAGCAGCTCCCGCAAGACGGCGCACCCACCGCCGCGGTTCGCTGCGCCACACCCAGAGGGATAGAAGCATGGTCATGATGCCAACGGTACCCGCGACCATTCGGTGACCGTGTTCGTAGAGAATGCCACCGACCATTGGCGGGAAAAACATCCCGTACGACAATGGCCAGTCCGGGACTGCAAGTCCAGACCCGGTGCTAGTCACGAGGCCGCCGGAAATCACCAAGAGGAACGTGCAGGAAGACGTNANGATCGCATAGCGGTGTAGCCACGCGTTGTATGCGGCTATTTCGCCCATCGTCGTTTCCTCTCCGGCGGGCCCCAAATTACCTAATGGGGTGGAAAGAGATTCACCCCGAGGGCCATCAGGCGCCCCGGGGTGAACAAGACCAGCCGCGTGTTAGTTGCCGAAGTCGAACGAAATCTCTGCGGTTGCGTTCGCGCCGACCGTGACGTTCTGTGTCTGCTCGCCCAAGGACTCGTGCCAGGCAGCGATGACGTAGTCACCGGCGGGCAGGTTGTTGATTGTGAAGCTTCCGTCTTCACTGCTGACAGCAAAGTATGGATGGTTAGTAACGCGGATATAGGCCTGCATCCAGGGATGCACATCACACTTNACCGGGATTATCTCGGCCGATGGAAATGTGACCGCTGTCGACATGCCCTTGATTGGCTGGGCAAAGTTGAACGGATTGTTGCCAGTCCCACTCGGTTGCNCGTTGATGTTGTGTAGGGTGTCGTCGTTATTNANGATGGTGANCGCTTGATTNGCCTGTACGCCAATCACGTGGGGTACGTACATGCACCCCTCTTGGCTTATCTCAATCGAGCTGCCCGATGCAATGAAGGTTTGGTCGAGGCCTTCTGTGACATAAACAAATACATTGCGCAGGGTGCCGTTGTCGTTGACGACGACGCGTTGCGCCATGACCTCGGCACCGGCATGTGAGGTGAGGCAGTAAGGGTCGGCAGCCATCTGTAGGAGTTGCCCTTCCGGAGTGGCCCCACCGAAGTTGACGGTGCCGCTGATGGTTCCAGGATCGGTGACAGATGCTGGATCGATGGCACCAGCCGGCGCAGCTGCTT
>PBML01000018.1 GCA_002722645.1 Acidobacteriota bacterium
GAAAGAGACACCCGCTGCGGCAAGGTAAAGCACCAACCAAGCATAAGGATCAGGATCGTTGTATTGCACTACAGCTGCGAAGACAAGCAACACTCCTATGGTGCCGACCCCCAATTTCGCTGTCTTGGATGGCATTTCCAGCGTATCCGGAATGGCGTTCTCTTCCGGCATTACTTAATGATGTACCACTCGACCTGGCGGCCGCCGAGAAAAACAAGCCGGTCCTCGGTCATGGCTACATTTTGCTCCAGTGTAATGCGGACATCCTGGCCACCCCATTCCGGGACAGATGTCCACGTGTGCAACTCCATGGCGTATGTCGTGTTGGCGTAGACCGGATATCCTCCCGGTGGTAGCAATGGCGCCGGTTCAACCAGCTCGCCACCCCCCAGGCCAGGTCCGGCCCCATAGCGCATCTTGATAAACCCCCCATTCAAGCTGTATCGCCGAAGATAATACGGCAGCGGATGCGAGTAGATCGATGGTCGCAAGCCGTCGTCCCAGGCAGCCTCAAGAGCATCGTTGACAATGTCATTCGATGGTTTGCCGGCCGCGAAAGCGTTAGCAAAGTGTATTTGAAGACGATTGGTGTTGTTGAGTGCTACTTGTAATCCTTCGGGTGCATCCGTCTCGCCTTCCTTCAGCACATAGGCGACTTGCTGTGTGTCCGTTCCAACGCCGAAATAGTTGATTCCGGTATCCACGCTGATCATGTCCCCACGCCTAATGATCATGTTGTAACCATTGCGAGGTGGCACCTCAATGGTGAAGTGCTCGTCATCCTCTTCATACTTAGGACGCTCGAGTCGGCTTCGTTGGATCGTGATCGTTGGATGGTCGCTGGTTTCGAGTCCCAGATCGCGGTAACGCTGGCGGATCCACCAATTCAGATCGTCGGTCGTAGTGACGTCCGGCACAACGACCCTATTCGAGAATGCTTCAGCGATAATGTCGTAGGCGACCCGCGCCACGTGGTTGAAGGCACTGANTTCCTCGGGNTTTCTTTTCTCCAGGAATCCGGTACGNANGTCACGGCTGACAATAAAGCGTGCGGCCATNTCGCTGCCAACGATCTCNGCGAATTGCTCTCGTGAANCACGGCTGACACCTATGTGGCTGGGATCATGGCTGTTTATGAGATCGGCAACTTCGCTGGCATCAATTGCCAAAGACTCGACACCNTCGTCTGNACCCTTNTCTATAAAGATCAATGCGTCATATCGNTGTGATANTAAGCCTTCATAATTGGCCGGTACCANCGAGTAATAAAGGGCGCCGTCTTCCTCNCCGATCAGCCANANGTCGACCCCCACGCGTCGCATTACCTCAGGAACGANGTGTTCCTTCCGCCAGCGNAGCCACTCTTCTTCCATCAGTATTTGCTGTCTTATNGGTGCAATGTTCTCGATGTCGTTTTGCGACTCGATNCCGTAGGGTTGCTGGAAGGCTTGNGGCCTGNCGATGGCCGTAGGTAGCAGCACCATAACTNNCAACAAGGAAAACGCTACTTTTGNTAANGNCATTTNTTGNGTGTGTCCTGTCTGTTGNGTTGGTTCNGATACATTAGTGTGATTCCAANGAACCTGAGGAAAACATNATGATAGTTCGAANCATTCTATTTTTTTTCACGNCGCTNCTCACGCTNTCTGCGACGGCCNTTCCGCAAATTGTGCAAACGGCTNGAGAACGGGCCGAGATTCTCCACCTGATCCGAAAGGAAAAACTCGACCTGATCTTGCCNGATGCAATGCGTGACAACNACGTTGACATGTGGATCCANGTAGCCCGTGGNGGAGATCCTGACCCGATGCAAGNTCATTTTGGTTCGATTTCAGGTTATGCGATCTTCACCGATCGAGGTGGAGACAGAATCGAACGCGCTCTCTTCGGAGGCGGCGGGCATCCCGACTTCTTCGACATCTACGGCGCGCGAGATATAGCCATGGCGATTGAGGGCTATAACTATCGGACACAGGATTTTGCCGTTTACAACGAACTGCGCGAGTTCGTGGCCGAGCGAGACCCTGAGGTCATCGCGGTCAACACGTCGGATTGGCTCTCCATTGCCGACGGCATCTCCCATTCTCAATGGGAAAAGCTCGTACGTATTCTAGGCNCAGAATACGCGTCACGTATTATCTCCGCGGAAAACGTGATTACCGATTTCCGTGTGCGCAGAGTGCAGCGGGAGATCGTTGCTTTTGCTAACGCGCTGGAAATCCACCGCCAAATCCTCGAGCGTGCCTTGAGCAACGAGGTGATTGAGCCAGGCGTCACGACGCTTGGTGAGATTGGCTGGTGGGTGCGTGAGGAGTTTGCCAAACGCGGCATGGACTTCGATAACGAAATGGGTGTGAGCATCCCGCGGATTCTCTACTCGGACGTGTCGTTACCGATCGACCCACCGGATGTTCGCTGGTGGATCCACCACGACGACTATGTGATTCAGCGGGGCGACTTCCTAACCTTTGACGTCAGCCTTCAGTACCTCGACTACTTCAGCACTGATTACAAGCGAAATGCTTATTTGTTAAGGGAAGGAGAAGAGACAGTGCCGGAGAGCATCCAGTACGCCTACGACCAGGCGATCGCGGCGAGGGCGATCATCCGTGAGGAGATAGAGATTGGTAAGACCGCCGAGAAAACGCTAGCCGATATTGTTGCTGCTCTTGAAGCTGCAGACTATATCTACACGCCGTTCAAAGACGTAGGCACTGAGGACTACGTGCGTATACAAGAGGCGCTAATTAACGAAGAACGTTCAGGGTTTTCAATCGACCTCCACAGCCAGGGCAACAACGGGGGCAGCCTGATTACCGTCGGGCCCTCCGTGGCGCCGTTTCGTCTCGACCGCTCGCACCTGATCATTCAGGAGAACAACTTCTTCTCGTTTGAGTACATGGTGCACACCAACCTGCCGGAAAGACCTAGATTCCCCGTGTCGATCAACATCGAGGGGAACCACATAGTCACTAGCCGTGGGGTCGAGTACCTTCATCCGCCGAACGAACGAATCTTGCTGATCCACTGAAAGTGGTCATCGAAATTGGCGTGCGCCCGGTACCCGTACACCCTTGTGATGTAAGCGGCGGAGAAATACAAGTTAATTTTGTAGCTCGCGGATCCAAATATTGCGAAAGCTGACCAGATTCCCGTGATCTTGCAGCGTTAGAGGAAGCTTGCTCTCGTGAGCTTCGTATTCGGGCTTGCCGATGTATGTGGTTGGACCATGTAGCGTGACGTGGTTGTGGATCAGTACGCCATTGTGAAGCACCGTCATNGTCGCCGGCTCTTCGAGTTGCTCGTTTAAAGCGAAGCGGGGTGCGGCAAATATAATGTCGTAGCTTTGCCACTCGCCCGGCGCTCGTGTCGCATTAACCGNCGGGATGTATTGCTTGTAGATGCTGCCCGCTTGGCCNTTCGAATAGGTGCGGCTTTCATAGGAATCGAGCACCTGCACCTCATACAAGCCCATAAGAAATACGCCGCTGTTGCCGCGTTCTTGCCCTCCCCCCGTCAGCACTAAGGGGCTTTTCCATTCGAGGTGGAGTTGAACGTCGCCGAATGTTGCCNGGGTAGCCAAATCCCCGGTGCCTGGCACTATCGTGAAGGCACCGTCTTCGACTTTCCACTCGGGAGTGCCGTTACGACCTGACCATTTCGATAGGTCCATTCCATCGAACAGCACGATCGCGTCTGAAGGGGCTCGCGCGGTGTGCCCAGGATCGATCTTGGNGGGCACCGGATTCCAGANCTCAGTGGCTGTTGGATCCTGTTGTGACAGGGCGACGGTGACCGCCATCCCAAGGGCAAGTATGAGGAAGTAACATGTGGTGAATCTCGATGCTTGCATGGTTCGGCTCCCGTGCAGCTGTGGCCGTGCAGGTGGGGGTTTATTACTACGTGTCTACCTTTCCGGAATATTGACGAGCGTGTAGTAAGCCTCGGTGTGCAGAAGATTGTCGCCTTCGATGTTACGTACGCCGACGAGATGCAATTCGTGCACATATCCAGCGCGAATCGGATCGATCGTCAGACGCACGCTCAGTCCGTCGTCGGCAACCGTGGCAGAAGTGATGTTCACTTCTATCTTGTCGTCNTCGGGCCCGCCATATCTGCTGCTTAGCTCGTAGGTATAGCTCTCCATGCGGTACGACGCTGGATCCTCAGCGCTTTGTCGATCAACCGGCTCGGTGAAAGTAAGCTCGAAGCCGTTGGGTTTAGCGTGCATCTCGTGTACTTCAAACGGTGTCACACCCTTCCATACCAGGCGCTGCAAGCCGAAAGCGTCAGGCCCGATGCTGCCCCATCCACGAGCCGACATGCCGATGAAAAGTGAGTCATCGGTACCAAATGCTAGCCGTAAGGCACCACTCTGCAGGCCACGGCGGAAATTAAACACGGCGCCCTGCCAGTGATTGCCAACTTCCTCCAAAAACACTCGCATAATCATCGCGTGATGTTGGTCACCTACAAAAACCTGGCCGTGGAACGGCCCGAACTTGCCGCTGGTCGTATCCCATTTGAAACCGCTTGGCGATTGCCCCATCTTGACGTACGGAAACCAAACTGACGGCATCTTGTAGCTCGGGATCTCCTCCTGNAGATCCTTCATCCAAGTGCCGTCTCGCGGCAAGCTATCGGGGATCGAATCAACAAGGGATCCGGGCAGATCGATCGACGGCATGCCGTGCGGGTGGCCGTGGAAATCACCAACCTCAATTTTTGATAGCTTTGAAGCGTTGTTCCATTCTCCCTGGTTATCGGTATAGAAGACGTCGCCCCAGGGGCTGATCTCAACACCTGCAGGGGAGCGAAGCCCTGCCGCTACGTATTCTGTCGCCCCAGTGTTTGCGTCGATACGAGCCGCCCAGCCTCGCCAGTCCGCTGCCCCGTACGGCTCTGCGTCGAAGGGAATGTTTANGGTCACCCAGAGTTTGCCGTCGGGAGTTTGCCGTGGGCCAAAGGCATATTCGTGGTAGTTGCCGCTTAGCTCCCAATCGTCAGTGACCGTCTCAAAAACGTCGGCACGGTCATCGCCGTTCGTATCTCGCATTCGTGATAATTCGCCACGCTGAGCAAAATAGATCCAGCCATCGAGCTCCAGAAGGCCCAGTGGCTGAGCCAATCCAAACGCATAGCGTTTGAAAACAGGTTTGGGTGGGATGCCNTAGGCGTTCTCTACTATGAAGACTTCGCCTCGTCGAGTAGCTACCATCAAGCGNCCGTCTGAGAGCTGCAGGAGTCCACTGGCCTCCATGATCATGCCGTCCAGCAGCGGCATGGTAATCAGTTCGTAATAGCGGCTTTCCGCCTCGATCTGTGCTGGGAGCGACAGCACCATTTCTTCTAGAAACGCCCGTTCTTGCGCCTCCCTTTGATTATCTTCGTCCCTGTCAAACTGGTCTGGAGGGTCCTGTGCGAATACTGGGCCTGCCAAAGTGATGGTTGCGAGCAATATGCCGAGTCGCAAACTGTTGCAGCTCAAAAGATTCACCATGAGAGTTCCACGTCGATTGAAATGGTTTGGTTNGATGCGATGCCTANAGGCAGCAGGAGCTGCTGTACTCCCTNTGAAGTTCTAACGATTGGAGTCATCGGTGTGCTTGAGCGCAAAGCGANGTCGAGGTAGCCATCAATCGTCCACGAGCCNTTGGTNTTTTCTATGATCTCGTCACCCTCAGCGAGCAGCAGGTACAGGTCATCTGATACTTGTCCTGCTTCCAGTGAGAAGCGTCGTGTCAAATTGGNACCCCCCGGACTGATGACGGGGATGGGCTGTTCCTCGATGACNATGTCTTTCAGCTGGTACATGAAAATTGGACGGCGNTCATCATCTAGNCGGTAGCCCATGAAACGACCGCCGGTGTTGCGGTCAGTCATCGTAACGGGCGGCCACGGTTCGTCAATGTTGTCGAGAAATGCTAATGCTGGTCCTGGGGGCATGTTTGCTACTTCGTTGCCGTAAGGGTCGAGAAACCGACCAGCCCGGCCACTCCATGTCCCTTGTGCGTCGTAAAATCCGCCCCGCCACGCCTTGGCCAACCTCATAACGTTGGCATCGAAACCCACGTGTACCGATTCGGGATAACCAACAACAATGGCACGTGGACTAACGTCAGTCATGAATGTCCTGAAAATGATTGGTTCGTCTTTCGGGGTNAGAACCATCGAATCACCCACGTTCATTCCGNCNGGTANTGGCATCGACGAGCCAAGNGACAGNTAGNTNTAGATGGCATTGATTTGCCCNGNNACCGTGCCATCAGCGATATCTGGGTGGATGACNCTACCNCCNGTCCAGAAAGATGGCATGCGNGTGTCCNTATTGATGGAATGNGGGTCACGGAGGAGCCGATTGANCCACCCGGCACGTAGCCTCGCGTAGAANGTCGCCATATTGATCGTCGAGACGCCCTGTGCAGCATTGACGCCCACGTCGTGNCACGTGATGCAGCNCATGCCCTGATCTCCNATCAATGTTCGCCCATCTTTGATTGCTTGCTCCGTAAATGGGGGCTCGTCNAAGTCACCCNTTGTGGCGTCCGNAGCCTCNAGNGTTGCAGCNAGTGTTTCAATCGGTTTGCCGNNANAACGCGGCATGCGNGTCTGCATGTAGTTGCGGCGCACATGCATTCGGTCCTCTGTCAAAACCGAATGCAGCGCTTCCGGCTTCAATTTGCCNCCGANTCCTGTNAGGGTTGGAGGTATGCGNCCTTCNTCACCTAAGTCCAAACCGGGAGACCANCGTAAAGTAGGGAATNCGTNNTGCGTTGGGACCGCCNGCCGCCCCACTCGTTTCNATNCGTTGGTGACACGCATAACAGTCATAAGTNCCTAGNGCGTGAACGACTTCACTCGCTATATCCCGTGGCTGGGCNAGTTGATCNAGGTCTCTNGTNGCCTCGATAANGGCGTGACGCTGCGAGTCATCNAGGTTNTAGCGTGGTGCNCCGACTGCAGTGTGCCACTCACTAGCAACGTCAAACTTGAGGGTTTCGAGTAAAGGGGCAGAATACGAGGCTGGGTCGGGCACCGTTCCCCGAAGCTCGTGGCAGGAGGCACAGCCGACTCTAGTAAATAACTGAGCCCCTTGTTCAGCGGCCGCTTGGTCGACCTGAAATACTGCCGGCAAGGTTGGTGCCAGTCGCACATCCTCGACGATGGCGATCCGGTCGATAGGTGTTGGTTCAGCGAACGTCCCGCCCGCTATTGTNGTCTCAACATACGGTTGCCGCGTGTCGCCCCTGATGTAGTAGGTCACCTCGACGGCATGATCCCCAGCTTCAAGATCAACCTCAACGGTTATTTCGCGGCCCGTGTCATGCTCCTTGGTGGCTACTGCTTCCCCGTCAATGAGAAGCTCGGAACCTGAGCGTCGATCTGAGGCGAGCACGAAGGTATAGGTTCCAGCCGTTTCAATGGGGATCAAGCCGCTATAGCGGAACATATGATTACCCCGGCTGGTTCTGATCGGCAGATTCAGTGACAGCACGTCAATTTGCCCTATGTTTTCCGCGACCAGTTCGTCAAAAATAGGAGGTGGCCGTGTGAAGAATCCATCGGCGTCCTCATCCTGCATTGGGTCGAGGAAGTACTCAAATTCGAATCCGGCGATTCTTTCTACAGCGGCGGACTCTTGCTCGCGCAAAAGGTAAACAGCTATATCCGTGGCTTCTTCCTCGTTTAAGTACAAGGACGGCATGCGCCCACCATGCAGAACTGTCTCCGGGTTGAGCAAGAATTGGGTTAGTGCAAAGACGGATGTTTTGGCGGCCAGGTCTGGCAACGGTACCGAAGGAGTTGTTAATCCGGAGTCGCCCTGTTCCGGTGCGTGACAGGCTACGCAACCAACTGAATGAAACAACTTGCGACCTCGCTCGACAGTTGCTCGGTAGAGAGGCGGTTGGTATTCCGCGGACTCCAAGGTTCCGCTTTCACTGATGAGAAAGTGTGTAAGCTGTTCAACCGCACTTTCACGTTCCGCAGCTGGCACGGCTTGAAATAGGTTCGGCATAGTGACGCCCGATTTTTGTGCTTGCGGGTCGGCAAGATAAGCGGCGAGCCAGCCGGGCGTTACACGCTGACCGATTCCACTCAGGTCCGGGGCGGTCTTTGTCGTGATTCTCTCGTTGATTCCAGCGTGCTCGTCGCCCGTAGCTATATGACAGGAAAGACAGTTCAGCTCACCAAGCAATACTTCGCCAAGCGCCGCGTCGTCCGCAACATTAGTAACCCGCATGCTCTCGTACCCCGGGACGATCGGAGCCTTGTTNCTGGTGCGCGTGATGGGTACGGAAGTGTTGTCTGTCTCGGTCCCGATGCAACCAGCCACCAAGGCACTCAACAACAGCGCTATTGCTCCTCCGGCCCTGGTGTGGATCCAGGGCCTTACTGGCTCAGGATATGGCGGACCCTTCACCAAATTACCTCGTTGGGCGCGATCACGATGGGTGCGTCGGCTCCCGGGAACGAACTCGGAATGCCCAGGGTGACCGCACCAGTAGCGACATATTCNGTTCCTCGAGCCAGAATAGTTTGAAAACCGACGCAGTGTAACGATGCGCCGAATGGCTCGAACTCNTCGTTATAGTGGCCCATCGGCATGTGAAAAATCTTGCCTTCGCCGTAGGTGATGAGCATGAAGATCGGTTCGTTTTCGTTGGTATATAGTGAGTACGAGTGTGCGAGAACCTCTATGNTCTCGGCTGGGCCACGCAGCGAGGCATAGAGTTCATCTTCGGCGTGCATCCATTCAGTTGGCAACCCGGCAAGGATCGGGTGGGCGGGCTGGTCGTGAATCACCAGGAAGTCGCGCATTCGGCCATGTTCCCCACTGATACCTTCGTTCGGCGAAGTGGCTATCCACTCGCCATCGACCAGGCGGAGGATCGAGCCGTGCACACCAGCTTCGCGGCCACCCCAACCACCGACACCGATCATCTTATTGTACTCAAGCCAGTTGGCGTCATGATTATCGGCGGCATGTACGGAGACAAAGCCGCCACCTCCTCGAACGAAAGTATCGAAGTCCGCCTTGGTGGTTTCTGACCAAAGGGACTCGCAGCCACCGTCTCGCTCGCAATCGTCATTGAAGTTGCTGAGCACGACCTGGTAATCGGAGAACCTCGGGCGCCAGGTGTCCCATTCTTCGCGGGAAGCACGCTTGCGAGGGGACGTGCTTACTTCGACGGTGAAACGCCCCGTTTGTTCCAGGGTTGCCTTGGTGGCTTCCGTGGTGCGCTCCCAGTCGTGGTTATTGACNCCGTCAATGATTAGCACCCTGATCCGATTCACATCAGCTGTCGTCGAAGATGTGACTTCCGTGGCCCCATCCGATCCTGACATCGGGGCGTCGCCTTCTTGCCCGTTACAGCCGCCGCTTAAGAACCCAAAGAACAAAATGAAGTACAGCAAGCCCCGACAATTCGACAGGCTCATGAAGGCTTCCTTTTTCTAACTGAGCTTATTTCGTATTTCACAAAGAATCCTATACAGCATACCGGCATGACCAACAGCTAGTATCGCTTGTCGTACCAGTGGTCCTGGAGTACGACCGTTGTGCCGGTGAGTTCGTGGCCATTCACCAGAACCTTCACTGTGTACTCGCCCGGTTTGGCCCGGATGTGCTTGTAGTCGCGTTCCCTCCACTCCGGCAGAGTGTGAATCCAGATCTCAAGAGATCGCCCGAAGATGCTTACTTCTTCGTCAGGTTCACCGAAATGATCGGTGCCATCGTAGTAGTCGAAATATTCTTCCTCGGTCTGGGACCGTTCGAACGAGCGATCCCATTGCCCCTTTTCTTCTTCGGTGCGAGGGATCCTCTCGGTCAAATACCACTGCACACTGTTGAGCCCGCCGTTACCCGACCCACTGTACTCGTTGACCAACCACGAGCCTCGGTAGACCTGCACAGTGACCTCATCGACCGCCGGCTCGCTCAGGTAGTAGTTCACCATCACGCCATGAGGGGCATTCTCTCCATCGTAGTTATGGAAGGCTGCCGCAACCTGCGTTCCCCGAGATGAAATCCATAGCACTTGTGGTTCGATCTTAAAAAGATGTTCCTGTTTCGCAATGACATCAGGGGTTAGCTCCTGCAGCACGGAAATATCAGCGATCCAGAAGCTACGGCCGTAGGTGGCCACAACAAGATCGTTTTCACGTGGGTGGATGACCATGTCGTGAATCGGGACGTTTGGCATGTTGTTACGCAGTGACGTCCAACTCCCCCCGCCATCAAGTGAGACGTAAATTGCTTTGGCCGTGCCGATAAAAAGCAAGTTGGGGTTCGTATGATCCTCGCGGATCACGTTAACGGGTTCATCTTCGGGTAGTCCGTTGACGATTTTGGCCCATGTCGCACCGTAATCTGTTGTTTTGTAGACGTAAGGCTTGAGATCATGGCGGTCTCGGCGACCTCCACTGAAGCTGACGTAGGCGGTTGCCGGATCGTGGTGAGATGCTTCAACCCGGCTAACCTTGGTCACAGGGCTATCTGGCAGGTTGTCGTTCAGCCGCGCCCAGTTTTCACCACCATTTTGGGTGAGTTGCACGTTACCGTTGTCGGTGCCGACCCAGATTANCCCNGCCACGACCGGCGATTCGGCGATCGTCGTGATCGTCCCGTTGACCCTCCTGCCTTCCGCGGCTTCTCCGCCAAGTGACAGGTCGGGGCTGATCTCCTGCCAGTTTTCCCCTCGGAATTCAGAACGCAACAGCATGTTGGCACCGTGAAAAATAACGTTGCTGTTGTGGGGCGAGATTAAGATGGGGGCGATGAAGTTGAAGCGTACGTCGGGATTGCCGCGATAGCGGATGTTCTTGCGTACGCCAGTCTTTTGATCGTTTCTTGATATCGAGCCGTTCTGTGACTCCACATACATCCATCGGTTGTCACTCGGGTCGACCTGCGCGTAGGAGCCGTCGGCACCGCGCACATGTTCCCAAGCCTCGAAGCGGACCGGAAAACGGCTGCGGCTAGTGCTCGGCCCCCGCCACGTACCGAAGTCCTGCATCCCTCCGTAAACGTTGTAGGGATAGGCCATGTCGACACCAACCGCTTCGAGTTGTCCGAGAGGCAGGTTGTCTGGGTGGTACCAGGTGTGGCCCCCGGTGAACGAAATGGCGAGGCCATAGTCGTAGCCGAGCAGCATATGGTCGCTATTGTCCGGGTTTATCCACATCGCCTGGTTGTCGCCGCCGAAACGGATTGCTCTACCCCAGGTCTGGCCGCCGTCGAAAGTCCCCTGCACACCCGTGTTAAGCACATAAATGCGATGGTCATCATTAGGGTCGATGCGGATCTGCCCAAAACGTGACGACCCTTTGAGCCCCGCATCGGGCGGACTAATACGGCGCCATGTTCCACCTGCGTCGTCAGTGCGCCAAACTGCGTTGGAAAAGCGGTTGTAGCCTTCACCATCAGGACTTGGGGTCAGGATCGAAGCGACGACTGTATCGGCATTACTCTGATAGATATCGAGTCCGATGCGATCCATGCTTCCGGCGGGAAGGCCGCCTGTCAGCTTGGTCCATGTGTTACCTCCGTCAGTGGTTTTGTAGATACCGCTGCCTGCGCCACTGTTTCGGTCCCAACTCGAGGCATAAAGTACGTTGGGGTCGCGCGGGTCCATGACTATGTCGGCGGCGCCGACGTGGTAGACGTCGTGGGTAATGGCCAACGACTTGGTCCATGTGGTGCCGCCGTTAATGGTTTTGAATACGCCCTTCGAGGGGTCATCGGTTCCCCAGTCGCCGACCACCGCAGCGTATACAACATCGGGGTTATCGGGGTGTACAAGTATCCGTGAGATGTAGAGAGAGTCTTCGAGCCCCATGTGCAACCAGGACTCGCCCCCGTCAGTTGATTTGTACATTCCCTCGCCCCAGTAGGAGGCGTTTCCCGTACCCACCCACAAAATGTTCGGGTCGGAATGTGCCACAGCGATGTCGCCAATCGAGTTGATGTTCTCGTGGTCGAAGATTGGCTTCCAAGTGAGTCCGTTGTCGGCGGTTTTCCACAAGCCACCGGTTGAGGCAGCCGCGTAGAACGTGAATGGTTGCTTCGCGAGGTCTGGGACACCGAGGTCCATAATTCGGCCACCTTGCTTGGTCGGGCCGATGGAGCGAAAGTGGATCTGGTCGAGAACGTTGGCTGGGATTGCTGAGGTTGAGACTCCCTGGACAGGTGGTGCAGAAGGTAGCGGGGCTTCCAGAGAACCCATTGCGGCAGAAGCCGCAGCAGACGAACTCAGCAGTGCAATGGCCATTAGACAGCGCAAAAGACTTGAGGTGTTCATGTTGTTGGCTCCATGCTCAAAGGTAGATAACAGGAATTTATTCTGCGTAAGGATTGATTGAACAACGATGCACGATGGTTAAGACATTTCTAGCTGCACCCAGCAGTTTTCTTCGAGGGAGGGTAATCGCTCCGAGCCTTTCGTTCATGAAGCTTCGTAACAACGTGGGCAGCCGTTCGGGTTAGCGTCCTCCATTGCTCCATTTCTGCACGCTGGAAATATCCGGGACACCCCAATCAGAACCCTTCCAGCCCAGAAATCCATCCATNCGAAAAGCCCAAAAGCCCGTTGTCATATCGCTGATCACGATCAGNCCGTCAGCGTTGCGGACGTCGATCCCGAATGCACCGTTATCCGTCGGGTATACATCGGTGTTCAGTGGGCCTACGTAGGTGTCGTAGTAGGCAACCGTTACTGGGTCGTACGGATCCATCAGGCTGAAGACCTGGAGGCCGTCCATGTAGCCGGAGACAAAAACGTATGGCCAGCGGATCTCATGGTTGTGGACCAGATGGCGCCAATCGGCGGTCCACGCCGAGATCGGCACACGTATGTTTGACACCTCGCCGTCAAGTGCTGGTTTTAAGTCAAAAATTCGCAGCGGTGCATAGCGGTACTCAGTTTCAGCAACGACGTAGCGGCCGTCGGGTGTTGCGGCGAAGGTGTGCCCGTCTTTTACCCCCTCGATTTCGGTGAGTGAGACTAATAGCTCTGGGTTAGTGATGTCGGTGAGGTTGTAGACGTAGTAGCCACCCGTCCCAGCTCCGTAGAATCTGTCCTGTTCGCTGTCGACGTGATAGGCAACGTACATATCGTGATAACTGGCCATCGGGTTTGTTCCNGGGCCGGCAGGCACNGTGGCNATCAACGCGTCGTTTGGCCGATCTTCAACAACGTTNCCGAGATCGTATACGTTGACGGCCGATCCCTCAGTTGTAGCGAATAGCAATACTCGACCACTAGTGTGCGTGTAGATAAAAATGTTGTGGAAGCCGTTTGGCTGTCTAGGTGCTTGAATGCGTGCGACTTCTTTCACCGTGGCGGGGTCGGGAAGGCCCGTCACGTCGAAGACGACCGCTCCCATAGCGCTGTTCGGNCCACCCTGGTTGAACTGCACCGATTGAACGAGGTAATAACTGTCATTCCATTTGAAATACTTGACGTCCATACCGCCGCCGCCTAGGTGCAGATCCTGATTTTCGATNCGCCAGCGGTAAATTATCTTTGGGTTCGCGGGGTCCTCGATGTTGATGATGTCAGTGCCTTTTTCTCCTTCACTGCCATATACCATGCGGGCGATGTAAACGAACGGGCGGTGTAGCTCCTGTTCAATCTCAATGTCAGCGACGCTCAGGCGTGGCCCGAGAGGAAGATGTGCGACGACCTCGATGTTGTCACTACCCGGTTTGTCTGGTGTCCATTGTTGAGTGGTATGGGCCCTGCCGGGTTGTGATGCCCCGACGATCAAAAGAATTGACAACGTACCGCAGGCGACGCGACCGTTTAGCATGAATTACTTCTCCTGGTAATCAGCGGCATTGCAATCAGCTCCGTATACTGCGCGGAACGATTAATGGGCAAAAGGGGCAAGAATTTCTTTTAGCAATTCTTTACGCTTCTACGCTCCTTGTGAAGAGACAAGATTAGAGTAAAGAATTAAGATTCTGCGCCATTCTTCAGATGCGCACATCAGCTTCGCGGAGGTTCTGCCATGTATGCACGGTTTGATTCGGTGANCTCAACAGTCATCTTGNCGCTTTTTCTCGTTGTTTCCTCAGCTTCATCAGCAAATACAGCAGGGCAGGGTGCTGCTGCTGAGGTTGCCCAACGTGGTGACAGCTACGCCGACCTGGTATCCATGTTCGAAGAATTTCGTGCATCTGGAGATGCAACCAATAGCGTCGGTGTGCCCGACTACTCGGCGCCGGCAGTGGCGGAGCGGTACCAGGTCCTGCAGCAATTTCGCGAGCGGCTTGCGGCGTTGGACATCGACGCCTGGCCGATTTGGCAACAGGTNGACTACCATCTGGTGCGTGCCGAGATGAACGCCGTGGAATTCCACCACCGCGTGCACAAACCGTGGGCCCGTGATCCCGGGTTTTATTCCATCCGGGGCGGTGACGCCGGTGCCTCGATCGAAGCGGAGACGTTCACTCGCCCTCTTTTCGAGCTGGAGCCGCCGTTTTCGGCAGACGAGAAAGCTCGATACCAGGCCACGTTGCGGGCGATCCCCGGAATCTACGAGCAAGCACGCAGCAACCTTACTGAGGCCGCCGGCGATCTTGCCGTGCTCGCCATTCGCAACGCCGAAAGTGAAGCCCGGAGCTACGATCGCATTGCGCAACGGCTGCAGGACGCTCACCCTGACCTGGTGCCGGACGCTCGGGCCGCCGGGCAGGCGGTGCGCGACTACTCCGCTTGGTTGGCAGCCAACCTCGATGACATGACCGCCCCGGCCGGAATCGGCAAGGACAACTACAGCTGGTGGATGCGCAACGTCCAGCTTTCGCCGTGGGGCTGGGAGGAGAGCAACGACATCATCCAGCGGGAGTACGACCGCATCATCACGTTCCTAAAGCTCGAGGAGCAGCGCAATCGCGACCTCCCGATCCTGGAGGTCGACATGACTGAGCGGGAGTACGAGGCCAGTGTGTACGAGGCACTTCATGCNGTCGTCGAGTTTCTCCACGACGAAAAAATCATGACCATCGACGACTGGGTGAACCCGACTGACTACACGGGCTTCGAAACGCTGGAAGANCTCGATGAGCGCATCGCCCGTGAGGGGGGCGGACGCGACGAGCGGTTCTTGCCCGAGAACTCCAGCATCGACACCAAGGTACGGCAACGCGAGATGTTGCCGGGAGAAACGCACGAGTTCATCGGCCACATGCTCGATTTCCAGCGCCAGGAGCGCTTGACGAAGAGCCCGATTCGCAGCGCCGGGCGGCGCTACAATATGGACTCGATGCGCACCGAGGGTTGGGCGGTGGCGCTCGAGGAGCTGCTGATGCAGGCGGGAGTGCTCGACGACCGGCCCCGTAAGGGCCGGGAGATGGAGTATCTGATGAACGCCTCGCACATGAGCCTGTCGATACCCGACATGAAGATGCACGCCAACGAGATCAATTTGGAGGAGGCACGGCATCTTTGCGCCGAGATNATGCCGCGCGGTTGGTCGAGCCCNGAGGAAAACATGGTCTGGTTCGAGATGCAGTCCAATATCCGCAACCCGGGCGGCTTTCATAGCAACGTCGTTACCGGCAAGGCTTACTTCATGAANCTGTTCNGGGANCGAGCGCAGGANCTCGGCGAAGAATTTGTACTGAGGGACTTTATAGATGAGTTCCTGGAGAGTGGGATTGTCCCAATGTCCCTCATTCGTTGGGAAATGACGGGCAACAGTGATGACATCGTCCTAGTGACCGAAGATCTGCCTAGTCGCTGAAGGGCGCCGGAAAGGGAGTTCGAAATGAAGCGAATGCAAATGCTGCTGGTTCTCACAGTGCTCATCGCCACGATGGCCTGTGCTCAGCAAGGTCCAGAAGGTCCAGACCCGAATCGGCCGGGGGCGCTGGAGCTAATCGAGTACGACGTTCCGGACCAGGTCGACATCGACTATGAGGTACTGGACGACATCGACACTTCGTCTTCCGAGTTTGGCGTGGTGTCGTTGCCGGCCGACGTCGGCAGAACCTTGACGGGTCTGTTCACCAAGTACACGAAGCACGTCGCCCCCAACGGCAAGCCGATTCATATCCTCGGCCAGTCGCGGGTGAGCGATCTACAGATGGCGCGCGCACGGGAGATTCTCCGGTACCACCTTTCGAATGCTCCGGGCACCAGGTATGGAAGCGACAAGTCCGAGATCGCCAACCGCATGGGAGACGTGCGAGCGACTCTCATCTACACAGATACTCAGGCCCGGGCGTTCGCGATGTACGACATCCTCGAACCCTCGGACCTCGCTCTCCAGGACCTGTATGCCACGGAATCCCCGGTGGAGGGCGACTATGTCTATGTTCACAACGAGGCCCCGCAAGGAGGTTTCTATACCCGCGACGCTTCGTACGAAGAGATCATGCATCTGGTGCATGCCAAAGGCATCGAAGAGGCACTTCCCGAGTACCATGCTGCTATTGAACGAGCTGAGAAGCGTGCTGTGGAAGCCGGGATNTACAAGTACGGGGGNACAGCACCGCACGAATACATCATCAGCGGTTTCGACATCTATTTTGGCCTGTGGGACCACGACCCCCAGGGCAACGGTGGGTCTTACGGTGATGAGTACCCGTACCACACACGTGCCGAGATGCAGGCCGGCGACCGTCCCCTGTTCGACCTGGTCGAGGAGTTCTGGCCCGAATATCTGACCTACAACGCTTACCTTGACCCATCGTTCGAAGGAACGTTCGTGATGGTCCAGGACAAAGCCGTCGAGTACACCAACAAGTCCCGATTCCTGGTCGACGTTACCCTCACCGGCGACAAAGACACCAGCGTTTCAGGTAACGACCAGGACAACCTGCTCACTGGCAACGTTGGCGACAACGGTTTCACAGGTGGTGCGGGAGACGATGTGATTGCCGGTGCGGCCGGGAGCGATCGGGCCTTCTTTGCCGGGGTGGCGTCTGATTATCGGATTGAAACCAAGGGGGCGATAACGACCATCACCGACACTGTGGACGGCCGCGACGGCACCGACGAGTTGACCGGTATCGAAGTCCTTGTTTTTCACGACAAAGAAGTCGAGCTCGAGTAGGGTCTGCGCCCCCGTGAAGGTTCAGATCAACTCCTGGGAAGAATCATTTGGTTACCATGGTCGTGGCAGGACCCGAGGCAACATCTCATCACGCATCGCNGCGTGATACACGAACGTTGCCAAGATAACGGAATTGGCCATGAGATCTTCAGGGACGAGGCGGTCGTAGACGTCCATGTTTGAGTGGTAGCGGCGATCGTCGTGGCGGTCTTGGTGGAAGTAAAAACCTGACAGACCTACTTCTTGGTACGCTTCGTGGACCCCTCTCCCGGTGGTAANCAAATGCTGCATACCCAGGTTATGCAAAGGCTTTATCCATTCGCTGAAGATTCCGCGGATTGCTTCGCTNCCCTGAATATTGAGTGCCACGATGCGTCCGGCCCCCGCGTCGACGTTGAAGTAGGCCGACAAATTGTCATAGTCGGGCTTNTACTCGCGATTTTCNAGGTCGGCNTAGTTTTGGGCCACGTGACTGCGGTTGCCGAAAAGGCCCATCTCGTGGCCTCCCCANAGNCCGATNCGAATGGTNCGGCGCGGTCTGATGCCGAGTGCCTGAAAGATGCGTGCGACNTCCATGGAGGTTGCCGACCCCGCNGCGTTGTCTGTCGCNCCGGTGCCGATTGGNTCCGATTGCAGGTGCCCGCCAACCAACACGAGTTCATCGGCCAGGTCAGTGCCCGGGATTTCAGCGATAACGTTGTAATCAATTGTGTCGTCAGCGGGGAAATCTACCCTGACCTCTACTTCCATCTCGACCGGGATACCCTTCTGCAGGATCCGCACCATNCGGTTGTAGTGCTCCGCCGCCAGAATCCATTCGGTAATCGGCGGACCAGCGTTTATTTCCCACATGCGCCGTTCCAGGGCGTAACCGTTGACGGCACCGTCGACGGTGCCGTAAGCATGCGTGCCGTCTGTTCTCGCCACTGCTGCTGCACCCGCAGCGAACACTAGGTCNACGCGTTCCTCAAAGGTGAATCCGCTNCGGGANCGACGTCGTTCAGGTNGCTCTGCCGGGCCGATGGGGATTTGCGCCATCTCGTCGAGTTCCGCCTCGGTATAGGGTCCCGTAGATGGCCCGTACTGATCGCTGAGATCGCGCAGAGGCTCGATGAGAACGACCTTGCCAGGGATCTCTTCGCGGTAGGGATCCAGATCGGCTTCCGATTCGATNCCGTCGAGATTTACGTGTATAGCCTGGAGCCTGATCTTACCGTTGGTGCCTGCCGACCATGCTGCGGGGTAGCCGATTATCGGCATGTAGCGTGGCGCGACCATGTGAAACGATGAGTACTGATTTTCCCAACCACGGCCAAACTCAAACGGCTCTAGGTGGGCGTTGGAAAGTCCATAGTCCTCAAGCCGTTGCCTTGCCCACTCTGCTGCTGCAAGGTAGCCGCTCGATTTGGAGTTGCGTGGACCAAATACATCGGTGAGCCAGCCAGCGTTCTCCATTACTTCAGAGTTGTTGAAAGCCTCGTCGAGTATCTGGTCGACGATGTCCCAGTGGACTGGTTCCTGGATGGGCAGAACAGCGGCGACTAGAAACGGTATCGCACAACAAATCGCAAAAAGTCGGGCTACTTTCATTCTGGATTCCCTCTNTGATTAATGGCACTGCATGATCAGCACCGTTCTAACCTGAAGCGGGAGTGGGGCNGGGACCCACTGTTCGGCATGTCAGCCTGAAGAGTCAATGTGATCCGCTCAAGGGNACTAGCGGCGATTGTTCGCCAATATGTTCCGCCAATCTAACGGCAAGCGCCGATACCGTTAGCGTCGGGTTAGCTGCTGCAATACTGGGGAAAACAGCGTTCGAACACACATAGAGATTATCTGTGCCGTGAACCTGTAAATCAGGATCGACGACACCGTCTACATCGGAGCTGCTCATGCGACAGGTTGACGATGCATGGGCTCCGTCAGGATCTCCAGCGTAGCTTTCGATACTGTCTTCCCTGCACCCTGCGGTTTTCAGTATCTCAACAAACGTCTGCACATGTTCCTGTCGAGTTTTGATATTGATTTCGTGAATGCCAACCTCGATTTCTGTCGTAGGAAGGCCATGTCTCGTTGTACCGCTTCCCAAGCCCACTCGATTTTCCGGGCTTTCGAATTGCTCCATTTCACCACCCAAAGAGATTCTCATCTCAGAAATCAAGCTTGCATCCATATCAGCCCGCGACACATTTGAAAGGATTTGCCTTTCCAGAGAGGAGTTTGAGCTGACACTCCCGGAAAACCACATTTTGCCTTTGTGCTGATATTCCGGTGAATCAAAATGTCGGCTGATCAGAGAGGTAAAGCCGAGTTCNCCATCGAGCTTGTCCGGGTTTCCGGGCCGAACCCCTGAGGCCCCCATCACTGGATGGCCGATCAAATGCCGGCCGACATGCCCTGAGTCGTTGCCAATACCGTCGGCCCAGTCCTTGTTGGNAGAGGANAGCAGAAGTTTCGCGGATTCGATCGTGCCACCGCAAACGATAACTACATCGGCTTCCATTGAGTCAGGAGTACCCGTCTTAAGGTTTAGAAAGCTGACGCCCCGGGTACGCTTTTTCCCATCCATTAGTATTTTTGTGACGGGCGCTTCTGTTTTCAGGGTCAGCTTGTNCTCATATTCNTCTTGCAGTCGTGCTAAATCGTAGAGAGCCGTATATCGGGCATTCACAGGGCAATAATCGCAGGTGCCTGTCGTAATACATCGATTGCCGTCCCTGGCTATCGACATATGCCCGTAGGATATGTCATGGGTTTTGAGGGCCTCGATGATCAGCACGTCACCTAGGGTGAAAGCGGTTGGCGGGAATGGGTATTTCGCACCATNCCGTGGTGGATCATCATTCTCTGAATCACCCGTAATGCCCAGTAGAANCTCGGCTTCCGCATAATAAGGCGCCATATCGTCGTAATTGATTGGCCAGTCGGCCCCGAAACCAGTGCGGGACTTCAGTTCAAAGTCTTCAGGCTTAAAGCGAGGTGTCAGACCGCCCCAGTGATTGGTTGTTCCGCCTTTCACAAAAAGCCTCGAGCCACGTAGTCCGAAGTGTTCGTTCTCGGTTCTCGGATCATCCACGAACTCTCTGTAGAGATCGACGTCGGCCATTACTTGATCAAGCCATATTCGGTAATCGCCAGGCTTAAAGTCGGGACCTGCCTCAAAAACTGTGATCTGATAGTCGTTTTCAGTTTTGAGGAGCTGCCTCGCCAATGTCACACCGGCCACGCCGGAGCCAACGATGATGATGGACTNCATGCTAGACGGCTCCTTTCCTGTAGCTCTCGGGAGCGGTGAACGAACCACCGAAGTAGCCGCTGTAGTTCCATAGCCCAAAGCTCTTGAAGGCGCCCGACACGGGAATCTGATAAGTGATCAATTCGGAGAAGACAAGACGCCTGGCGCGCCCCAGCTTCGTGGCAGCGAAATTCTCAACGTCGAAGTCGGAAAAGAGAAGGGATGCCCACGCCTGCTCCACACTGGAGGTGGTGCCGACCANCATCGAGATCAGCTCGACGGCGTGTTTGTACTCCGTTAAGTAACTGGGTTCTTCGNTTGTCTTGAAGTCAAGGTCGGCCCGTAACCGATTGAAGTAGAGCCCCATGTCCGCGTCCAGTTCCCATGCTCGGTTTACGTACTGGCAAAGGCCTGCAAGCTTTTCGAAGTCCTCCTGACGCAAGCTGCCGGTGCGCTTTTCGTCGACCGGTGATCGAGAGTTGCTGACGAACTGCAACAGCTCATCCGCTTTATCATTGCCCAGCCTCACGCAACCCAGGGGTATGGCTGCTAGTACGCTCGAAGAAAGCCCCATGCGGATGAGCTGCCTGCGATCGATCTTCAGTTCGGTCATGTTCGGCGGATACCTCTCGCGATTGGCANCAGCGCNTCGGCGACGTTACCTGATTTTTGCTGGTACGAAAGTGGGGCGTTTAGCGATGCTCGTACGGTTCAATAGTNAGAGTCGTCCCCGTATATTTTCCGTCGGGAGTGACGCTTGGAAATTTGTACTCAGGGTTGCTTAAAATCGCGTAAACGGCAGGATCCTGCTCCTGTAACAACGCTCGTGTCGTCAGCTTCCACTCGTGTCCAACCTGCTCGAAGCGTCCGGGGATGTCTTGCGCGCCGAGAAATGAAGTAAACGCCCAGTAGATATATTCCGACGCCATGCAGTCATAGTCGCAGGTTTCATCGTCGTAGGAATACCAAGCGCCCGCCGGATATTCATCCGGAATTTCTTGGAATTGCCCACCGCGGGCCAAATCCATTGCGTTNGCGATCTCCGTCCCAGGTACCCTCCCAAAGACCTCAGGGTAAGCGCCGCCCCAGCCGACATCNGAGACCATATGGAGGATTTCTTCNAGNGCNCCGTCGAAAACCCCTTNCTCCTTGGCATTNGGGTGAGTTTCTTCGTCATANAAACCTTGGCCCCGTGGGCGCGATCCCCTTGGTGCACCCCGCATTTCACCTTGTGTCCTAGTCATGGTAATAGCGCCTTCCCCTTCAAGAAGTGCCGCCATGATCAACGGGTTGTCTGGTTCACCGTCTTCGTTGTTGTCTATGTACTGGGCAAGTACTCCGGCAGCGTGAAGCAGCTTGTGATCGCCGGTCGTGTTTGTGGCGTAGATGGGCACACCGAACACATCAACCTTTTTGGTAAACGCCACCCGTTCGTTTGATTGTGGCGTCTCTAAGTCATTCGAATCACTGTTGCTGCATGCNGCCATCACAAAAATGACCACCACTAACACGCACATTGTTTTCATAGGTGTTGGCTTCAACTTATCCCCGCTTTCGCCAAGAGAGGCAGTTTGAGATGGTCAACATCTCACCTCGGAATGCGACTCTCGACCTTTCGGAACTTCAGGTTTTGTATGTCCCCAGCGCCTAATAGGAAGCCGGAGACGTCGCCATTGTCGTTTCTCAGGAACGTTAGCTCTCGTCGACCCCAGCCGAAACGATCGGCGGGATATGAGACTAGGGCGAACGAACGCTCACGGACCTCGAGCTGAAGGCTCCCTTCCTTGACCTGGAACGAGTAAAAGAAATCGAACTCGTCACTATAGAAATCACCCGTAAAAGCCTCAAGCTCTTCAATCGGCAGGGTTACGGCTTCTGGTCCTCTGCTCCTGGATCGGGAACCGGGCCGATCCTGGGCACCCGAAGCAGAAGGTTCTTCGAGATAATCGGCAAGGTAGAGGTCGGCAACTTGCCGTGCCAATCGTCCAGGGCGAAACGAACTCAAATTCGAAAGTATTACGACAGAGAATCTCTGGTCTGGAAACTGCAAGAAGTCCGCGACATATCCCACTGCGGATCCGCCGTGGCCCATGGTTCTCAGGCCACGGTAGGAGTCAAACTCCAGTCCCAACGCGTACGATAATTCATCTTCGTCGTTTGTCCGCCCACGCTCGGACATCGTATCGATCAGATCTTGTGTTCCGGCTCCAAGCTGGTTGTCATAGAAGTTGTTGTCCCAGCGNAGGAAATCCTCGACCGTGGTGATGACTCCAAGATCACCGATGACATCCGAGCGGAGGATGTCGAGGCGATAGCCATCGTCGCCTTCTTGCGAATAACCCATCGCCTGGTTGCGGATGATCGCGTCGCGGTCGTCGTAGAAGCGCGTGCTCTTCATGTCGAGCGGATCGAAGACGTTCTCCTGGGCAAAGGCACTAGCCTTCGTCCCGCTGACACGCGTGATGATCTCCGCCAGGAGAAAATAGCCCGAGTTCGTGTACGAGTATCTTTCCCCAGGGCTGAAATTGAGNCCCTGCTGCCGAGCGAGGAGACCGACGAGCTCTCGCGTCGTATAGCCGAATCCGCTCCCCTCGGGTTTCCCGATCAGTTCGACGAGGGTGAGGTACTCACGAATTCCGCTGGTGTGATGTAACAGGTGCCGAATCGTGATGGGTTCGCCGTAGTCNGGCATCTCGGGAAGATAGGTGCGGATGTTGTCATCGAACGAGAGCTTTTCCTGTTCAGCGAGGATCGCGATGCACATCGCCACAAATTGCTTGGAGATGGACCCAATCCTCAAGACGGACTGCGGCACNAGGGGAATCCCGTAGTCTAGGTTCGCGACGCCATANCCTCGAGCATAAATAATTCGTCCATCTTTGAAGATACCGATTGCTGCCCCCGGAGAATCCTCCGTATCCCACTCGGNAAANAGCTCGTCGACCTGCGCCGTGAGTTCTGTCTGCGGGTAAGCCTGATCAGAGACGTTTNCAGGTAGTGGTGCACACGAGAACAGTGCAACTATGAAGATGGAGACTAGAGCGAGGTTCATAATCACTCCTTGTATCTTAGTGGCTTGATTAGGGCAAGAGCCTGATTGAGCATGCGCAGCGGAGCAAGTTAACTTCAGCAATTATGTTTTGTTATCACTGTGAATACTGACCTGTTGTTCGCTCACACAGCTACGAATAGAGTTTTGACGCGTTCGTCAAGTGCTGAGGCCAGTGGGCGAACATTCTGTTCTNGAGGAGGGTAATGGTGATTCCTTTCACGCGGTCTGCTCTGAGCTTGTTACTACTAGCGATTTTGGTTGCGTCTGATGTTTCTGGGCAATCGGGCCCCGGCAACGTTCTTGACTGGGTGCATTACCGAGAAATAGGTCCCACNCGGCCTGGGGGGCGTGTGGTTGCATTTGCCGTGTCGAGCCAGGATCCCTATGTGTTCTACGTTGGCGCTGGTCCGGGAGGATTGTGGAAAACCGTAAACAATGGAACGACGTTCGAATCGATATTCGACAATGAGCAGACATCATCAATTGGCCACGTGGTTGTTGCCCCAACCGACGACAACATCGTTTACATCGGTACCGGTGAGGGGAATCTTAGAAACAGCGCGTACTACGGAGACGGAGTCTATAGAACAAACGACGGTGGTGTCAGTTGGTCGAANGTGGGCCTACGAAAATCAGGGCAAATCGGAAGGCTGGTTGTTCATCCCAAGAATCCCGACGTGGTTTATGTTGCGGCGCAGGGGCAGTACTACACGGACAATTCAGAGCGGGGTGTATACAAAACGACGAACGGCGGCCAAACATGGGAGAAGTCTCTCGGAATCGTNGTTGAAGGCGTTGATGTTGGTGCAACAGACATNGTTATGGACCCACGTGATCCTGACGTCCTCTATGCCGCGACGTACCAAAGGATTCGCAGACCATGGGGCTTTTCCGGCTCCGGCCCTGGCAGCGGCATCCACAAAACTACCGATGGCGGCGCAACATGGACGAAGCTATCTAACGGTCTCCCCGGCGGACTGATCGGGAAGATCGGTTTCACCATATATCCCGGGAATCCGGACGTTCTCTATGCGGTCATCGAGAACGACAATTCTGAGGGGGTTTCCTACGAAGACCGGTGGAGTGAGGTACAAGCAGGGAAGCCTGGCGCTGTTGAACCGATTGGGAGTGTTGTGTACCGGACCGACGATGGTGGGCAATCGTGGCGGCAGACTACCGAAAGCACGGTTGGGGAGAGGAATAATTACTACGGCCAGATCGTCGTCGATCCTGGCGACGACAACACGGTTTACGTCATGGATTCGATGGTTCATAAATCGACCGATGGGGGACGCAGTTGGTCGCGGGCGTTCGAATATGGTGGAGACAATCACGTTCTCTGGATCGATCCGGAGAATAGGGACCATATGTTGTTGGGATACGACTATGGTTTCGCGATGAGCTTCGATTCGGGGGCGAACTGGCTCCATCTTGACAACGTGTCGATGGCGCAAATCTACGCAATCGGCGTCGACATGGAGTATCCCTACAATGTCTACGGGGGTCTGCAAGATTTCGGTTCATGGAAGGGGCCAAGCACTAAAAAGGGTAGGTTCCCAATCAGGTTCGAGGATTGGGAACATGTGCTTGGGGGCGACGGTTTTTACAATCAGGTTGATCCGACCAACGGGCGCTGGCTCTATACCGAATCGCAATTTGGAGGGCTTTCGCGCAACGACCAAAAGACGGGGGTACGGAGACGCATCGCGTATCGTGGGAACAACAACCTCCGCTTCAATTGGAATGCCCCACTTCTAATATCGCCACACAATCCGGACGTTATCTACCATGGGGCGAACATCCTTTTGAAGTCCCCATTTCGGGGCGAACGATGGGAAGAGGTCAGTCCTGATCTCACCAAGAATGACGCGTCGAAGTTCGGCGGCCGTGAGGTCAGTGAGTACGGGACTTTGACGACGATCGATGAATCACCAGTGGAACAGGGTGTGCTGTGGGCTGGAACGGACGACGGTAACGTGCAGGTAAGCCGGGACGATGGCGATAACTGGACTCTACTCAATGACAATATTCCCGATAATCCTCAGTACTGGGTGTCAAGAATCATCGGGTCACACCATGCTGCGGGTACCGCCTATGTGACGTTTACAGGTCGCCACATGACGGATTACCGACCGTTTGCCTACAAAACCACAGATTACGGGGAAACGTGGTTATCAATAACGGGCGGCCTGCCTGACGAGAGCATCAATGTGATCCGAGAGGACCACAAAAACCCAAACCTTCTTTTTGTTGGGACAGACCGGACTGTTCACGTATCGCTCGACGGGGGTCGCTCCTGGCATGAACTGAAGAACAATTTGCCAACGATTCCGGTACACGATCTCGTTATTCATCCCCGCGAGAATGATCTCGTGGTCGGCACGTTTGGCCGCGGTTTCTATGTTGCCGACATTTCCCCTCTGCAGGAGTTGACGGAAGAGGTCATGGACAATGATGTCCATTTCTTTGAGATTGAAAACAAGGTTCAGTGGGTCATGCCACGGCAAACAGCGGTTGCCGATCAGAACTTCGAAGGCGAAAACGAACCGCACGGTGCGATGTTGAACTACTACCTGAAAAATAGCCTCCCCGAAGGCGTCAAGTTATCAATTTACAATGGGGCAATTTTGATCAATGAATTCGAAGGGGTGGGAAACGTGGGTATTAACAGTGTCATGTGGGGAATGACCCGCCGCGGAAGGAAGAAAACTCCGGAAGAGGTCGCCCGTTGGGATGAACAGATGAGATACGGGGAGCCGGAACCGTTTTACGATTACTACGACACCAACGAGTTTTTCGGAGCTGCGGACGAAGAAGTCGGCAGGACAGGACTCTCACTAAGGACGAGGGTCCAGGGGCGGCCGGGAATGCGGGGGAGAGACTACGTGCTACACCGCGTCCAGCCCGGAGAATACCGGGTAGAGCTAGAGGCGAGGGGGACCGTCCTCACGCAGACGTCACTCATTCTGCAGGACTTCTGGTATGACAAAAACTTCCAATAGTCTTGAACGTTACTCCCTACAGGGTAGCCATAGCCTGAAAGGCTAACTAACAACTGCTGACGGCTATTGAAAGTTACCAAGGCCGAGGCGCCACGCGCGGCAGTTTCTCGTCGCGCATAGCGGCATGGTAAGCGAACGTCGCTAACACAACTGCTGACTGCATCAGACCCTCCGGCACCAATCGCTCGTAGGTATCCATGCTGCCGTGGGCATTGATGTTGTCAATGACCTTCCTGTCCTGCTCAAAATAGAAGCCAGGCAATCCGACTTCTTCGTAAGCCTCGTGTTGCAACCCGGTAGTAAACAAATGAGTCATCCCGAGGTTACGGAGCGGCTTCATCCATTCTAAGAAGATGGACCGAATAAGCTCGTTGCCCATAATTGATACCCCACGGATCCTGCCGCTGCCAATATCCATATTGAAATAGGCTGACAGGTTCTCGTAGTCTTTCTTGTATTCTTTTGTTTGCGGGTCAGCGAAGTTTGTACGTACGTGATGGCGATTACCGAACAAGCCCATCTCGTGCCCGCCCCAGAGTCCAAAGCGTATGGTTCGCCTTGGCCTCACGCCGATGGCAGCGAGAGAGCGTGCTGCCTCCATGGTGGCAACGACCCCGGCAGCATCGTCGACGGCGCCGGTGGCTGCAGGGTTTGCTTCCAGATGTGCGCCGACAATGACAAGCTCGTGCGCTAGGTCAGTGCCAGGGATCTCAGCGATAACGTTGTGATCGGTAAGGTCGTTANGGCTGAAAGAAACTCTAACGTTGGCTTCTATCTCCACTGGCACGCCCTTCTCGAGGATGCGCATTATTCGGTTGTAATGCTCCGCTGACATCACCAGTTCCGTTGGATGCGGCGTTGCATCGACCTCCCAGGGCTTGGTCTCCAGGGTGTACCTATTGTTCTCGACAACTACCGTCCCGTAGTCGGTACGCCCGTCAGTGCGAACAATAGCTGCAGCACCCTCGGCGAGAACGAAGTCGATAATCTGCTGGCGGGGCAATGTGGCTCGATTCGCCCTCCGCTCCGGCTGGACGGGATTGGCTGGCNNGACTGTAATCTTTGCCATTGTGTCGAGCTCTTCTTCAGTGAAGCCCTCCGGTAGCAGCGGGATAGTCGTACTGATTGCCTGTTTCGGCTGAGTTANCACAAGTGCGTTCATTAGCCTTCCCCGATACGGTTCTAGATCTATCTCGGACTCNATCTGAGAAAAGTCTAAGTAAACCGCTGGACCTTGCACCTTCCCGTTGGTGCCCTGTGACCAAGTTGCCGGGTAGGCAAGCAGCGACATGTACTGGGGTTTCATCATATGAACTGAGATGTACTCATTCACATAGCCGATGCCGAATTCATAAGGCTCTAGATATGAGTTTGAAATNCCGTATTCCTTGAACTTCTCGACTGCCCATTCAGCAGCGGCTTTGTAGCCAGGGGATTTGGCGACGCGGGGGCCGAACACGTCAGTCAGCCAGCTGGCGTTGTCCATAAGCTCGGCGTTAGTGAAGATTTCCTCGCGGATTTGTTGTGCGACATCCCAGTACACTGGTTCCTGTAGGGGTGCCGATGACACTGGGAGAACCGAAAACACCAGTAGAACTGAGGCAAGCATGCTCGCTAAGTATCTGCAGCTAGCAATTTGGGGTCGTTGCGGGGCTCGTTCCATTTGCTTGCTCACCATGGTCGCGGTACCGCCCGAGGTAACTTCTCATCGCGCATCGCAGCGTGATATGCGAACGTGGCCATAACGACTGCATTCTGAATNAAATCCTCGGGAACCAGGCGATCGTACAGATCCATGTTCGTATGTGCGTTCATGTCATCGATCGCCTTCCGATCTTGNTCGAAATAGAAGCCCAACAACCCGACTTCTTCGTAGGCCTCATGTTCCATTCCGTTGAGGAACAGGTGTGTCATCCCCAAACCGCGCAGCGGTTTCATCCATTCGAGAAGAATTGACCGCAGGACCTCGCTTCCCATAATTGAAACGCCACGGACCTTCCCGGTACCGATGTCCAGATTGAAATAGGCTGAAAGGTTGTCGTAGTCGGCCTTGTACTCTCGGGTTACTGGGTCTGCAAAGTTCTGCCGGACATGGCTGCGGTTGCCGTATAAACCCATCTCGTGTCCACCCCAGAGACCAACTCGAATCGTCCTGCGAGGCTGTGCCCCTATAGCCATGAGAATCCTCGCTGCCTCCATGGTTGCAGCGACGCCGGCACCATCGTCGATGGCTCCGGTACCGACCGGCTCCGACTGCAGATGCGCACCGATGATGACGATCTCATGCGCCAGATCAGTTCCAGGGATTTCAGCAATAACGTTGTAGTCGTAAGGGTCGTCAGCCGGAAACTCGACCCTGATCTCGAGTTCCATCTCAACCGGAATGTCTTTCTCCAGAATCCGCATCATGCGGTTGTAGTGCTCTGCCGCAATGATCACCTCGGTAATTGACGCTGGAGCGTCTGCTTCCCACATGCGCCGTTCCATTGAATAACCATTGACCGCAGCATCTACCATCCCCAGACCATTGCTCCCATCGGGCCGAACTACCGCTAATGCGCCCTCGGCGAAGACGAAATCGTAGATTTGTTCACGTGATAGCCGTCCAGCACGCGGTCTTCGTTCGCGGGGCTCTTCGGATTCCGGAGAGGGGATGGGAATCGCCGCCATCGCGTCGAGTTCTTCGTCGGTGAAGCTCGTGGGTTTAAACTGAAAGTGGGTGGGAACGGCCTGTATTGGACTGATGAGGATAATGAAGTCCTCTAACTGGCCGCGGTAGGGATCTAGATCAGCTTCAGTGGCAAACGTTTCGAAGTTGACGTACTTAACGGGTGCCCGGATCTTGCCATTTGTACCGGCTGACCATGGCGCCGGATAGGCGATGAATGGCGAGTACTGTGGGCTCGTCATGTGCACCGAGGTGTATTTATTGTCCCAGCCCGCCGCGAACTCGAACGGCTCCAATCGAGCTTCAGATAAACCGTAGTCATCGAGTTTCTGCCGCGCCCATTCCGACGCTGCAATGTAGCCGGAAGACTTTGAGTTCCTCGGCCCGAAAACATCGGTGAGCCAGCTAGCGACCTCCATTACCTCGGAACGTTCGAATGCCTCCTCCATTATTCGATCGACGGTAGCCCAGTACACTGGCTCCGGTTCAGGTGTTGGAGTAGCTATTTGAGGATTCTGTGGTTGCCACGCAATCAAGGCACTGGCCGGTGAGACAACCGCAGAGGCTAGAGACAACGCGGCTACTAAGATGCCCGGGCCGCCCGTGATTATCCGGCATTTCCCTGGCCGGGCCCTCATCAAACCGCGTCTCTTGCCGGCGTAAAAGCCCAACTAATTCTCCTTGAGCGGAATTACCGGAAGGATGAGATGAGACGGGTATTGTCTCGAATGGTGGACCGTATTCCTAGCGATCACCCATTCCGTCTCATCGTAATTGTTTCCCCCGGTATTAAGGTTTCGCTCATAGGATGGGAAATCACTACTTGAAACCTGCAGTCGGATCCTGTGCCCCGGTGCAAAGTAATTACTAGTGGCATCCATGTCCACTTGAATCTGGTATACGCCACCTTCTTCCATCCAGACTTTCTTAGTGAACCCTTCGCGATAGCGAGCTCGCAAAATACTCGCTTGGATGTTGTAGGCCGTCCCATCTGGGTACACGTCCACGAGCTTAGCGGTGAAATCAGTATCCTTTGCCGAAGACGATATATAGAAGACCGCTGTTATCGGGCCGGTCAGCTCGACACCTTCTTCCAGCGGCGGTGTGGTGTAGACAAGCACGTCATTGCGAACTTCGACCGGGCCTTGATCGATCGCACCGGCGGACGTCCCCCAGGAAGTTCCGCGTGGCCCCCCTGTGGATGGGACCGGATGAGCGGGGTCGTAAATGAAAGTGTCCGGGGATTCGTCACGGGGGGGCTCTGTGGAAAGTCGACCGTCCCCGTAGCGGCTATTTGCACCTCCCATGCTATGAAGGAAGTATTTGGTGTATTCAGTTTCCGGCAGCGGCCATGCATCCGCTGAGCCCCACTCGTTGCTCCCCATTGTGTAGTACTGGACCTTCGGCATATCCGTGGCGCCGTTTTCCTCTCCTTTGAGCCAATACTCAAACCATTTGATATAGATCGAGTAATAATCGAGCCGGGCGTCACCGATATCGCGATCACCCACCACGGTGTGCTCTGTCGCCTGCTCGTAGCTGCAATGGGTCGTCGGGGCAATAATAAGGAATTGATTGGCCGCAGCGGTTTCAGAGACAGCTTTCTCACGGAAGTAGTTAAATTCGTAAATCGTCTCGTCGACACTGATGTCGTACCAGGAGCTCACGTGTAGTGCTGTTACATCGATTGTTTCGGTTCCGTCGTAATAGCCCATCGTGTCATGCCACCAGGGATCGCCAAAATCCCGCGTTGCCAGATCGAGAAAATCGTTGGGAGGCGCCCCTGCTTTATTCATAATGTCGATGAGAGGCAACGTCCAGACCAGTTTTTCCCAATCTGGCTCCGGTGCTGTAGTTGCCTGGGGAGAGTAAAAATCGCGGATTTTGGCAATCTCCTCATCTGATAGTCCCGGTGGGGGCTTAAAGGAATACTTGTTGCCGGAGCTGAAATACCAAGGCACGGTGGCGGCGAAGTCGAGAACACCGCCCTTGAAGCCCGACCAGTACCGATACCGGCCGTTTGCGGCACCGATGAACGGCCCATTCCGAGGAATCATTGTGGTCAGGTTAGGGTGTTTCAGTGGTGCTGTGGCGGCTTGCACCTCGGCCGGATACGAGCAGCCATGCATCCCCACCTTGCCGTTGGACCAAGATTGCTTGGCAATCCAATCAACGGCATCGTAGCCATCCTCAGCTTCACTTCCCGCCGGTGGAGAGTAGATCCCTTCAGACTCGAACTTGCCGCGGCTGTCTTGCACGGCGACAACAAAGCCTCGTGACGCAAACATATAAGCGTCGCCATTCTTGTTGTCTCTCAATTCGTTCTTGTTATACGGAGTCCGGATGAGAATTACGGGCAGTNTTTCNTCAGGNATTTCTGGGAANTACAGGTCGGTTGCCAAACGTACNCCGTCTCGCATGGGGACCATGCGGCTTTTCTCCAGCCGCACTTCGTTTTCCGGAGCAGGTCGGCTGATAGGATCTGATGAATCCTGCAACATTGCTTCATATCCCTCGGCAACGGTAAAAAGCGCCCCCAACACTAGAAAGATCAAAACAGGGATAAGGCGAAGTCTCATTGTGCTCTTCTGCAACTCTCTGGAGACCGTTTCTTCCCGGAGGGACTCTGTCTCCTATTTTCGAAAAAAATAACAAGAAACCACGAGATTTGACCGAAGGATGCCCTAGAATTCGCTGCGGATCCATTCTGAATATTGACCTAGTTAGAAACTGTAGTCGGGTAATGGGGCACGCTCGTCAGGGAGGGAGATAGTGATGACCTTTGGAACACTTTTACGGGTAGCTGTGTTTTCGGCTGTTGTTTTGTTCGTCACGCCGATTGCCTATGGGCAATCGGATGTAATGACGGCGAAAGTGAGCTCGGAAATTCTCCACCTAATGCGGAAAGAAAAACTTGACCTCATACTTCCTGGGGCCATGCGTGACAACAACATTGACATGTGGATCCATGTCACGCGGCAAGGTGATCCGGACCCAATGGTCCAGCAGTTTGGCAACGCGTGGGGCTACATTGTTTTTACAGACCGGGGAGGAGACCGGATTGAGCGAGCGTTATTCGGTGGCGGCGGGAGTCGGGAGCTATTTGATATCTTCGGTTCACGGGCAATCCGGATGGCGATTGCCGGTTATGACTACGGTGATCAAGATTTCTCTGTCTACGATGAGCTGCGAAATTTCGTCGCCGAGCGAAACCCATCGACAATAGCGGTTAACACTTCCGATTGGCTCGCGATTGCAGATGGAATATCTCATTCACAGTACGTCAAGCTCCAGAAAATCCTGGGCCCCGAGTATTCCAAGAAAATCGTCTCAGCGGAAAATGTGATCACGGATTTCCGGGCGCGTCGGACACAGCGGGAGATCGTCGCCTACGCGAATGCGTTGGAAATACACCGTCAAATTCTCGAACGCTCTCTGTCCAATGAGGTGATAACACCGGGGGAGACTACTTTGGGGGAAGTGGGTGCGTGGGTTAGGGAGCAGTTCCACCAGCGGGGCTTATTGCGAGGCCCCGATTCGGGCGCAGGTTCTCCCGGGATCCTGTATTCAGCGACGGCGTCAGAGCTGGGGCGGTTTGATGACGATGACTACGTGATCCAGCGTGGTGATTTCCTGACGTTTGACACAGGTGTTCGGTATCTCGACTATTTCTCGACGGATTACAAACGCAATGCTTATGTTCTCAGGGAGGGCGAAACTGCCCCCCCCGAGAGTATTCAGCACGCCTTTGATCGAGCTATCGGTGCTCGTGAGATTATGCGCAAGGAAATCAAGGTCGGCCGAACGGCTGGTCAGACGTTGGCTGCCAGCGTCGAAGCAATGGAAGCTGCCGGCTACATTTACACACCTTTTACCGATATCGGTGAAGATGACTACATGCTCGTGCAGGAGGCACTTATTAATACCGACAAATCGGGATTTTCNATCGACTTTCACAGTCANGGTAATAACAGCGGTAGTTTGGTGACGGTCGGACCTTCGGTGGCTCCATTTCGATCTGACCGAGATCACTTGGTAATTCAGGAAAATCACATGTTCTCTTTCGAATACATGGTTCACACGAATCTTCCGGAACGTCCTGGCTATCCTGTTTCAATCAACATCGAAGGCAATCACATCGTGACCAGCCGGGGNGTGGAATACCTTTACCCACCAAATGAACGAATTTTGCTTATTCACTAAACTTCTAGGAGAGTGAACCGAATTGAATCGCTGTTATCGAACATTTGTTGTCATGGTTGCATTCCTGGGCATGGTGGCTGTGGGCTCCGTTGCTTCGCCCAATGCTTTCGGTGCCAAGCAGGGAAGCTACGAGGATCTCCTCGAGCTATTCCGACAGTTCCGGAATTTTCAGCGACCGGAAATCCAAGCAAACGTGCCTGACTATTCCGCGACCACTATGGCGGAACAGTTTGACGAGTTGCGCCAGTTTCAGCGACGACTTGCCGTGATCAAAATTGGCGGTTGGCCGATCCATGAGCAGGTCGACTACCACCTGGTGCGGGCGGAGATGAACGGCATGGAGTTCCAGCATCGCGTGCTGGCTCCTTGGTCGCTCGATCCGGGTTTTTACAACGATGTNTTGCCACGCCTCGGNAGGACACAGGATTTCCCGCTCANTGAATCTAGAGCCGACGGGTTACGAGTCCGGCTCAGGGNCGTCCCCGAGATAANCGAGCAGGCCAAGGTGAACCTTAACGACTTCTCGCGGATTGCCGCNGATCTNGGCACGCTTGCTGTCCTTTCCCTGGGAGACACTCGTGAGTCGTACGAGCAAATCGTCGCCGACCTTACCGAGCATCATNCGGACTTGGTCGAGGACGGTCTTGAGGCCCTTGCCGCAATCGACGGCTACATAGCGTGGATCGAGAACAACAAGCGCCGAATGACTGCCCAGGCTGGAGTCGGCAAGGAGAACTATAGCTGGCTGATGAAAAATGTTTACCTCTTCCCGTACACCTGGGACGAGGTTCGTATGATCGTGGAACTTGAGGACAATCGTGTCAGGACTTTTCAGCGGCTTGAGGAGAATCGCAACCGAAACGTTCCTCCGATTGAGCCAGTTCAGTCACAAGCTGAGTACAAAGCCAGTGTCTCTGAGGCGATTGAGCATCTGATGGGTTTTCTAGTGAAGGAAGAAATCTTCACGGTGGATGACTATTTGACCCCGGATGGATACTTCGGGTCATGGCANGGATTCGACAATCCTTGGCCCGAAAAGCACGATTATTTCTTTAATTTTTCTCATCGCGAACCGCTGATGGAAGAGACTCACGAGATGGTCGGACACCATTTCGACGGGCTACGTTCGCGGAATGACCAACGTGAGATCCGTGGTGGCAGACGGCCGTACAAGATTGGCACCGCGCGGGGGGAAGGGCTCGCGTTTGCCCTTGAGGAACTGCTAATGCACGCCGGTTATCTTGATGGCAGGAACCCTCACGGCCGCGAAATTNCCTACGAGCAGTCNGCCTTCCGCACCGTCCGTGCCCTTTCGGACATCTATATGCACAGCGGCGATTGGAGCTACGAAGATGCGTATCAGTTCTGTGTAGAAAATGCGCCGCACGGTGAATTGCTCGATGGCAGTCACCACCTATGGTTCGAACTTGATACCACCCTGAGGGGTGTGGGACACCACATGCTCATGGTCGTTGGGAAGGTTCAGTTCATGAAGCTCATGAGAAATCGTGCCAACCAGCTCGGTGGCAATTTCGTTCTCGGGGAATTCATGGACGATGTCCTCAACACTGGATCGATTCCCTGGTCCTTGATTCGTTGGGAGATGACTGGATTAGACGACGAGATCAAACAATTGACCACGCAGTGAACCACCCTCTGTTGANCTCCTTGTTTTCAATGCCGTGCAGTTAACTAGACAGACGAATTAAGAAGTGACTACGACAGCCTTTTCGTNGCGGGAAATTGCNCTGAAAGTNACGACTNTGCTGTTTTTGGCATCAGCAGCCACAATGGCCNATGCAATACAGGGCCCAGCTGTCGAGTCCTTTCCGCTGATCGAAACAGGTGAGCAAGTGGTGGCTCCGCCGGAGGGGNCACACCCTTTTTACACGAAGTACATCAACGCTGGCGGNGTTGTCATCGTCAGCTCCGATGCTGTGCCCGACGCTGCATTAATTGGGGCTTACCGGACCATCCTGCATTTGACGAGCAAGCGGCTAGACGTTCTCGAAGCTATGCTGCCGCACAAACCCCGGATCTCCATCATGGGGCTATCGGAAACGGCTTCGGACCTACCTGAATTCGGCTCCTCCAGCGACGGGGAATGGGGCCTTGGCCAGATGCCTGATTCGTCGACCAGCTTGGTGTCAGTGCGTGGTGTTTGCTACCCAGGTAATAACGAGTACCAAGCCAATTTTCTGCTCCACGAGTTCGTCCACGCCATGCAAAACTTAGGCTGGCCGACAACAGACCCCCAAATTGAAGACGAGGTTTGGGGAGCCTACGAAAATGCGGTTAAACAAGGTTATTTCGAAGCCCCCAGGAACGAACCACTAGCGGGCATCATCCCGTTCGACGCATTTGGGGACGACGAGTACCTTACTCACAATGTGAACGCCTGGTTTGATCTGAACGAATCACTGCCTGGTCCCTGGGTCGATGTTCAGATCGGCGACAGTGGTCCCCCTTCAGGTACCCGTGCGCAACTCCGTGCCCGCGACCCGCAGTTGTACAAAATCATCGGGCGCTTTCTGCCTGATACGCTGGGCGATCTGATGGATCGTTGTAGCGAGGCTACTTTACCCTTCGACCCATTTCTTGGACTCGGTGATTAGCCCCGCGCCGGTATGCAAGCATAACGATACTGACCGTTACCGCGAAAGTTAGTCCGTTGAGAGCCTGGGTAGCGGCGACGCCAATAATGGTGGCTAAAGCGCCGATTTCGAGCTGGCCGAGCGGTCCGAAGCCGCGGCTGAGATTCCATACACCGACTGCAGCGCCACGATCCATGTTGCCGACATTTTGCTGCAACACAGTGGGTAGCAGAGCATCGACGCTTCCCCAGGCGACGCCGACCATGCCCATTAGTGCAAGCGACAGCAAATATGAAGTTGAAAAAGAGAACGCCATGAGCCCGATCCCGAAACCGATGCAGATCAACGGTAGTAGACGCTCGGGCCGCACGCGGCGTGCCACACTTCCGAGCAGCAGCACCCCAACGACACCCCCAGCATTGCGCGCCGCCACTAGGTTGCCGAGACCCTGCTCACCTACTTGGAGGATGTCCCGGGCAAACGATGGTGCAAGCGTCTCACTAGAGTAGGCGAAGACTTCAGCCGACAATGCGATGATCGCGAACGTCAGCACTGCTGGGGTGTTCATCAGCTGACGGATAGATTCCCACAGCCCGGGAGAGGCTGACGGCACGTCATCGTCTTCTGCGGAAGAGAGGTCTCGAAAAGCTCCAGTCCCCGGGGCAATTCTTGGGATTGTTGCCAGTAGAAGTCCGCTGCTCAAGTAGGCCACAGCCATTGCAGCAAAAGCTCCGACGCCACCGAACACGGCGAGCAAGAATCCTGTTGATATTCCCCCAACGATACCGAAGAGCTTGTTGGCGAGCTGCTCGAGAGCCAGACCGTTAACCGCATCGTCGGGCCCAACGACATCGTAGACGTAAGACTTAGCTAGGGTCGTCTCGGCAACGTCAAAGATACCCACGAGCATGGCAACGAGTAACACGCCTTGGAAGCCAAACCATCCCTGCATGCTGGCGATCGTAGCCACTGTGGACATGCCGAAGCCGAAGAAGTTAGTGGCTTGTAGCATGATGCGCCGGTCCATCTTGTCAGACATGCTGCCGATAGGCACGGCAAGAAACAGGCGTGGCAAGATGCGGATCGCTAGCGCCACGCCGACGCCAATGGACGAGCCAGTAAACTCTAGCGCCAACCAGCTTATGGCGACGGTGCTGATGTGCGCCGAGTAGCCGTTCAGACAGATTGACGACCACACAATACCGAAGCCCGGCCGACGGAATGAGGCGAACAGTGCGGGTCCAGACATTAGATACAGAACAGGTCGCTAGCGACCTTTCCTACAAAAACCAGGTTGCCAATCATCTCAGCGATGCGGTTTTCTCCATCACCACACTCGCGGGGCTACCCAGGGCTCCGGTGTGCTCGATGAAATTAGAATTTGTCAATGTGGCCTTTATGACAGCCCNCCGAAGCCCATCTCTTCGTTGAGCTTGTTGNCCTCAAGCATTATCCGACCATCACACTCGATCTTCGCGGTCGTTAAAACGACGTCACAGTGGACGTTGCATGGTGGTACGGTGCCGCCAAACGCTGGAGCCTGNGATCCAAAGCCGAAGGTCACTGCACCGAGCACGTGCTCGTCCTGGTGCACGCTACCTGAGGTGCGGGCGCGCGGGTTGAGGCCGAGCGTGAAATGGCACAGGTGGGTGGCGATGGGGTCTCCACTCTCAGCGAAGTAGGCGCGCAGCGCATCGGCATCCTCACTGCCTTCAAAGTCGACAATGACACCGTCTTTGATCTGGAGAGTTACTGGTGCCTTGGGCAAGCGGCCCGGCGGGACGTTGCCGTCAACAACGATGGTTCCTTGAATCGTGCTTTCGATCGGAGCATTGGCTACAGAGACGCCGGGAAAGAAATCGGCTTGTCCAGGTTCCGTAGCCATCCCGGTCCCGAGATCGATGGGCCGGTCGCGCAGGTCGAAGGTGATGTTGGTGCCGTATGGTGAAGTCACGCGGCACATCTCGGTTCCTTGCCACAATTCACCGATGCACGTGCCGACCTCTATCATCCGATCGTAGTCGACGTCACGGATGCCTTCGATGGCAAAGTCCTCCATTCCATTAACGTTCGTTGCGGCGATTCGCACGCCAGCTTCTAGCGCTTTGTCTGTGGATGCCTTCGACATAAACATGGTTTCGCACACCCCGATCACCACGTTGGCTCCGGCTACCGCTGCGATCGTGGNTTCATCGAGCTCGCTGGCATCAGTTGGCNACATGAATGGAATTAANAGGAGCGACGGACGAGCCCCTGCCGCGATGCCAGCATCGAAGCATGCCTGGGCCACCTCAGGATCAGTCTTGGTGTCGGACAGGATCAGCAGGCTCTCACCGGTTTTCGTTCCGGCCATGCGGCGCACCGCAATGTCCCCAAAGTCCTTCCAACGAGAGCTCATAACTGGTCGTCCTCGAGTTCTGTNCCTTGTGGCGTGATNACNATTCGAAAATCGTTGGTGTCGGAATGCAAGGCTGTCAGTATTTGCCGCCCGCTTGTTGATGCATGGTCCATTCGCTGTGCCTGTGGATTGTCCTGAAGCACAAGAGGCACTCAGGGCTCAAGGCCGGTTACATACCCTGACATGCAAAGTTTACTCGGAGGGTGGATGGTTGACGAATGTGAAGTGCGTTCGCGTGGAGAAGACCGCCAAGTTATCAGCCCTCCGAGCGTCATGGATGTATATTGTCCGCCGCACTGTTGGAATACTGAACCCTCAATTTAGGAGCGAAGGGAGCTTGCATTGCTGTGGCCATCCCCCCATTAAACGCCAAGCGAACCGACCTCTTGTTTGAGCTGAAAGTCGTTTTTAACGCTACGCTGTGATTCTGGTAGTAATGGTGATCGAGAATGGGAAATTTGACCAACTCCTTGCTTTTACACGCGTTTTGTTTCCTGTTCGTTTGTAACGACGTGCTCGCGCAGCCCGCGCTGCGTGACGGGCAATCTCCCCCCTCCGGGCAAGATGCTCAAGTAAAGGAACGTGTCGTCGTACGGGCCCGGCCGTTGGATTCGGTGGCTGCGTCAGTGAGCGTCATCGATGAAGAAACTATAGAAGACGCCAACGTACGGACCGTGGCCGAGTTGCTTGAGTATGTTGTTGGTGCGCGGGTCCTATCTTCTGGATCGAGAGGTGGCCCGGCGACGATACAGTTGCGGGGCGGTGACCCGAACTTTGTCCTCGTGCTTCTTGACGGTGTACCCCTCAACGATCCTACGGGCGTCGAAGGCGGTGCAGTCAACCTGTCGAGTATCCCGACTTCTAGCGTGAAGCAGATTGAGGTGGTACGCGGCCCGTTATCGTATTTTTATGGATCTACTGCGCTGTCCGGAATTGTCAACATCACTACGCGCCGTGGCACGACTAAAAAACCCCAGGTACGGGCAAGCGTTGAGGGTGGCGGCAACGCACTGGTTCGGGGCGACGCCTCGGTGGCGGGTATGGCCGGTGGTGGTGACTACTACCTGGGCTTCGATTGGGAACAACAGGCTGGCCATGTCGGTGACGATGAGTTTCAGCAGGCAAACCTTCAAGGGAGTTTTGCAGTGCCGATGGGTGAAGGGGCGACGCTGCGGCTCAGCACACGCGCGGCTTTGTGGGAAGCCGACGATTATCCAGAATCATCCGGTGGCCCAATGTTTGGTTCCGGCGATCTGCGCCATGCTCAGGTCTCGGAGCTCGACGTCGGTGCCGACCTGCATTGGTCGAACGCCGACGTTTGGCACAATCGCTTTATCACCACCTTTTATCGTCGTGGTATGGACCGCGAAAGTCCAGGCGTGTCGTATTTCGTTCCACCGTCGGTCGAAGCCACTTCATACTGGCACCTTCGTAGCGGTTGGTTGACCACCTACGATCTTTCAACAGTGGCGCGTATAAGCGCAGGCCTCGACATTGATCACGAGAACGGCAAAAACGTCAGCATGTTGTTTTTGCCACCGTTCTTCGGGGGTGACGTCAGTGGTGACTATGTTCTATCGCGTACCACTCCAGGAACGTTTGTTGAAGCAACCGCAAGTGTCGGAGATCTAAGTGTCGAAGCTGGTTTGCGGGCTGACTTTCCTGGGGACCGAGATACTGAGTGGAGTCCAAGAGTCGGTGCTCGTTACCCAGTAGGCCAGAGCGGCACGGAAATACGCGGCACGGCAAGTCGATCTTTCAAGTTGCCAAGCTTTTTTGCCCTATCCAGCCCGCTGCAGCTTGGCGGAAACCCCGAACTGCGACCCGAGATTAGCGTTGGGGTTGATGTTGGCATTGATCACCGCGTTGCCGATTGGGACCTAACGGCCTCATTTACGGTCTTCTGGATTCGTTACCAGGACCTGGTCGACTTCGATTTCGATTTGTTTCAGAACATCAACAGAGACGAAGTGAGCGCAAAGGGTGTCGAGTTGTCGTTGCGGTGGGACCCTGACCCCAGGGTAAAGGTGTTTTCTGACCTGACGTATCAGAACGCTGAAAGTCCTGTATCTGCGGAGCCACTGCGTAACTTACCCGAATGGATGGGCAGCGTCAGAGTTGGATTTCAACCGATTGAGCCGCTGAAGGTTCGCGTAGAATTAAGCTTTGCGTCGGAAAGCTTTGACGTGCAGATTGCTGTTCCAGATATGACGTTGGTTGATGGATACGGGCTCCTTGATCTTGCTGCGAGCTGGGATCTGAACACTACCTGGAAAATTCTGGCCCGTGTCGACAACTTAACAGACACTGACTACGAGCACTTCATAGGGTTCCCGCAGCCCGGGCTTACTGGGAAGATTGGTTTCAGCTACACACTTCGTTGAAGGAGAAATAAAGACTCCAGTCACAGCGAACCAATTCGCTTTTCCCAGAACCAATCGATAGCACCAGTGAGTTTGTAAGGCGATTATTGACAGGCGCCAGTCGGATGAATTTCCGCATGGTCTGCAAACGGTACGTGGTTACCTGCCACTTAGTTTGTACAATTGAACGGCGTTGAGCGTGACCGTCGCCGCTGCTGTATTCAGCTAGAGTAAGGGTGGGGCCCCTTCTCATCCGGAGGCTCTTCTCGAGAAACATCACTGTGATTTCCAAAGAGGTCAACGTGCCAGACAATGAACGAGTTTTGATAGGGGGAGAGTGGCGCGGTGCTGACGCCACAGAGGCATTTCGATCAATCAATCCAGGGACCGGCGAAACTCTCGAGTGGTCCTACCCGGTCAGTAGAAGGGCTGACATTGATGTGGCGCTCGAAGCGGGAAGCGTCGCTGCCAGCGAACTGCTGCACACCCCGGTCGATAAAATCGCTGACTTTCTGGAGCACTATGCCTGCCTCATCGGAGAGAATTCGTCAGAGCTCTCTCAGGTGGCGAACCTCGAGACAGCGTTGCCGGTGTCTCCGCGCTTTGTTGAGATTGAGCTGCCGCGCACCATCGACCAGCTTCGCCAGGCGGCAACGGCGGTCCGCGATCGCGGCTGGACAATGCCCACTATCGACACAGCCACCAATATTCGCTCGATGCACGGACCGCTCGGTGCCCCGGTGGCTGTCTTCGGTCCAAACAATTTCCCCTTTGCCTACAACGCCCTCGCCGGCGGTGACTTCGCTGCCGCGATTGCGGTGCGAAGCCCGGTCATTGCCAAGGCGCACCCAAGCCATCCGAGGACTTCACAACTCCTTGCTGAGGTTGCCTTTCAGGCGATTCAGGACACTGGCCTCCCTCCCGCCACGCTGCAGATGGTCTACCACATGGCGCCTGAGGACGGGTTTTACCTGGTATCACACTCGCTCATCGGAGCGACTGGTTACACCGGTTCACGCCGCGCGGGCTTGGCTCTTAAGGCAGCCGCGGATGCCGCGGGCAAGCCGATTTACCTGGAGATGAGCAGTGTCAATCCGGTGTTCATTCTTCCGGGGGCGCTACGCGAACGGGGGGAGGAGATCGTTGGCGAGCTGCATGCCTCCGCCATGGTAGCTACAGGTCAGTTTTGCACCAACCCGGGCGTCGTTGTGCTGCAGGCCGGTGACGCTACAGAACAGTTCATCGCCGCCATGCGTCGTCGCTTCGAAGCTGCGGATGCTGGCGTCTTGCTCGGGCCTGGCGGTGTGCGGGTGGTGGGAGACGCGGTTCGGTCGATGCAGAGCTCGGGCGCCGAGATCGTGACCGGTGGTGCCCCGATTAAAGGTGGTGCGTGTCGTTTCCAAAATACATTGTTGCAAGCTTCTGGCGAAGACTTCCTGGCGGATCCTGAGGGGCTTCAGGAGGAGGCCTTTGGCAACGCTAACCTCTTCGTCGTTGCCACCGACGACGATGAACTCGAGCAGATTGCCGGTCGCTTCGCGGGCAATCTGACTGGTTGTTTGTACACGCATTCTGACGGCGATGACGATTTGCTCTACGATCGAATCGCGCCTCATCTTCGTCGTCGGGTGGGACGCTTATTGAACGACAAGATGCCGACGGGCGTTTTGGTGGTTCCCTCGATGAACCACGGTGGACCCTACCCGGCCACTGGGCACCCTGGCTTCACCGCGGTGGGTATTCCAGCATCTCTCCTTCGTTTTTCGATGCTGCAATGCTATGACGGGGTCAGGGAGCACAGGCTGCCGATCGAACTGCGTGACGAGAACCCGACGGGAAATCTCTGGCGCAGGATCGATGGGGCCTGGACGCAGACTGATGTTATGGCGCCGGGTGCCAGCTAAAGAGAACTCATTAAAAACAACTTTGAAGAGAGGTTTGAATTATGAAAATTATTAGCGCAGACGAAGTACACGCTGCTCTTAGCTATCCCGGTTTAGTGGATGCTCTGCAAGAGACGTTTGCCAAGAATTTCAATCAGCCACCGCGACAGGTGTTCTTGCTAGATGATGCCGACAACAACGATGCATTTGCATTGTTGCCCGCCTGGAACGACAAGATTATTGCCGTAAAAGCATTCACCTATTTCGAGGGCAACCCAGCACCGTACGAACGTCTCTACTCCAAGATCATGATATTCGACCGTTCCTACGGGGAGCCTTTGGCTTTAGTAGATGGCACTACCTGCACATTTTGGCGCACGGGTGGTGTCTCGGGTTTAGCCACGCGTTTGCTTAGCAGGGAGGATTCTTCGACCATGTTGCTGTTGGGTACGGGCAACCTGTCTACCTACATGGTCCGTGCCAATGCCTCTGTTCGACCTCTAGAAAAGATAATGATCTGGGGAAACCCCGATGGCCTTCCACCAATGGCGGAAGCTCAAGCTGTGATCGACGAAGTGTCAGCGGAATTGCCGGAGATCGAATTTTCTGTGGTTACCGATCTGGAAAATGCCTGTGGCGAAGCAGACATTATCGTGTGCGCGACTGCCTCCGCTGACATATTGGTCAAGGGTGCTTGGATTAAGGAAGGTACCCACCTCGACTTCATCGGCAACCACCATGCCGACAAGAGGGAATGTGACACCGAGGTGATCACGAACGGAAAGGTCTACGCAGACAGCTACGTTAACGCCTTCAAGGAAGCCGGGGAAATTCTAGTGCCCATTAACGAAGGCGTCTTTAGCAAGGAAGACGTTGTTGCTGAGTTGGCCGAGATGTGCTCAGGCAAAGCTACACTCCGAATCAACGACAAAGAAATCACCGTGTTCAAGGCGATTGGCCAAGCGGTAACCGACTTGGTGGCTGCAAGTATGGCTTATTCAGCGTCGGAATAGTCTGCTCAGGTGTGCGCTGAGGCTACTTCTTGCGGTCGGGTAGCGATGCAGTTGCGGACGATTCCAAGCACATGTTCACGTTCTTCACCCACCAATGGTAGGCGCGGCGGACGCGTTCGCTCGTGGCCGTAGCCCAGCTCCTGGCAGGTGAGTTTGATGTATTGCACGAGCTTGGGATGCGAGTCGAAGCGCAGCATGGGCATGTACCAGCGGTAGATCTCCAGAGCCCGCTCGTAATCTCCTGACATGGCAGCATCCCAAAGCGCCCGATTCTCCCGCGGGAAGGCGTCCACGAGGCCGGAGATCCAGCCGGTACAGCCGAGCATGAAGCTTTCCAAGGCCACATCGTCAAGTCCGGCAAAGATCAAGAAGCGGTCGTTGAGCGCGTTGAAAAGCTCTGTGATCCTGCGGACGTCGCCCGATGCTTCCTTGATGACGACAATGTTTTCGACGTCGATCAGCTCCTTGAACATTTCGGGCGTGATGTCGACGCGATACACGGGCGGGTTGTTGTAACACATGATGGGGAGGTGCGTGGAGTTGGCTACCGTCCGGAAGTGGGCAATCGTTTCCCGAGCATCGGATTTGTAGACCATCGCCGGCAAGAGCATGATTCCATCGACGCCAGCTTCGCCTGCAGCCTTTACCGTGTCACAGGCGCCCTGAGTGGTGAATTCGGCGATGCCGCTGAGAACGGGGACCTTGCCACCGGCAACCTCTACGGTGGCACGCAGCACTTCCACCTTTTCGGACAACGTGAGAGAAGTGCCTTCCCCGATTGTGCCCAGCATCACGATTCCGTGAATGCCATTGTTCACGAGCGCTTCGGTGTGCTTCTGGGTGGCCTCGATGTCAATGGACAGATCTTCTTTGAACTGTGTCGGTATCGCAGGGAAAACGCCCTCCCAATTGACCTTTAACGGCATGTCATCCTCTTATTTGGGGGTCTTGTGAACTCTGGCAATGTCTGGTGAACTCTGAGCCTTGACGGTATCCGGTTTTGGGTAATCATGCAGCTTTGCGGTCTCGATTAGCGGACCGGCTTCGTCGCGCAGCTGGTTCAGTTTGTCCGAGAGTCGACCTACGGGTCAAGCGTTCGTCAGTGCCCACGTAATGAGTAAGGAGTGCCACCATGGCCGCACCAGTACGCGTCGCTCTTTTCGGTAACTCTCACGCGGAAGCCGTACAGCTGCCGGCACTGGCGNNCATNGGTGGCAACGANNTAATCGGGATCGCTGGCNACGACGCGGNAAAGGCAGCGGCGAGCGCCNAACGTTGGGGAATCAAGTGCTCGACTTCCAACTGGCGAGAGCTNCTNGAACTCGATCCTGACCTTGTGATAATCACNACGCCGGTCGACCTNCACTATGAGATGGTTCGTGGGGCACTAGACACAAGCGCCGCNGTGTTGTGNGAGAAACCCTTCACNCTNGAGGTCTCACAAGCGGAAGAACTCACGGAACTTGCCCAGGGTCGCNTGGCTCTGATCAATTATCANCTGCGNTGGAACCCTTNTCGNCGCAAGATGCGTTCGCTATGCCANGCTGGTTTTGTCGGCAAGCTNCTGCATGTGCGNGCNGACCTCGTGCTGGACACNCCAGGGTTCGCGACACGGCCNTATAGTTGGTGGTCTCAAGCNCCCCGTGGNGGCGGNGTGCTCGGTGCNACTGGTACGCACGTNATCGATAACATTCAGTGGATGTTCGGGCCGATCAAAGATGTGAGTGCTCGTCTTGAGACCTTCGTAAAACGACGTGAAGATGCCCGAGGAGTGGAACGAGAGGTCACTTCCGATGATTTCGCCGAGCTGTCGCTGAGACTCGAGAACGGAGCCCACGTGCACTTCACGGTGAGCTTGGCCTTGCAAGGCGTTTCCCGTTGGTTGTTCGAGCTTGCTGGTAGTGAAGGTAGCCTCTGCCTTGACCNTGAGCAGCATTTGGTCGGGGCCAAACACGGGAGAGAGATGTTGCCGATCGAGAGCGAGGTTGCTTGGTTGCCACCGGAGTATTACGGCATCCAGGGGCGTGGACCGTTCGCTGCCCTTGAGGCACCTTTCCTGGCTTCTGTGGTCGAGGCTGTTGCGGGTGGTCAAACGCAGTTGAACGAAGCCGCTACATTCGCAGACGGCCTCACCAACGTGCGCATTCTTGACGCTGCACGCCGATCTTCCTTGACTGGCGGAAGNTGGGTCAGTTGTCGATAGATCGACTATCCGCCCGCGAATCCCAGCAGACGGGGAAGGAACAGGGTAATCGAGGGAAAGAAGGTAATAATCATTAGGGTAGCGACGAGGATCAGTAGGAACGGAATGAGCCGTGGCACGACCTCCTCGATCGGCGTTCGCCCGATACCACAAGCGACAAACAAGCAGATTCCTACGGGAGGCGAGATCATTCCAATGCCCACGTTGGCAGCAACCAGGATCCCGAAGTGGATCGGATCCATACCAAACTGCTCGGCTACCGGCACGAGGATTGGCATCAGGATGATGATAGGTGGAAGTGCGTCCATCAACATCCCGAGGACCAGAAACACGATGTGGACGAACAGGATGAACACGANCCAGTTGTAGGCGTAGTCCGTAATCAGTTGTGCCAGTAGGTGGGGGATGCGCTCAAACGCGAGCACGAATGACATCATCGAGGCCGTTGCCAAAACCAACATCACCACCCCTGTCAAGGATGCCGTCTTAAGCAGTACTTGTGGAATGTCCCCAATGTTGAGCTCGCGATAGATGAACAACGACACGAAGAACCCATAGACCACTGCCACGGCTGACGCCTCAGTAGGTGTAAACACGCCGCCGTAAATACCTCCCAGAATGATGACGACCATCAACAACGGCAGCAGGCCGGCGCGAATGACACGCAGCTTTTCACCCCAGGGCATGGGTGGTTCCAACGGCAATTCCATCTTCAAGGCGAAGAAGTANGNGAGNGNCATNAGCGCNACGCCATTGACTACGGCAGGAAGAANNCCTGCGGCGAACAGCCCNCCGATTGATATCCCTGCAACTACGCCGATGATGATCAAGTCAATTGCAGGTGGCACCAGAGTCGAGACCCCACCGGCGGCAGCAAACACGGCGGTAGCATAGGCGCGAGGGTACTTCTTGCGCTCCATCGCTGGCAGTGCGACCGAACCAATGGCTGCTGTGTTTGCACTAGGTGAGCCGGAGATACCTGAAAAGAACATTGTGGAAAAGATCACCATTAGTGCTAGCCCGCCTGGGATACGACCGACAAACACATTGGCCATATCAATAATTCGCCGCGCCATGCCTCCGTGCGACATTAGGGTGCCGGCTAGAACGAATAGCGGGATCGCCAGTAATGGGAATGAATCGAGACCAGCCAGGAATTTCTGCGGCAGGACGATCAGAAACTCTGGAGAGCTGTACAGTAAGCCCGCCATCGCCGACATGCCTAGCGAAATTCCAACAGGTACAGATAACAGCAGCGTGACAACGAGCGTAACTACAATGGCGAAGCCCATAAGTTACAGCTCCGCCCCGGAAGGCCGCCGGGCAGCTTCTTCGATCATCTCCGCTGCCGTGTCTTCTTCACCCCGAACAGAAGCTGTTCCAGTCCACCAGTTCTTTATGACGTAGTAGAGCATCAACACGCTGCCAACCAAGGCCGAGGANTAGGGGATGGCCATTGACATTCGCGTGCCGGGCGCAATTTGGTCACGCACTGCGAGGGTGAATTTCGCTGACTCCCAGGCAAAGACCATTAAAAACAACGAGACCAACGCAGTTACAACGGTGCCGATTGCCTGTCGGGTGCGCTCGTCAAAATAGTCGACAAAAAAGTGCAACGCGAAGTGCGAGCGTACTTTAAAAGCGTAAGCAGAGCTCAATGCCGCCAACCACATCAGCAGAAAACGGGCGAGTTCTTCTGACCAGGGCAGCGAGGCTTGCAGCACATAGCGGGATACGACCTGCGCGAAGGTCACGGCGACAATTGAAACTAGGATCAAGCAGAGTGTTGCTTCTAGTGGCTTAAGTCGCGAGGCGCTCATCGGTAGCCAGTGATTTCTTCGATGACCTTTATGCCNCCCACACTCTCCGCGTTGTTGCGGTAGACACTCTCGACTCGTTGTCGGAACAGGTCGCGGTCGACTTCAAAAAACTCAAGTCCCTTTTCTTTGAGCTCGTCAAGTGCCTGGGTGGTCATCGATTCCATCGCCAGTCGTTGCGCGGTCACGGATTCTCGTCCGGCCTTTAGCACAGCTTGCTGAATATCCGGTGACAATTGATCGTAAAGCTTGCGGCTGAAGATGAACCCGGCTGCCAGGTACATGTGGCCGGTGTACGAAACATAGTTGGTTACCTCGTAAAACCGTTCGTAGAGCAGATCAACGTGGTCGGTTTCGGCGCCGTCTACCACGCCTTGCTCCAGGCCAGAGTACAGCTCACCAAATGACATCGGTGTGGCCTGTGCCCCAAGGGNATTAAAAGTTTCGACTAGAACAGGGCTCGACATCACGCGAATCTTGAGCCCNCGAAAATCGTCCGGTGTGCGCACTGGATGCTTTGAGTTCCAGACGTTGCGTACTCCGGAGAACCAGTAACCGAGAACAATNGCGTCAAGCCGTTCCTCGATCGCGGCCGTGATTCTTTCTCCCGTCGCTCCGTCGAGCACTCCATAAAAATGATCAAGGTCGCGAAAGATGAACGGGAAGTTGAAGAGTTCGGCTTCAGGTGCGAATGGCGCCAGGCCGCCACCGGCACTTGCTGCGGAGCCCGCCAGTGCACCCAGTTTGACCATCAGGCTGGCCTCTTCCTCGGTACCGAGCTGTGCGTTTTCGAAAATCTGAACCTCAACACGTCCCCCAGTGTCACGCTCAAGAATTTCCTTAAAGGCTTCAAAACCCACTTGGTAGGGGTGCTCAACGCTACCGTTGTGGGCAACTTTTAGAACGACCGTATCGTTTCCGGTGGTACAGCCTGCACTGGCAACCGCGATTAGCACGACAGCGAACATTGCCGTCCAGTGCGACACATGCCGGTAACCGGTAGGCTGTCGTGCTTGACTCAATGGTGATCCTTGTTGGTTGTGGATGGGCTCAATCCAAGAGATAACGGAAGAGCCCATTATACTGACCAGAATCACCAATACAGGTACATCGAACCTCTATCCGATGTTCGCGCCACAGGGCTTGCTGGAGCGGTGAGCTACGATTTGTAAGTACGAACAAAGCAACCAAACGCCTTGGAGGGTCAACAAGATGAAGGAAAACGCTTGGGTTGTGCTCATTGCCGTGCTGGTAGGCACGATTGGTGTTGCCTGCAATGGCTCTGTAGAAACGTCGACAGGGGGTTCGGGGCCGGTGGGTGTGGCCAACTATGGCGACTTGCTCGAACTGTTTCTTGAGTTTCGCAGTGTCGAGACACCGGCGACCGATACTGGATTGCCCGATTACACCGTCCCAGCGATGTCGCGGCAACGTGAGCAACTCAACGGGATGCGCCAGCGTCTGGCTGCCATGAACATCACTGACTGGCCCGTTGATCAACAGGTGGACTATCACTTGGTGCGCGCCGAGATGAATGGCCTCGATTTCTACCATCGCGTNCTCCGACCCTGGTCGCGNGACCCTGGTTTTTACTTNCAGACGCAGGCGGGCGCCGGCCCGGTNCGAGGGGCNACGGTGCGTATTCGCAACCTNCCGCTNGATNCTGAGCGGATCGTCCNGGTTCGCCGAGATCTCGAAATGGTNCCCNNAATTTTGNNACAAGCACGNGGGAATCTGGTNGATGTGCCAGGGGACCTTGTGGTGNTNGCTCTCCACTANCTGCCGGNNGAAGTTGGGTATTTCGANANTATCGGCGTNGCAATGCANGANCATCACCCCGAGCTTGTGCCNTNCGCTGAAGCCGCTAGCGCTGCGGTGNTCGACTATGGTGCNTGGCTNGAGGCGAATCGTTCACGGATGACGGCGCCCGCTGGCATCGGNGTCGATAACTACAACTGGTGGTTCAAGAACGTCCANCTGGTGCCGTACACGATGGAAGATTTCATGGATATCGTGACCCGTGATGACGACCGGTTACAAACGTTCCTGGCTCTCGAGCGTAATCGCAATCGGGCCCTCCCCGAGCTTGAGCCGGTGGCTACGGGAGAGGAATGGCAGCGTCGTAAGAGGGAAGGCCTCGAGTTCGCGATGCAGTTCCTCGAGGAAAACGACGTCGTCACAATTCCCGATTATCTGTCGGCGCTGGGCTATCTCGATCGTGGCCCGTTGTCTGCTGCCCCCCAGTGGCCGCGNCCNGAAACGGATTTTTTTGATCAAACTGGNGATCGGGAGCCTCTGCCTGAGTTGTTCCATGAATTCATCGGCCATTACCTGGATGGGCAGATCGTTGGTCGTGATGATCGACCGATTCGCGGCACTGATCGCCTATACGCCATAGACATGGTGCGCTCAGAGGGCTGGGCGTTTTCCCTTGAGGAACTCATGATGCATGTTGGCTATCTCGACGAACGGTCACCACGCTCGCGCGAAGTCGTTTACTGGCAGTCAATCTTCCGCACCTGTCGTGCCATCGCCGANATGAACATGCACGCNAACATTTTTACTCTCCAGGAAGCGATCGATTTCTGCTACGAGTGCGCCCCTAACGGCTGGTTGTTGCCCGATGGGTATCACGTCTGGTACGAGATGGAAACCAANCTCAGGTTCCCCGGTTGGCANTCAGGGATGGTGGTTGGCAAGTTTCAGTTNATGAAGCTGTTTGCCGAGTTGGTGCGGCAGCGTGGTGAAGAATTCGAGTTNCGCGGCTTCATTGATGACTATTTAAAGTCCGGTCGCATTCCGTTCTCATTGATCCGCTGGGAAATGACGGGGCAGACTGATGAAATGGAATGGCTTCTGTCCGATGGGGGATTCGAGTAAGGCACTTCCCAAGGTTCCCAATCGACGCCGTCGACGCAAGCCGACGTTTGCTTGCCGTTTCCGGAGCAGCCCGGAGCTTCCTACGTAGTGCCCAAGCTCATCAGTGCATCGTTTGTCCGCCGTTGGCGTAGAAGTTCGCACCGGTCGTGTACTCCGCATCGACCATACAGTGCACCATCTTGATGATGTCCGCGAACTCGCCAAGACGTCCCATGGGCAGAGTTGCGACTTCCTTTGCCAATCCTTCTTCCGTGTCGAGGTCATAGCGTTCAACGACCTCGCTGGTCTTGACTGATCCCGGCACCAGACAGTTGACGCGAATTCTAGGAGCGAGCTCCTGTGCGATGCACTTGGTGAACGCGAAGATGGCACCCTTGGCTGCGCAGAAGTTGGCCCCATTCTTGCGGCCGACCTGCCCGCATGGTGCACCCAAGTTGATGATAACGCCCTCATGATCAGGGTTGTGAAAGACATACTCCTGGCAGCACACGAAATGGCCGTGCAAGTGGGCTGAGATCACAGCGTGCCAATTTTCGTCGGTTAGCTCGTCAAACGGTGCATCGCGATTGATGCCAGCAGTGTTAATCAGGATGTCGACTCGGCCGAACTTGTCGATCACAGCATCAAACATTGCTCGGACTTCCTCACGATCGGCGACGTTGGCTCTGTACATCATGGCCTTTGATTCGNCAGTTGTTTTGAGAACCTCGCTGTACACACCTTGNGCATCTTTTTCTACGATGTAGTTGATGCAAACACCGAAGCCTCGNGCGGCAAAATCTTTGATCATTGCAGCGCCAAGGCCGCTAGACGATCCTGTGATTACGACGACCCTGTCTTCACTCATGTATTGCCTCAGTTGTCTTGTGAACTCCAAATATCGCCAACCGTGTAACCGTTNGGAAACGGATCCTCCGGGTCGACAACGTACTGNGCAAAGCCGGTGATCCAGGCTGTGCCCGAAAGGGTTGGTACCACAGCCTTGTAATTGCCGATCGTTGTCTCCCTTATAAGGCGCCCCGTGAATATCGTCCCTAGAATGCCCTCGTGGCGAAAATCTTCGTTGAGGCCCAACTCGCCTTTAGCGTGCATGGCGACCATCTTGGCGCAGGTACCGGTACCGCAAGGCGACCGATCCAGAACACCCTTCCAAGTCGAGGGCCGATCCCAGTCGAGCTTGCCCGTCGAAACCACTACGGTGTTNCGGCAATCAGCGTCCGNGCCAATCGGCGGTGCCGAAAGTTGGCCAATGGTGATGCCGCGGATATCTGGATTCTCCGGGTGTACACAGTCAAGTTGCTCTTGCGCAGCCGCCTTGACCATCTCGCCGATGCGTACAGCATCGCCAGCCTCGTCTTCGGTCAAGCGCAGCCCGAATTGGGCAGCATCAGCGATGACGTAAAACATCCCCCCATAGGAGACGTCGACGGTGACAGTACCGAGTTCAGGCACTTCTACTTTGGCGTCGACATGCACAGCGAATCCCGGAACGTTCTCAAAAGTGACATTCTTGACCTTGCCGTTATTCACCTCGGCACGCACCGGGATCAGCCCAGCTGGGGATTCAAGCATTAGCTCGGTGACGGGTTCCTGAGACTCAACCATCCCTGTCTCAATGAGAACCGTAACGACCGCAATCGTGTTGGTACCTGACATCCCGGGGTATTCGACCTGCTCCATAATCACGTAGCCGGCATCGGCCTCGGGAACTGTGGGTGGCAAGAGCAAGTTGCAGTTAGCGGCCGGGTAGCCGCGNGGCTCNCGCAGCATGCGCAANCGAAGTTCGTCGGCTTCGGTTTCNAGATACTGCATTTTNTCGAACATCGTATTGCCGGGGACNTCGAGNACGCCGCCGACGATGACGCGGCCGGGTTCACCNCAGGCGTGNGTGTCAACGGCTTGCACTACATTAGAAACGCGCATCTTCTCTCCAAGGCGACAGGGGCACCATATTTATTGGAGGCACCCTGCCGTCACACGATTTGCATTTTCATCCAGTCGGCGGTGTTGTGAAAACTGGCGACACAGCTGCCAGGCGGAACTAGCTCGTCGCACATCGTCCGTGCTTCCTCAGATAGGCTCATCTCAAGGACCGGCAGAAGTGGCTTCAAGTGCTCCATAGTGCGTGGACCGATCAGAGGTGCGGTTATACCGGGTTGATCCTTGCTCCACAGAATTGCCAGTTGTGCTGCAGAGAGCCCTTCTTGTTTCGCAATCTTGGTGAACTCAATGCCAACTTCGATNCCACGCCGGGTTACCCGGTCGGCGTAGAAGCCGCCGCGTAGGTTTGCACGTGAATCCTCGGGATACGCGTCAGCGTCGGTGTAGCGTCCAGCTAGCACTCCCATGGCCATTGGCGCCCAGGTGATGATCCCNAGTCCATGCCTCTGGCAGAGNGGGATGAGTTCGTTCTCAATGCGCCGATCAAGAAGGTTGTACGGTGGCTGTTCTGAAACGTAACGTGCGTAGCCCTTGAGTTCACTGACCATGATCGACTCCATTACCCCCCAGGCTGGATGGGTCGAGCAACCGATGTAGCGGACCTTGCCGGAACGCACCAGGCTGTCGAGTGCCCCGAGAGTTTCATCGATAGGGATGTCAGGGGAGTGTCGGTGCACCTGGTACAGATCGATGTAATCGGTCTGCAGTCGNTTTAACGANTTCTCACAGGCGCGGATGATGTTGAGNCGCGAGTGGCCATGATCGTTGGGNCCCGAATCGGGTGTGAGCTCGTCCAGGGTGAAGCCGGGNCGCCGTTTGCCATGATCTACCTTGGTNGCAATGATGACCTTGTGTCGGCCACCACGCTTCTTGAGCGTACGGCCGATGATTTTCTCGCCTTCGCCGTCAGCATAGACATCACCTGTGTCGATCAGATTGATACCGGCGTCGAGTGCTGTGGTCAGAATTTCGTTGGCTTCTTTTTCTGGGGTTGGATCGGCGAAGTTGTCAGTCCCCAAACATAAAGGAGAAACATTCACGCCGGTGCGGCCGAGAACTCGATATTTCATTACTTGTGCCACCTTCTTCCATCGTTGATTCCGTCGGCGCGCAGGAAAGTTTCGTCTCGCATTGTCGCGTGATACCCAAAGCTCGCCAAGATTACCGAGACCGGTATTATAGCTAGGGGNTTCAATCTAGCGAGGCTCCTGGACGTGAATTGCACTGATGACGGACTTTGCNTGTGCTATGAATGTTGCGATGATCCAAATCGTGATGAAAANCAGTACAGCGTNCGCGTGTNTTTTGTTNGCACTGNNNGGNTCAGCCTCGCNGGGAATCGCNCAGAGTTCCGNTGTTGCGGCAACGTTTGCNGATGCCACAGCGACAGCGGGNATTNACTTNGAGCATAGNCACGGAGGNACGGGCGAGCGTTACATGGTCGAAACTATGGGTTCAGGTGCAGCCTTAGCCGACCTCGATGGTGACGGATGGCTCGACATCTACTTCGTTCAAAACGGTCCAACGCCCGGTTTTGTGGAAACGGAGAAACTCGTTGACCAGTACTTTCGCAACCGNGGCGACGGCTCATTCGACGATGCAACCGAGCACACTGGTGTTTCTGGTGATGGCTACGGCCTGGGTGCAGCTGCAGCCGACTACGACAATGACGGGTTCATTGACCTCTATGTCACCAACTATGGGCCCAACCGCCTGTATNGGAACAACGGTGATGGGACTTTTAGNGACGTCACCGTCGAAGCGGGTGTGGGTGATGATCTGTGGGGTTCTTCGACAGCGTGGGCGGATATCGACCACGATGGNCTTCTCGATCTTTACGTAGCAAATTACGTCGACTTCGGATGGGACAACAACAAATTCTGCGGTGATTCGTCACGCGGTTTNAGCGCCTATTGCCACCCGGATGAGTACAACGCGTTGCCGGACCGCCTGTACCTCAACGTGGGAGATGGCACTTTTGAGGAAATTGGGGAGCGTGCGGGGATTGTCGACATCCTAGACGGCAAGGGTCTCGGCGTGGTTTTTGCTGATTATGACGATGATGGTGACGACGACGNATATNTNGCNAACGATTCCACGCGCAACCTGTTGTATACCAACAACGGTGACCGTACGTTTACCGAAGATGGATTTCTCGCGGGAGTTGGTTACAACGAGGACGGACGGACGGAAGCAGGAATGGGTGTTGATTGGGGGGACTACGATGGAGATCGTCGCCTCGACGTTGTTGTTACCAACTTAACCTTGGAGACGAATACNTTGTACCGGAACCTTGGCGAGGGCAGTTTCGTTGACGCCAGCTTTGCCACTGGACTTGGAGANCCCAGTTTGTTGTTTGTGGCGTTNGGNACCAACTGGATGGATTANGACAACGATACGGACCTGGACTTGTTNGTCGCCAATGGTCACATNATCGATAACATTGCTGAGTTCGGNACGAAAGTCGAAGGCTCGCCACTTGCNGACCGGACATACCCACAAACGAACCACCTGTATCGCAACGATGGACANGGTCGNTTCGAGGAGGTTCACTCCCNCTCCGGTGAAGGGATGGATCTCGTTAAGGTTTCTCGCGGTAGTGCTGTGGGGGACGTGGACAACGACGGTGACCTCGACATCATGATTTCGAACAGCAACCAGAGTGCAGACTACTTGCGTAACGACGGNGGCAANGATGCNGGCAATTGGATNCAGCTTCGTTTAGTGGGACGGCGCGCGAATCGAAATGCGGTCGGGGCCCGAGTAACGATCGACGAGTCAATGGTGCGTGAAGTTCGCGCTGGTTCGTCGTATTGCTCTAGCAGCGATACAAGACTGCACGTGGGTATTGGTGCTGCTGGTACTACCGAGGTCGTGGTGCGATGGCCTGGGGGAGAAACAGCTTCGTTGGGATCGCTACAAGCTGGACACCTCTACGTTGTCCAAGAGGGGCGTGGGGTGGTCGCGATACGTTAACCGGGATCCTTTGCTCATCGACAAACTGGTGAGCATGCTGGAAACACAGAAGCCCACTTTGCAATTCTTGTGCGCCGCCACTNTTTATCGCGATACTGTATGGGTTGTATCAGCCCAGGGCAAAGGCACGTTTTGGGCCCTATTCTTCGTAGCTGGTAGATTGGCAACGAAATCCCCGCAAACATCGAAACAGCCAAAATCAGTGGGAACTTCATGCGCTCATTGATAGTCAGTGCGCTCACCCTGAGCGTCATCTTAGTCTGCATGGTTGCGGCCGTGGCAGCACATCAACTTCCTCGTGGTGTGTTGCTGGAGGCACGAACAGCGCTTGCAGAGGGGCGTGTGGACGCAGCGCTCGTGGAGTTGGAGTCCTTGGTTGAGCGATTCCCGGATTCTCCCTGGGTGGCTCTTTGGTACGGGCACGCCTGGCGGGCAAAAGGTGACCGGCGCGCTGCTATTGACCAATACCTTCGTGGGCTGAAGTTACAGCCGGACAATCCAGAACTATTGATAGCGGTAGGTGACCTCCAACGCGACGCTGGGGACTTAGTCCGGGCGACTGATTACTACACACGGGCGGTCGCCTCGGCCCCTAGCCTTGCTATCGCTCATCGTAAGGCAGCCGCGGCGGAAATTGAGCGCCTTCGGCATGGCGCAGCGATAGGCCACCTCGAATCCTACGTCAAGTTAGTAGAAGACGATCTTGAGGCGCTTTCCGAGGGGCTTAACGTCTTGGGGATTGAGCAATACCTGAACGAAGACCACGATGGCGCAATCGCGACCCTTGAGAGGGCTCTGAGCATTGATCCGAACAACGGCATGGCGCACTTTGGTCTCGGAATGTCTCTGTCTGACCGGAGCGCTGAGTATGATCGTGCGCTACTTCACTTGCGTCGCTCCATCGAGTTGGATTCAACGAACCCCACTGCACACTACATAGCTGGCCGTATTCTGACCGCCCAGGGGCATCTCGAAGAGGCACTAGAAGCGTTGAAGATCAGTCTTGAGCTTAGCCCTAACCTTGCTGATGCGCATTATCGGATTGCGTTGGTCTATGCGCGGCTTGGAGATCGAGAGACAGCACGCAGTCACCAGCAACGTTTCCAGGAGTTGGCACAGTTGCAGGACAACCTTGAGGCAGAAGAGACGGATATCAAGCAGGCAACTGACAGAGACCAATTCCTGTTCCGCTATGCAGCGACCGAAGCGCTGCCAAGCGAAAGCCTGCAAGAGTTCCGTGATGCGGTTGCTGAGATTTTGCTTGCAGAACCTAACAATCCTGGGGCATTGACGTTGTCAGCGCGTGGCGCCCTGGTTGCCGGAGAGATCGAACGCGGCCTAGAGGACATCGCACGGGCATTGGAAATAGCTCCCGACCAATGGGAGTCTCTCTACGTAAACGGCATGCTTCTCTACCAAGCTGCCCGCCACGAAGAAGCGCGTCTTAGCCTCCAACAAGCTCTGCAAGCCAACCCTCTCTCTTCGTTAGTTCACGGGGGCCTTGGCAATGTGCTTGTAGCACTTGGTGAGACTCGCCAAGCGGTCGAGGAATATCTCGTCGCCATAAACTTCGACCCCGAGCAACCAGCACATTACCTGAACCTTGCGATTGCATATCAAAAGCTTGGGGAAACAGAGCTCGAGGCCGAGGCGATGGAAAACTACCGAAGACTGCTGCGCCAGCATCCGTGACGGTTCAGGTCGGGATCGTCGGATGGGGCGAGATTGCTCAAGAGCATGCCAAGCACCTGGCCACTGCTGGGGCCAAGGTTGCCGGGGTTGTGTCACGTCGCCCCTACTTGGCCCTTGGTATTCCGGTCTACCCCTCTTTGGACCAGATGTTGGCGCATGTGGACGCAGTCACAGTCGCGGTCCCGAATCATCTGCATGCTCCCGCATGTTTGCAGGCGGTCGCTGCTGGCGTGCCGGTGATGGTAGAAAAGCCGCTTTTGATTACGAACGAGCAACTAAAGCAGCTTGAATCAACGCTAATAAACACATCCGTTCCTGTGCACTTGGGCTATAGGTTGCGCCACAATCAGTCGATGTTGAAGCTTCGAGAGAGACTCCGGAACGTACGACGCATTCGCTGCATTTACGAACTTGACATAGACAAACTGGCCGAGGGCAAGGAATGGACGTACCAATATTCGAGCACCGGCGGCTCGTTTTTTACCCTGGGAATTCATGCGCTGGACTTAGCACGGTGGCTGGTTCGATGCCAAGGGGAGCGATTCTCGGATTTAAGTGCAACCGCTGATTCGACCAGTCCGTCGACTGATTATCCGTTGCGCGTCTCTCTCAGTGGTTTGCTGCCCAATGGGATCCATATTGAGGCCGGTGCAGACCTCCGCGCCAACTTGAGTTCAGCTATCGATTTGCAGGTTGAAGCCGAAGAGGGTGCTTACCCGGACGGTGCGTTGCCGCCACCGAGACTAGAGGATGAGCCGGACGAATATAGGGCGTTGATCGGAGATTTTATCAAGGCTGTCCGAACTGGAGCCGTCGACCCGAAGGAACTGGAGGAAGTGCTCCAGTGTCACCGTGAACTCCTAGCGGCCCGTGAGCAATCTGANGTGCCTTCGTGAAGAAGTGTGCTTCTGGGTCTAGGGCTGTGGCGTTCAAGNCTTGGGTTGCTAGAAAGCTCCGCTGACGAGTTCTTCATCGGTCGGAACGTACTCGAGCGCCGCGTGTTTTGATTTCGAGCGTCCCTGCGTTGCCAGCGATACGACGACGAAAGCGAAAAGGCTGACCAGAGGTGCGATGAGGGTATCGAGTCCGGCATACTCGTCTGGAATGGCAAAAAACAAGGTCAGTCTTGCCATTGCTCCCATCAAGATCCCCGCGATCGCGCCCGGTGTGTTCGATTGCTTCCAAAAAAAGCCCATCGCTAGCGGCACAAAGCAGCTGGCTAGAACGATGTCAAACGCAAGGATTAAAAGCACGCCAGGTTCGGGTCGCAGGTAAGCAAGAATGACCGCTGCTGCCATGGTTGGCAGGGCGATTAGTCGAGAAAAACGCAGCATCGTTTGGTCTTGCCATGTTGTTGCGATATAGCGCTGCACGAGATTGCGGGTGATGAGGTTTGCCAGGTCGAGAACGACACCCGCCGCAGTCGACATGCTGGCTGCGATAATACCCAGGAGCAAGAGGCCCCCGACGAATCCGGGAAGATCATTAAGCGCGATATCTACTAGAAGAAACGAGCTTGGTTCCTTGCCCAAGTAGAAAGCGAACATTCCGACCAGAGAAACAGAAAGCCCTACAACTAGGGTAATCATTCCGGCGACGTAGCATCCTCTCCGCGCCGTTGTGGTCGAGTCTGCTGCGATCACACGTTGCATGAAATCAATGGCGACGATATCGCCGAGCAGCAAAGAAATAAGCGCGGCCCAGTTAACCAGCGCGCCGCGTTCAGTGTCTAACAGCCCGCTCACGTCTACAAACTCAGTTGGGACCTGCGACATCATTGAAGCTAGTCCGTGATTGCTCACGAGCCAGAAGAGTGCCAATAGCGANCCGGCAATAAAAATTGCAACCTGGACGACACTAGTTGTGATTGTTGCGTAGAGTCCGCCGGTTACTGCGTAAGCGAGGATGCAGGCGGAGATGACAATGAGCATCATCAGGTAGCCAGCGTCGAAAACCAGGTCGAGAAGTAACCCGAGACCAGCCAGATTCCCAGCCACCAGGATGATATTGCCTACTAACATGCTGACCGCAGCCAAGGTTTCTGTTCTCTGGCTGTAGCGACGCCGATAAAAGTCAGGCAACGTCATCAAGTGCATACGGTGGATCGGGCCAGCGAACACCCAACCGGTTAAGAACAGGCATCCGGCTAGGCCTAGTGGGATGACGGCACCCGTCCAAAACCCATTGCTATGGCTTAGGGCCGCGTTGCCCATCGACCCATTGGCATCGAATGCTTGGGCGCAGAGCGTGATCCCAATGATCCAGACAGGCATGGAGTTGCCGGCAACGTAGTAGTTAGTGGCCTGACCCTGGATCTTCGTATAGGTGTAAATGCCCAACGCCATGGTGGCGCCGACAAACAAGACGATGCTAAGACCGATGAGGGTCAACAAGCCCCCTGGTGATTGCCCAATGCTGCCCAAACCCTTGGACCTAGCGTTACGCCGGCTTCGCGCACCTGTTGCCAGATCTGCGNCGCCTCATCGGAGCGCTCGGCCGCATGCAGTGCCAAGACCCACTCGCGGTACCATTCAACACTTGCGGCGCCTGCTTCGCGTGCTTGAGCCAACAGTTCGANCGCTGCTNCTGCNTTACCCTGNGCNAGGNGNACCGTTCCNAGCCCGGTNAGCGTCGCAGCGTCTTGNGGTTCAATGNCCANNGCTTTTTCAAACTCTGCTNCAGCNCGNTCGGGGTCTCTCCCNCTACGATAGAAATCGTAGGCTAGCTCGCGGTGCTCNCGNACATCNGACAANCNTTGNAANNTNCTCAAATGGTCNCGNCCCTCTTGGTTNCCAGACCNCAGCAGAACGGTNCCGAGAACGAACAGACCGTCAAGGTTTGANGGATTCNTGGCCAACAACGTACGGGCAGCAGCCTCGGCTTCCGTNACACGGTCNAGGCTTGTCANNGTCTTTGCTTGGAGCTCGAGNGCGCGAAGCCTGAGNCCATCGCGTTGTGNACCAACTTGTTGGAGTGTNGNGGNAGGGGCTCTCTCAAGGGCTCTGAGCGCTGACTGNATAGTTTCAAGGGCTGCTTCGTGNTGGCCCTCAATCATCTGAATTTCGCCAACCGGAAGCAGTATTTGAGGATCCCCCGGCACCCGTTGCAACAATTCGGCAAGTACTGTCGCAGCGCCGTCGAATTGTTGCCTATTGAAGAACAAATAGGCGAGTGCCAATTGTGGTGCCAAAAGGTCCGGGCTTGCCTCAATCGCCGACCGGTATGCTTGAATTGCACCCTCATAGTTAAGGTTTGCCTCGAGGTTATCGCCGAGGCGGACCCAGATGAGCGGCAGGTCTCCGTTGATATCGAGGGTAGCCGCGAATAACTCAGCGGCGGTGGCTGCGTCGCCCTTTTCTGCTGCGATGGACGCCGCTTGGAGCCGGGGCACAGTCCACTGGGGAGCGAGTTCAGCGGTTTCTGCGAGTTTTTGCAGAGCGGCGTCGACGTTCCCCGCGCGGTAGCAGACCTGGGCCAGTTGCAATTGGATTGGTGGATAGTCGGGTCGCAGCTCTGCAGCCCCATCCAGTGCTGATCGAGCCTCGTTCAACCGACCGAGCTCAATCAGGGATTGCCCCATGATNAGCCCAAATGCGCTTGGGTCTGCCGCCACTGGCAGTCCAATCGCGAGGTGTTCGAGAGCTTTCTCATACTGGCCTGTTAGGTATAANGCCCTCCCCAGGTAGTAACGAATCCTTGGGTTCCCAGGCTCCAGTNCGACGGCTTGATCGAGNTCGGCGANGGCGGCTTGCGGTTGATTCGCATCCAGTAACTCGACGCCCCGTTGCAAGTGCTGGGATGCACCCTGTACCAGTTCCTCCATCCCGGTTCCCGGTCCGAGGAAAGCTAAGGAAACAACNANAAAGNTTGTGGTTGTCTTCACGGNGACCGCCTCGCGATTACCCCCTGTACCTCGTCTACCAAGAGCCACCCAGGTTCTTCCTGTTCTAACTGAGTAACCGAGCCNCCGGGCCAATGAATCTCAATGAAGTCCGCAGTGCCACCGGGCAAGTAAACGAGCGTGCGGGGGTCGTTACTACCGACATAGCCGTCGCTTACACGTAGTTCCAGTAGCTGACTGATTCCACCGGACTCGACTCGAATCTGGGCGCCGTAGGCCGANCGATTCGAGGAGCGGCCGATTAATACCAGGCGCAATACTGGAAAACGGATCGGGCCATTGTTGCGTAACAACTCTGCTTTGTCATTGATATTGGTGACTAGTAAATCGTGATCNCCGTCGTTGTCGTAGTCTCCACGAAGTGCCCCACGGGAAGACGCAATGGCGAGCATTCCTTNGCCGGACAACTCGGAAACTTCAGAAAAGTCTGCTGTGCCAGTTTCACGCAACTGATTTAGGTAGAGCAAGTTCCGCTGCGCATATGGTTCGATGCCGGCTTGTTCAAANTGCGGGTGTATGTGGCCGTTGGCAACAAACAGATCCTGGTCCGCGTCCCCATCGACGTCGAAGAAATGCGCCGACCATCCCATATATGGAAAGCTGCTTGTAGCTAGACCGCGNCGCGCTGTGACATCCTCGAAATTACAATCGCCGCGGTTATCGTACAAAGTGTTGTAGTCGTTCTGGAAGTTTGTGACGAAGACGTCGAACAAGCCATCCCCGTCGTAATCTGCCGAGGTGGCTCCCATGCCTGCTTGCTCCCGACCATCCCCGCTGTAGCCGGCGCCGCCAAACAAGGCCCAGTCTTCGATGCCACCGTTTNTTGTNCGCCGATAAAGTAAATTGATGTTCGAATCATTCGCTACGTAGATCTCCGGNCGAACGTCACCGTCACAGTCNATGTCTATAAGCGCGAAGCCATAGGTNGCATCTGGGTCAATCTCGGACTCCATCCACGGCAAGAACGTTCCGTCCCCATTGTTCCGGTAGAATTTATCGCTTGTGCCCACGAGTCCTTCNGGCCCGCAGAAGACCTCGACGGTTCCGTAAAAGCAGGCGCCGTCGCCGGGAACTGGAATCTCATCTTCGTCGAACTCAAGGTANTTGGCCACATACAGGTCNAGGAAACCNTCGCCGTCCCAATCGGTGAACGTGGCACTNGTGCTCCAATCGTTTCCTTCGATCCCGGCCGACCATGCGCTAAAAGTGCCATCTCCATTGTTTCTGTAAAGATGGTCGGAGCCCAGCGCGGTAATGAAAACATCAGGAAAGCCATCATTGTCTACGTCGCCTACCGTCGCTCCGCTTCCCCAAACAAGGTCGCGCAGTCCGGCGGATTCAGGGGCTTTTGAAAAACGATCACCATGGCTGCGCATGAAGGTGTGCCCGTTACCCTTCGAATAGTCGCCCCAAGTCGGGAGCCCATTGACGAGAAACACGTCAAGGCGCCCGTCGACGTCGTAGTCTAACCAGGCTCCACCGGAACCTCCGGATTCTGAGACAAAGTCACCCACTCCACCGCCAAATTCATGACTGAAGGCAATCCCAGCATCGCTGGTCACGATCGTCCATTGTGGAGGATCCAGCGCCCCCGAGGATTCGCGTTGTGCCGCCAGCATCGAGGTCGATGCGCTTGAGGCGGGAAGGTCGGAAGCCATTCCACAGCAGACCAGCAGCACCATTGCCCAGGCGATGCCCGGGGATGGTCGGTGCTGGTCCGGGTGTGAGTCGTTGCAAACAGAGAGCATCTCGATCAAGAAATTCGGCCTCAACGCGGTCGCGTTAGTCTCTAATGTTGGCACTAATTTGAAAGTATCATAAGTTCTGAGTTGTGCTCTTGACGCCCTTTGTTCAACGCGGTACCTCCAGGCAGCCACGATGAGAAGAAACCATCTAGTAACCGCTGCAGTAATTACAGCGTCAGTGATACTGATGACCGCGGCGTGGCTCTATCTATTTTCCTCGTCGGGATCGTTGGATTTCGCACGCCTACGCGGAGACGAGCAATTTAATGTCATCGTCGTCACACTCGATACGACCAGAGCCGACCGCCTGGGAGCATACGGTTTTGATGGAGTCCAGACGCCCGTCATTGATTCCCTAGCGCGCGAGGGGATTTTATTTCAGCGTGCGTATGCGGTCACGCCCTTGACCCTCCCTTCCCACACTTCGCTCTTCTCCGGCACCTATCCGCCGCATCACGGCGTTCGTGACAACGGTGGGTTCATCGTGCCCGACGAGATCACGACCCTTGCCGAAATCTACAAGTCCAGCGGCTACGAAACCGCGGGGTTCGTCGCCGCTTATGTTCTCGATGCACGTTGGGGGCTGGATCAAGGATTCGATACCTATGTCGATGACTTTGACGTGAAGGGCCAACGTTTTATTGCCATGGGAGGCGTTCAACGTCCCGCTAACGAAGTCATAGATACGGCCCTTGAATGGATGGGGCAACAGCGCAGCACCCCGTTTTTCCTCTGGGTCCACCTCTATGACCCACATGCACCGTACGAGGCTCCTGAACCCTACAAGAGCCGCTACCCTGGCTCCCCTTACCTAGCGGAGATCGCCTTCACGGACAATCAAATAGGTAGGTTGATTGAAGCTCTTGAAATGTCGGGCAAGAGGGACGAGACGTTCATTATCGTCGCGGCCGACCACGGCGAGAGCCTGGGAGATCATGGGGAAATACAACACGGGTTTTTCATCTACGAAGGTGCCACGCACGTTCCCCTGATTATCTCGACGCCTTTCGAGGAAATTTCTGGGGTTCAGGCCACCGAGGTTGTGTCTCTGATCGATGTTATGCCGACAATTCTCGATATGAGCGGTTTGGAAATTCCCGAAGCCGTTCAAGGCCAGAGCTTGACCTCGTTATTCCTGGAGGGCGCGGCCTCGGAGAAGCGATTTGTGTATTCGGAGACCTTCTATGCTCGGTATCACTATGGTTGGAGCGAGCTGACCTCTATCCAGGACGAGCGTTACAAGCTCATCATGTCGCCCGACCCG